>NZ_VPBM01000009.1:0-158908 GCF_013418745.1 Acinetobacter sp. YH12126 | reverse complement strand
TTGTGCTGGCGACAATAGCAAGAGTGAACCACCTGATCCCTTCCCGAACTCAGAAGTGAAACCTCTTAGCGCTGATGGTAGTGTGGGGTTACCCATGTGAGAGTAAGTCATCGCCAGCTCATTATTCAAAACACCCCCTGACTCGTGCAGGGGGTGTTTTTTTATGTGGGGAAAAAAGGGGGAATAGAAGAATAGAAGAATAGAAGAATAGAATAGGAAAATGAATATGTTGTAAGTGGATAATATATGAATATTTCTCACTCAAATATAAAGTAAGACGTCCTCAATCTTTCTATCAAGGTCATTGATCCGCTGAAATAATTGATTGCGTTGCAGCTTTAAGCATATATAAGACTTGGCCTAATAAAATGTCCTTATCTGTCAATGCTACAATAATCATGGGATGATTTTGTGCAGCAACAGATGCAAGTATCGCTTTTCCATTTTCGGCATCTAAGGTTATATTTTGACAACCGACCAAATGAATTTCTTTAATAAATGCTGACACCATTGCAAGGATAGAGCTGCTAACCGCAGCTAACTTGCTATTGTTATATTGCCCACGTTTGTAAACACTTGTTAGCTCAAATCCATCTGTTGAACACACCATGATGAAATGAACGCCTCGTGCATTGTTAATAATATTATTTATTTGTTCACGGGCATGTTGTATTAACTCATTCGAAGCGGTGCGTTTTGTGACATTAAACATTAATAGCTCCTTATGCGGTAATGTAGTGATTTACTTCGATTGAGGTAATTAAAGCTTCAAGTAGCAGTAAAACGTCAGTTTTTTTGCGACAGTCAATAAAGAATAGGGGCGAATATAAGTCCTGACTAATCAGCCAATCTTTGTAGATAGCAGTATTCGTTGAACTTGTGATTTCGTCTGTATGGGTAATTCCAATGGCTATGTTATCTGTATAGTTTTGGAAGGTTTCTAAGTAGCTTTCGAGTTCACTTAGGGGATCATTAACATTATGATCAATCAAAATAATTGCACCGATTGCGCCTTGACAAATCACAGGCCAAATAAAATCAAAACGACTTTGTCCAGGGGTACCATATAAACCTATTTTTAAACCATCTTCTAAGGTCACTTCTCCGTAGTCGATACCCACTGTGGTTTCGAGTTTTTGATGGCTGGTTTGGTCAGTGTTAAGCGCTTCAGTAAGTAAAACAGGGATATCCGAAAGTGAACGGATCGCTTCAGTTTTTCCAGCACCCATAGAACCAGCAAAAACAATTTTATATTGCTGAAGAATCATGTTTGATGTCCTATTCTAAAATCCAAATTTACGGCGTAATTTACGAAAGAAGCTTTGTACAAAGTTCTTTTCTTCTGTTGTTTCATGCTTTTCAGGTGGCGTGTAATGTTTATCCCAAAGATTTATTTTTTTAATATTCAGTGATGCCATATTCGCAGCAATGAACTGTCGAACGGTGCTGAGGGGTATATCATATTGTTCTGCAATCGTTGATATCTTTGCGCCCTGGATAAAGCATGCAGAAAGTTGAAAAATTTGTTTATGAGATAAATGTTCAGCAGGTTTTGGCCAGCTTAAAATTCGAAAATGACCATCTTCAGGAACTGTTTGGTAAAAATTCGGAGTTTGCCAAAATAGATTCCATATCCAGTCTTGAAGGATGACGGGGTGCTTTCGACTTACATGGGTCATATCTTCAATTGATGCGAAATCATATTTAAAACTAGCATCTGTGTGTTGAAGTTGACGCTCGAGGTTGAGCCAAGCTATATTTTGCGCGGTATCGATTACCGCTATTGTACCTAGATCATCATATAGGTGTAATTTTTCATGGTTATCTTCTGCATACATTTTTTTGAAGTAATCATCTTCCAAATTAAAATCGCTAAAGCTTTGAGTTTGACATTTTTGTGCATGCTCTATGGATTCATTAAGGCCATTATGGCTGACGAGATGTTTATCAATCCATTGATTGAGCTCTTGATTATCATCCACGGGTAGGAACAGCGTATTATTTCTGACACGCCCAGATTGTTGGTAGTCTTTCGAGATCTTGAGCCAAGGTAAAGCGCGGCGTGTTAATATTTTTTGAATTCCTTCGGTGTCAAAAAAACGCTCATGAATAAATAAGCAATCGAGATTCACATCAGATGCACTTTTCCATTGGATATTAAAGTGCTGTGGAAAAATTGCGTAAAGCTGATGTTTGAGTTGATCTGAATCATGAATACTTAATCCAGCAATGCCGATATTGATATATTGCTTATTCATGGTGTTCCTCGACTAATTTTATTCAAATCTGTAAAACATTTTGGGAATAAAAAACCCTCTTATTGGCATAAGAGGGTTGGGTGAAATTAAGCAAAATCTAAATTTTTTTCATAAGTTTTTAATTCGTGTCGAGCCATGGCTAGGTTTGCTTTGGCACGATCAAGTACTAAATATAAGAATACGGATTCATTATTTTCCAGTGGACGAATCAAGTGATACTGCTTTCCTAAGGTAATTAAAATATCGACAATGTGATCATCTAAATTGAGTGACTGAGCAACACGTCTTTTGGAGCGAACCACTTCAGTATTTCCAGCAGCTGCTAATTCTAAATCAATATCTCCACCGCCTTGTGTCGCCATAGCTAGGCCACTTTCACCGTCTACCAGTGCCGCTGCATGAAAACCGTCGATTGTTGTGAGTGATTCTAATGAAACTTTAGCCATTTTTATGCCCCTCTTTTAGGTTATACATGATTATTATTTGTAGATATTTAGGTAATTAAACTAGCGTTTTTAACTACATAATTTAATTATAGGAAGCGTATGGGGCTTTGCAATAAAATTAATTTTTTGCTTTAAAAGGATAATATTTTCTAAATATAGCGTTAAGTTTTAGGATTTAAAAAATGTGATTTAATTTGCTATATATATTTTTTATGTATTTTAGAACTTTATTTTTGATATAAAATTTACCAAAAATTCAAATGTAATATTTTGTAAATGGTGTGACAAAACTCAATTTTTGCAGAATAAAGCTGAGTGATTTACATAAAGAAAACAAAAAGTGATCTAAAGGCGTGTAATTTAGAATATTGGATTTAAAAAAACCTGCTTAAGAAGCAGGTCATTGTTTTAGACAAATGAAGCCACTTAAGAAAAAATATTACAAGCTGCAGATGCCAGAATCCATAAAATCACCACTGCAACGATAGGCTCTACAATTTTTGACCAAGTTGGCACTTGTACTTCAGTTGTCACATCTTCTTGAGTATGTTGTTGATTAACCATTTGATTGAACTCCTTCATTGATGCTTCTAATGATATCTCTTCTTGCAGATTTGGTTTAGAACCAAGAAGCTCTGTTAGGTTGTTTGTTGACCAAACCCAATCATCCGCTTGACCAGAAAGGTGTTCAATTTGTCCATTGAGTAATTCTTGAATGCTTTGTGGTGAGTGTGAGCCGGTATCATGAAGTTGCTTTAATTCATTTAATTGTAAATGAAAAATTTCAGTTGTTAGGTGTTCAAGTTCAGAGCGTTCTAATATTGATGCATTCGATGAATTGGTGGTCAGATGGCGTGAAACTTCTTGAATATAGAGTTCATCAGGATGAGTAATTTCTTGATAAACCTTTTGAACATTATTGCGGAGCTGATGAATCAATTCACCTAAAGTTAATGCATTAATTTCACGTATATGTTGACGTTTTTCTTCACGATTTAAATGACTTAAAAGCGTAGGCTTTTGAGATTCTATTTGTTCGACAAAATATTGTACTAAATCAAAAGCCATTATTCGCTTCCTTATTCTTTAATCGAGCAACCTTAAACCTGGTTTTTTCTTCGGCTGCTCTTGTTGTTCTTGGTCGTTTGATTTTAAAGCATTTTGATCATTCTGAATACCTTCATATTCTTGAGGATCGAAGAACATGCCTTGACCATTTTCACGTGCATAGATACCTAGAACAGCAGAAAAGGGGATATAGAGGTTTTGCGAAACGCCACCAAAGCGTGCAGAGAAAGTAATCGTCTCATTGCTCATGTGTAGCGCATGCGTTGCATGAGGTGCGATATTCAAGACAATTTGGCCATCTTGGATATATTGAACTGGCACCATCGTACCATTCTGTGTCGCATCGACAAGTAAGTACGGTGTTAGTTGATTGTCACAAATCCATTCATAAAGTGCCCGTGTTAAGTATGGACGCGTTGGAGTGAGTTGTAGTTCCTGTTCAGACATAATGCTTACTCGAATATTTATGGGAAATTAATTTTTTGCTAAAAGCTCGCTATAGCGATTTTTTTCCTGCAATGTCATCGATTTGATAAATGCAGGACGGCTAAAGATGCGTTGGCAATAGAGAAATATAGGGCGGCATTGCTGTTTGGGAAGCTCAATCCCCATGGCTTTTAGGCGCAGAAATACAGGTGCGAGCATACAGTCTAACATGCTAAATTGTTCAGACATAAAATAAGGATAATGCTGAAACAAGGGGGTTAGTGAAATGAGTGTATCACGCAATTGTTTTTGTGCTTTTTGCTTGGCTTTTTCATTGAGGGTATCGGGATGGCGAAGCATAATATCGGCAAGTCTTAACCAATCTTGTTCGAAGCGCCATACATATTGACGTTGCTCTGCACGAGGCATGGGTGCATCTGCATACAGTTTATTTTGACGATATCGGTCATCCAGATATTCGGCAATAATACTGCTGTTATAGAGTTTTAGGCCATTTTCAATCATCATCGGAAGTTGATTGTAGGGATTTAAACTCGCAAGATCTTCGTCTTCATCATCAGCAATAATTAAATTATGTTTGATTTGCTTCTCTGCAAGTACATAGCGTATCCAGTGTGAGCGAAAGTCATCCGCATGACTGTAAAGCGTAATCCCTTGGAGAGGTGCATTTTCGACTGACATAATCCGAGACGATGAGAAATGAATAAGATAGGATACTAAAATTAGACAGTAAAATCACGGGGACTTTAGCAATATCAATGCAGCTACAGTGAAAATTACAGTTTTGTTTTATTTGATAGCTTTTCATGTCATTCATTTACCTGATTGTCACCGCATGATGACCATTGTACTTGTACAAAAATTATTATTTTTAGCTGCTGTTATTTTTATGGGCATTGGCTTTTATACGGCACTCGCTGGAGGTTATGCCTCTGATTATGGAGCAGAGGATGATAGCCCAGAACAAAAAAGCAAAATGACCATCTCTACAATTACACTAACATTGTCGGTTATATGCTTAATTGCGAGTTTGAGTCTCTTTGTTTATCGGATCGTTATTCTATTTGCATCATCTTCATAAAAAATTAAGACATAAAAAAACCTTGGCATAAGCCAAGGTTTTTTGTCCGATTCGGTAAACGAATTAACGTTTAGAGAATTGAGGACGTTTACGAGCTTTACGTAAACCAAGTTTCTTACGTTCAACTTCACGAGCATCACGAGTAACGAAACCAGCTTGACGAAGAGCAGGTTTAAGAGTTTCGTCAGAAGCGATCAATGCACGAGTAATACCGTGACGGATAGCGCCTGCTTGACCACCGATACCACCACCAGCAACAGTGATGTAAAGGTCATATTTCTCAGTAGCTTCTAAAAGCTCAAGTGGTTGGTTAACAACCATACGAGCAGTTTCACGACCGAAATATTGTTCTAAAGAACGGTTGTTGATTACGAGTTTACCAGTACCAGTTGATAGGAAAACACGTGCAGTTGCGGTCTTACGGCGACCTGTACCATAGTTAGTAGCCATGTGCTGTATCCCTTAGATGTCCAAAACTTGTGGCTGTTGAGCAGTATGTGGATGCTCAGTACCAGCGTACACTTTCATTTTCTTGATCATTGCATAACCAAGAGGACCTTTTGGCAACATGCCTTTTACAGCACGTTCGAAGATTTCTTCTGGTTTGTGAGCAACTAATTTTTCGAAATTAGTTTCACGAATACCACCAGGGAAACCAGTGTGGCGATAATATTTCTTATCAAGTGATTTTTTACCAGTCACTTGAACTTGCTCAGCATTGATAACAACGATGTAGTCACCAGTGTCAACGTGAGGAGTATAAGAAGTTTTGTGCTTACCGCGTAAACGACGAGCGATTTCAGTCGCAAGGCGACCTAAAGTTTTGCCAGAAGCATCAACAACGTACCAGTCGTGTTGAACTTCAGCTGGCTTAGCGCTGAGAGTTTTCATTAAACCACTACCTATTATAGTTGGTTTGGACTATGGAAACTGTCCAAACAAAAGGAGACGCGATTCTATACGAATACGTGAAGAATCACAAATGAAAATATAAAATTTCAAGCGCTGTATTGTAGTATATTTCTTCAGCAATAAACAGCAGATAATCCAGAAATTATAAAAAAAGTGGATGAAAGTAAATCATGTCGAATTCTAATCTGTTAAAAAACACATCTGAACCCTCATTTTGGCGGCAATGGTTGCAATTAATGGGCTTATGTAGCGCCTTGGTTTTAAGCCCAACTTTTTTGTATTTGGTGTATTTGCACGGGGCGGATGGTGCGATCATCGTTTTGTTAATGATGCTCACTTTATTTTTCCTTAGTTATTTATTGGTTTATCTGTTGATTGGATTATTGCTTCTGGGTGGTATGTCTTTTTGGCTGATAACGAAGTACCCGCAACATGTGTCAGCCGTTCAGCGCGGCATTGTAATTCTTATTGCATTGATTTGGATCATTGGCATTTCAGGTTTTGCTTTCGATTTCATTCCATACAATGTCGCACAACGCGCTTATTTTTGAGTTTTAGTCCGATATTTTTAATCAATAAAATTAGGTCTGTCATGTGCATCACACAGTATAATAATGCTATTGCACACACAGGATAGACCCATGCTGCCTTTATATATCACGAGCGGTGAACCCGCAGGTATCGGACCTGATATTTGTTTGAGCTTAGCCAATCGAATAGATGAAAGGCCACTTGTGGTTCTTATTGATAAAGATTTGCTGCTCAAGCGTGCTCAACAGTTAAAGCTCGAAGTTGAACTGATTGACTATGTTGGGCAGGAGGGTTCGGCAGCTCTAGGTCAGCTTTATGTGGAACATGTACCTGTAACTACACCTGTTATTGCAGGTCAGTTAGATGTGAATAATGCAGCCTATGTGTTGGAGCAATTACGGCGTTCTGCAGATTATGCGATGTCTGGCAAAAGTGTTGGTGTTGCAACTGCACCTGTGCAAAAGTCGATTATTAATGATGCCGGCATCCATTTCAGCGGACATACGGAGTTTTATCAAGAATTTGCAGGCGTTGACCGTGTCGTGATGATGCTTGCGACAAAAACGCTCCGTGTCGCATTGGCAACAACACATTTACCGCTTCGTGATGTAGCCGATGCCATTACTCAAGAACGATTGCATCAAGTCATCGATATTTTAATTCATGATTTAAAAACCAAATTTAAAAAAGATCATCCGCATATTTTAGTCTGCGGTTTAAATCCGCATGCGGGTGAAGATGGCTATTTGGGCATGGAGGAGATTGAAGTGATCAATCCGGTGCTAGAGCGTTATCGCGCTCAAGGGGTGAATATGAGCCTGAGCTTACCTGCTGATACCTTATTTACCCCTGAAAATTTAAAAGATGCCGATGCGGTTTTGGCGATGTATCACGATCAGGGCTTACCTGTGTTAAAGTCGCAGGGCTTTGGCGAA
Source organism: Acinetobacter sp. YH12126 (assembly GCF_013418745.1). Taxonomy (NCBI): domain Bacteria; kingdom Pseudomonadati; phylum Pseudomonadota; class Gammaproteobacteria; order Moraxellales; family Moraxellaceae; genus Acinetobacter; species Acinetobacter sp. YH12126. The sequence continues at coordinate 151,230 of NZ_VPBM01000009.1, read as the reverse complement.
GCCATCAATATCACTTTGGGTTTACCGTTTATTCGGACTTCAGTGGATCACGGCACAGCACTGTCACTGGCTGGAACTGGTCTTGCTAAAAGTTCGAGTTTACAGGTGGCGGTTGATTTGGCTTTAGAGTTAGCACGTGCGAAAAATAACGAAACTTAATAATAAAGGTTTGAATTTTATATGAATAATAGTAAAAAATTATCAAAAATAAAACAGGAAAATAACAAGATGCTTAGGGCGAAATCGATCATTCGCCCATTTTTTGGGATTGCGTTAGCGTTGATGCTGTCAGCATGTTCAACGCTCGCTACAGATCATCATTTTTGTGAATTAAAAGTATTATCGCTGCAAATTCCAAAACAGACGGAAGGATTTATACGTTTTGCATCACCGGGTGCCGTGGATGGCTTTAAACATAATCAGCAAAAATTTAATCAAGCGCTGACCGCGATGCATAAAAAATATGCGAATCGTGGCGGTGCTGATAAAATGCTTCAAGATGGACAGGCAATCAATGCTAATATTGATCTGCTTGTACAGCATCAAAATAGCCTGAATGCGCTATATGAATATCAAATTCTTGTAAGTGAAACCATTCCAGGTATTCAAGCTGAATATAACATTCTGGCTGATATGATGGCTAGAGCAAACAATTCAGCAATTCAAGCGATTATTGCTAAAAATCAAGTCTTTATTGCGGGACGGGTGTTGGATTCTTTGCTGAATTTAACTGATGTGAATTCTATTCATCCAGACGATTTAGATGACTTTTTAGCAGATTTTGAAACTTTCAATCTTTATTTGAAGGCTCAACTGAATGGTAATCCTGAACTGGGTGTAGAGCGCGTAAACAATGCTGAAATGCGCGAAAGTTTGCTCTCCATTCAGGCTGAAACTGAAGAAATGATGAAATCTGAAACAATGGCTTTGTTGCAACAAAGAGAGCCATTGCTCAGTGTAATTAAAGCGGCTCGGGATAATGTGACCAAGTCCGAAAAAATTTTTGCTCGCTTGAGTGAATTTGAATCAAGTCAGTAATCGTTGTAATAAACCTATGCGGAGAATTTTATGTATCAAATTAATGCCCTAAACCCAAAAGATGAAGGGCATCACACGCGTAAGCGGTTTGGACAGAATTTCTTACATGATCAACGTGTTATTGCCAAAATTGTACGTTCGGTAAATCCGCGTACTGGTGACAATATTGTCGAAATTGGTCCCGGTCTTGCTGCGCTTACATCGCCTTTAATTGGTGAATGCGATGCTTTAACTGTGGTTGAGCTGGACCGTGACTTAGCCGCAGGTTTGCCGGGCCGTGTGCCGCATCCTGAGCGCTTAACCATTGTTGAAACCGACGCGCTGAAATATGACTTTACCGAGCTGTTTACCGAAGGCCGTCCTCTGCGCGTGGTTGGCAACTTGCCGTATAACATCTCGACTCCGCTGCTGTTTCATCTCTTGGAGTTTGGCGACAAAATCAAAGACATGCACTTCATGCTGCAAAAAGAAGTCGTGGACCGTATTACCGCTTCACCGAATACTAAAGAATATGGTCGTTTATCGGTGATGATTCAATACTTCTGCAAACCGACGTTTTTATTTGAAGTGCCGCCGGGCTCATTTAATCCGCCGCCAAAAGTCACCTCTGCGGTATTCCGTTTAGAGCCTTATGCCGTTAAACCGATTGTGGCGAAAGATGAAAAAGCGCTTGCGCGTTTGGTTTCACATGTCTTTACTCAGCGCCGCAAGACCTTGCGTAATAGCTTAAAAGGCATGTTGGTTGAAGATGGTTTTGAAAATGCAGGGGTTGATCCAATGGCGCGTCCTGAAACCCTAACACTTGCAGAATTTGTCGCATTAGCAGATCAAATGGTGGCTTAAATAATGATGACTCGCTCTACTCGCTATAACTATGTCATTGGTGATGTTCAAGGCTGTTTTGAAGCATTAAAAGCTTTACTGAAAGAGATCAAGTTTGATGCAGACCAAGATTTTATATGGTTTGCCGGTGATCTCGTCGCACGGGGTGAAAACTCGGTAGGCGCTTTGCGGTTCATCAAAAAATTAGTGGATAGTGAAGTTGCGGCGACGGTACTGGGCAATCATGATCTGACTTTGCTGGCATGCGCTCGCGGTATTAAGGATATCAATCCTAAAGACAATATCGATGATGTGATTCACGCTTTAGAAAGTGATGATTTGATTGATTGGTTACGCAAGCAGCCGCTGTGTTTATTTCCGAATGAGCAAACCATTTTGACTCATGCGGGTATTCCTTTGAATTGGACTGCGCAGCAAACCGCAGACTTGGCAAAGGAAGTGGAAGCGGTGATTGGTCATGACGACTTTGATGTGGTTGATGCGTTTCTTCAAGTGATGTACGGTAAAGAGCCAAACCTATGGTCGGATGATTTGTCGGGTCATGCGCGCTTACGCTGTATTACCAACTATCTGACCCGCATGCGCTTAACCGATGCTGAAGGCCGTTTAGAGTTTAGTTTTAAAGACTCACTCGATGACCCTATGCCGAAGGGTTTTAAGCCATGGTTTGAGTTTGAGTCACAAGCAGCGCAGACCCATCAAATTCTTTTTGGTCATTGGGCGGCTTTGCAAGGAAAAAGCATTTCAGCAAAAATCCAAAATGTGGATGGCGGATGTGTTTGGGGCAATCAGTTGATGGCCTATCGTTTAGAAGATCAGCACATGTTTGCGGTCGATAATCCTGTGATGTAAGTATTTAAAAATAAAAAAGCCGCATTGATGCGGCTTTTTTATTGGTGTGAGGATTAGTCTAAACGAATCCAAGTTTGGTTACGGCCCAAGACTGAAACGCCAATACTTGCACGGATCGAAATACGTTTTCCTGTGCTGTTTAAGCGCACTTTAGCATCATAAACCTTGCCAGAAAGAGGGTCGATAATACGACCTTTTTCATAATTATTCGTATTATTAATTTGCTTTAAACCTTTAACAATTTCCATGCCGAGAATCGGTTGGTTGGTATAAGGCGCAGGGCACTTATTACAGTTTTTTTGTGGTGTATAGCCAGGACGTGGTGTAATTTTAATAATTTTACCGGTATAGGTATTATTTGATTCTTTGTGAATCGAAATAATCGCTTTGGCCGCTCCTGTTTTATCGTCAATTTGTTGCCACGTGCCAGTAATGTCATTTGCAAATGCACCATTCATCAAACCGAATGTGCATAGGCTGAATAATATTTTTTTAAACATAATCGCTTTTCCCCTAGAAGCGTGATTTATGAGCACGTATGTTAGAAAGTTTACGAGAATAGTCAACTTTATTTTTAAAATAATTTGAATATCTTAGGCATAAAAAAACCGCCAACATGGCGGTTTTTATGACACTGAGCTTATTCTTGGCGAATCCAAGTTTGGCTACGACCGAGTGCTGAAACACCCATATAGCCACGTAGCGTGAGACGTTTTCCACTGGCATTTAAGCGAACTTTTGTGTCGTAAATTTTGCCAGAAAGTGGATCAATAATACGGCCTTTGTCGTAGTTATTGGTCCCTTCAACATGTTTTAAACCAGTTAACACATCAAGGCCTAAAATCGGTTTGTTTTTATAAGGTGCAGGGCAGTTTACGCAGGTGTCGCGTGGTGTATAGCCCGGACGCGGCGTCACTTTGATGATTTTACCCACGAATGTACCATTAGTTTCTTTACGGATTTCAATAATGGCTTTTTGTGAACCAGTTTTATCATCAATTTGTTGCCAAGTCCCTGAAAGGTCTTGAGCAAAAGCTGAACCACTCATTACAGCAGCTAAGAATAAGAGGCTCACTTTTAATTTTTTCATCAGATATTCCCTGTAGGTGGTTCACCTATATCAAATCAATTTACTGAATAAATTTAAAATTTATTCAACGCGAATCCATGTCTGTGTACGACCAATCGCGGAAATCCCCAGATATCCACGTAAATGTAAGCGCTTACCATTGGCAGAAATTTTGCCTTTTAAGCTGTAAATTTTGCCTGCTAAAGGATCAATAATTTTTCCTTGAGAGTAGGTATTTTCACTTTCAAGTTTCAGCCCCTTAAATACATCCATCCCTAAAATAGGCTGGTTGGTATAAGGTGCAGGGCAATTCACACATTTTTCCTTTGGTGTATAACCCGGACGTGGCGTCACTTTGACAATTTTGCCGGTATAGGTGTCTTTGGCATCTTTTCGAATTTCGATCAGTGCTTTAGGCGAACCGGTTTTATCGTCAATTTGTTGCCAAGTCCCTGTAAGATCTTGAGCATAGAGTGCAGAGCTTGTGACTACAGCACCGAATAATGCAGCCCATTTCAAACTTTTTTCGATCATATTAATAATCCTTTATCAATACACTTTGTGAGGGTTTATTGATCATACTAGGTAATATCTGAACTTAGAGCAACTACTCTAAGCATAAATATTTACATTTTATTCGGGAAAGTTGACATGTTGCACAAAAGTGCCTTTACCAAAAATGTAACATCCACAGCATATCGTTCAATGTGTTGTGGTGTACCCTAGAATTTATATTAAGTTTATTTTTTATACAAAACAATCATTTAAAAGTGATTGCTCAGTCACATATTTTGTAGATAGAGTATGAAAGTTGGCAACCAGATTGCTGTGAATACTGCATTTACCGCCATGCCAAATGCCGCATAGCGCCCAGCAATGCTGCCGCGCTGCCAAGCTTGAGCTGTGCCAATCGCATGTGCAGCAAGTCCTAAGGCGAGTCCTGATGCACGTTCATCATGAATATTTTTAAGTATGATGGGTGAAAATGCTGCGCCAATCACCCCTGATAAAATTACAATTAAAATTACCAAAGGAATCGGGGAATGCAGCAGCGTCGCAATGTTGATGGCAATAGGGGTGGTCACTGCCCGTGTAGCAAAAGCCATAATGGTTGGATCTGACAAATGCAGCAAATAAGCCAGCCCCATAGGGAGGGCAACGGCACTGATACTGGCAAAGACTAAAATCCCGCCCACGGCTTTTAAAGGCAAGTCATCGTAGCGCATCGCTGCTAAAGGAATGGCCAAGGCCACTGTGACATAGCCGAGTAAGTTGTTGAACAGTGGATTGACCTGTGCCATATAACTTTCATAGGAAATGCCAAAAAGATAGAGCATACCAATGACGAAAAACATCCCAATCACAATCACGGGGATTTGCGGTAATTTTTTATTAATAGGTTTTGCGACAAGATAGGCGATCAGGGTAATGATGAATCCAGAGATGATTGAAAGCATGTTGATTCTCCTATAGCCATTTCTTAGACATTTTTGCGTAGACCCACAGCGGTATGAGGGTGCTGACAAAGAGAACAATCAAAAACATCGGAATTTCATCGCCTAAATGCATCATCATTAGCAATGAGCCTGCACTAATAGGTAGGAAGGCAAAGGCACTTTCTTTCATAATTTTATTATTGGTATCGACCAAACTGGCTGGAATTTTGTTGAATTTTCTCCAAAATGAAAGCACGATCAAGAGGGCAATCAAACCGACTAGATTGCCTAATTCTGGGTGATTGAATTGCTTCATGACCCAGACCGCGCCTTCACGGAAAATAATAATTAATGCAATAGTGCCTATCCAGGCTTTCCAGTCGATGCGCTTGATCCAGTCCATTTTTGTCTTTCGTTAAAATTATACTAATCAAGTTTTAACCGATTTAGTCTTTAATTTCAAATTCTTCAAGTGGACGTTGAAATTGTTGCGCACGCGTTCCCAAAATTTCTTCGATGGGTAAATGCGCCTGTTTAATCAGTTGTTCTAACTTATGCGGGGCAATGATGACATGCAAAATTAAGTTGCCTTGTTCATCATAACTTTCATTTTGGATCACATTAAGCGCATACAGTTGTGTTCTTAATTTGCCATAAGCCGGTTTTAGACGGACTTCAAAGCTTTGAATCTGTCCCATTAAGCATTCTTGAACCGCTTGGCGTAATAAGGGAAGACCTTTACCACTATGTGCTGAGACATAAACACGTTCCGGCTGATGTGGCTTGCCATAGATGATTTTAGGATCTTCGCCACTGACATCAATTTTGTTATAAACGCGCAGAATCGGAACATCGACACCAATTTCTTTCAGTACTTTTTCGACAGCCTCGATTTGTTCCATCATGTCCGGACTGCTGGAGTCAATGACATGTAACAATAAGGTCGCCTCCAACGTTTCTTCTAAGGTGGCTTTAAACGACTCGACCAGTGAGTGCGATAAATTACGCACAAAACCTACAGTATCTGCGAGAACTAAGTTGCCGATACCATCCCAATGTAGACGGCGTAAAGTTGGGTCAAGTGTCGCAAAAAGTTGGTCTGCTGCATAGACATCACTTTTTGCTAAATTATTAAATAAGGTCGATTTACCAGCATTGGTATAACCCACCAATGACACGGTTGGAACAGCAGCTTTTTGACGTGCCACACGACCTTGCATACGTGTTTGGCGGACTTTCTCAAGTTTCGCTTTGAGTTGTCCCATACGCAGCTTGAGTAGCCGACGGTCAGTTTCCAGCAGCGTTTCACCCGGTCCACGTAGGCCGATCCCACCTTTTTGGCTATCGAGATCGCCACGACTACGAATCAGCCGTGAAGCCATATGTTGTAATTGGGCCAATTCAACTTGCAACTTACCTTCATAGGTACGTGCGCGTTGGGCAAAAATATCTAAAATTAATTCTGTACGATCGACCACACGACAACGCATGATGCGTTCAAGATTACGTGCTTGGGCAGGGGTGAGAGCATGGTCAAAGATGACCAATTCGGCTTCATATTCTGCGACTACTTCTGCAATTTCTTCAGCTTTCCCTGAGCCGATAAATAATTTGGCATCAGGCTTAATACGCTGAGCATGCACATGTTGCAGAATATTGGCACCTGCAGATTGAGCAAGTAAGTGGAATTCTTCGGCATCAAGGTCTGCAAGCATTTGTACTGCCACACTGACTAAAATTACGCGTTCACCGCTCGCTTGATGTTGATTTAAATTTTCCACTCAGCACACACTCCTGTTTAAAGATTCATTTTAGGCGAAAATGCAGTGCGGTGGTTAATCTAAGTGAGGGATTAATGGCAAAGTTGCTGTACGACCTGCAGTTCAATTAGAGAAAGCTGCGAAAGCTCAGTGCCAGTAAAAAAAGCACACTCATATATATCAGTGAAAAACCAGCAATGGCTTTTAACGCTTGCCATGAAGAAATAGGGGGATTGTCTGAATATGAATGATTCATAATTTTAACCTTTAAAACCGATATAAAAATAATATTTGATTTTTAAAAACGATTAAAATGGGAAAATATTATCTTCGACTTCGGTTTTTATGATCAATGCAAAAAAACTGTCTTCGGTATATGATGATGAAAATTTACGCCAAATTGTGGCACCGTGTCCTTTTAGTGAACCGTTTATGAATCAACCTCAAATCGTCAATACACCGCAAATTAATGTGTTTTCAAAATTTTATTTGTATTGTAAAAAAGTCGGTGCAGCAGCTGTTGCCGTGACGCAGGGTTTTTATTTGGTTTATCGTCATCAATTGTATAAAGACCCGAATAACCCGCAAAATACCCGCTATGTGCAGTATTTTTGTCGCAAGTTATGCAAAGTATTTAATCTTGAAGTCAAAGTGCATGGCGAAATTCCACGTCAACCAGCCCTTTGGGTAAGTAATCATATTTCATGGTTAGATGTGGCAGTTTTGGGTTCTGGCGCACGTGTTTTCTTTTTGGCGAAAGCTGAAATTGAAAAATGGCCGGTACTGGGTAATTTGGCGAAAGGCGGTGGCACCTTATTTATTAAGCGTGGCTCTGGCGACTCGATTAAAATTAAAGAACAAATTACGGGCTTCTTAAAACAAGATACGCCGGTACTCTTTTTCCCAGAAGCCACCACTTCAGATGGCAGCAAAATTAAAAAAATTCATGGTCGTATTTTAGGTGCGGCAATTGAAGCCGAACGTCCAGTCCAAATTTGCTTAATTTGCTATGTGAATCAGGACGGTGAACTCGATAATATTGCGCCCTATGTCGGAGACATTAGCTTTGATCGACATGTCAAAAATGTCTTAGAAATGCCGAAAGTCACAGCGCATCTGATGACATTGCCCGCAATTGATTCGGTAGGTCATACTGTTGACAGTCTGACACAAGAAGTGCAGCAAAAAATGAATCAGGGATTGGCAGAACTTCAAGCCAAAGTCCTTAAAGCGCCAGTTCCAGTTGATGCTAAATAATTTAATGATACATGCTGCAAGGGGGATGCCTTTGCAGCACAATCCTTACATAAAGCCTTCGAGCGGCAACCAAGAGATAAATTTCCCCCCTGCTTTTTGCCACCACTTGATTTTCGGTTCACGTGGATAAATACGCGTTTGACCATTTGACAGCTTAATTTTCCAATTGATCTGTTGGTCTGCATTGAGTACTAACTTATAGGCATATTTACTCAAATTTTCATCCATGGTGTAGTGGACTGCTTTGGCTAAGCGTGGGCTATTCAGTAATACCCCAATTTCAGTATTTAAATATGCTGAGCGAGGGTCAAAGTTAAATGAACCAATAAAAACTTGTTTTTCATCAATTGCCATCAGTTTGGCATGTAGGCTTGAACGGCTTAAACCTTTTAGACTAACTTTAGATTTTTCCGCCAACTCTTTGGTATTGGTGTTGAGGTTTTCTGCATCAGGTCTAGAGAGAAATTCATAGAGTTGAACGTCGTGTTCCAAGAGATCTTGACGATATTTGCTATAAAAAGCATGAACCAATGGCACGTCATTGGCCTGGAATGAGTTAGTCAAGACTCTGACTTTTACGCCATCTGCACGAAGGTTTTTTAGGCGTTCAGCCCCTTTTTTTTCTGGGACAAAGTAGGCCGAAACGATATCGACACTTTGTTCCGGTTTATCTAAACGGTTGAGGAGCTGAAAGTTGAGGTGCTCTTCTTTTTTGGCTTTAGATTTGATTTTGCTCGGGGAATCTTTGACCACTTCGGCTTTGACCCAATCAAATTGGATTTTATTGTTGAGCCAGTCATCAAAGGCATGTGAACGGTTAGCTAAGTCCAAATAATTGACCACAGTGGCTTCTTGGTTATAGTCATCGAGTTGTTGTTTGAGACTGTCGAAGCGCAAACTATAGTGGCGTGGATTGACCAATTGACGTACTGGAAAGGCATAATCATCATTCCAATATTCGTCAAAAGAATGGATGATTTCATCGGATGCCGCACCGACCAGCATGACGTCAACATCGGAAAATTGATAATTATCACTGACGTTATAGTATTGGTTACTCATATTGCGACCACCAATCAATGCGATTTGATTGTCTGCAATAAAGCTTTTGTTGTGCATACGGCGGTTGATACGTTTTAGATCCAGCACCATATCGACAGGGCGGAAATGTCGGAAGCGGTATGGGTTATACAGTTTGACATCAATATTGGTATGCTGGTCGAGTGCCATATAAATGCCTTCCATTTTTTTTGCATTGTTGTCATCGACCAATAAACGAATTTTCACCCCACGATCTGCAGCTTTGATCATGGCATGTAGGGCCAAAGCACCAATTTTGTCGTTATCCCAAATATAGTATTGTAGATCTAAACTTTTTTCGGCTTTATTGATCAGTTCGATTCGAGCCGCTAAGGCTTCTAATGGGTCATATAGAACATGATAACCAGTTAAGTTGGGATTTTGTTCACGTAGCGGCAGCACAATTTTCGCAAGGCTAGTATCGTCTGTCGGGGTATTAAAAGCATATTCCACAGGTTGAGTTTGCTGTTTAGGCAAGGTACTACATGCAGATAAAGTCAAAACAAGGCTACAACTCAGCAAAACCGCCTTAGTGTGGTTGTGTATGAAGGGCAAATTTTGCTGTTTCGGTGTAGCTGAGTTCATACTGTTAGACATACTAAAAAATTTGATTTGAGTATAAGTGTCAGCTGTGAAAAGATAAATATAGTGACCGAGTTTTCTCGTTAGGCAAATTGTAGAGCAAATGTATGTGGGAATTAGATTCCGTAGTGATGTATTTTTATATCGGGTTGGCTGTGCTGGGCGTTTGGGCAATATCCCAAGCTTGGTTAAGCCAGTCACGCACGGAAACGATTCATCCGTTTAAAGCCTTCGTACATTTGTTGGCATTCTATCTTTCGTATTTACTTATCCCTTTATTCTTCTTTAGCTTTTATGCAGGCTGGAGTGGCTATTATTCACTACATGAAGCGATTTTTGTCGGTGCTGTTACGGGGCTTTTGTGCTATGCCCGATTTATCGAGCCGCACATGATTCAGGTGAAAAAATGTCGATATCAATTGCATGAAACACGACAATTATTAAAGCCTGTACGCATTGCTTTAATTGGTGATTTACATATTGGTTTATTTTCGGGCCATGAACGTCAGTTAAAAATGATCGTCGATAAGATCAATGCACAAAATCCTGATTTGGTCGTGGTTGCAGGGGATTGGACTTACGAGCCAGAAAATAAGTTAGCTGAAGAACTGGCCGTACTAAAAAAAATTATTGCTCCGATTTATTCGGTGAATGGTAATCATGATGAGCAATATCCCGGTCCGCCTATTCAAGCGCTGTTAAAACATGCATTAGAAAGTAATCATGTGGTGGATATCGAAGGGCAAGTGGTGGAGTTTAATGAGTTTCGTTTATTAGGTGTTGGGGATTTGTGGGCAGGTAAAGCCGATATGCGCTATTTGCCAGAATTGCCACAAGATAAGCCTTGGATCATTTTGTCGCATAATCCTGATACCGTAGATATGGTACCTAAACTGCCAGAACGACCATTGATGTTGTCGGGTCATACACATGGCGGGCAGGTACAACTGCCATGGTTGACTGATTATGTAATGAAAAAAGTGTCAATTTTAGGCCACAAAAAAGGGCTATATCAGCATGATAATGCAGATGTCTTTGTCACTGTTGGTACGGGGATGGTTGGTGTACCTTTTCGTTTTCTCGTGCCACCGACCATTGATATTATCGAGTTGGTTTAATCAAATCCTACCGTTCAAGATTGATAAAATTTTTGGTGATTGTTCCTCTTGATGAAGAGCTACAAACCTTGTTTTGTTAATAAAATTCAATCGTGCCATTCATTTGCTGTTTGAAATTAAGTGAATGACCGTGTCTTGGAACAGATAAGGTGTATTGCTTAGTTGGATCTAAGTTGCTTTCATGAATTACATCAAAATGCTGTCAACTACAGAGTATTCATCAGTTCATTGACTCCATTTGAGACATAAAAAAGCCAGCAATATGTGCTGGCTTTTTTATTATGTGCAGATTAAACCTGATTATTCACATCATCATTTTTAGTTTCGCGAATCATTAAGAACGCGATCAATGAAAGGATTGATGCCGCAGTTAGGTAGTAACCTACTGCATATAAACCATAGCCAGTTGCAAGTTTAGTTGCGATCAATGGCGCGAAAGATGCACCAAAAATACCAGCCATGTTAAAGGTTAAAGCTGAACCTGTGTAACGTACAGACGTTGGGAAGATTTCAGACAATACCGTACCAATTGGACCATAGGTTAAACCCATGATCGCAAGACCGATACATAGGAATAAGAACACCATCGCAGTACTGCCAGACTCAAGCATGCTTGAGAAGACTAAGCCAAACAATGCAGATACAACACATACCGCAATCGAAGTCGTTTTACGACCAAATTTTTCAGCAAATACAGCAGAAAGTGGAATGAAGGCAGCGAAACAAAGTGTGGCAACCAGTTGAAGTTTTAAAAATTCTTCACGTGTGTAACCAAGCTGGGTTGTACCCCATTGTAAAGCGAATACTGTGGTTAAGTAGAACACTACAAATGTACAAATCGCGGCAATCGTACCGAGAATTAACATCCCCCAGTGCTTAGTGATCACTTCTTTGAACGGAATATTTACTTCTTTTTGCTTATCCAATACTTTTTGGAACGCTGGTGTTTCATGTAATTTTAAACGAATCCACAGACCGACAATAACCAATAGCGCACTTGCAATGAATGGAATACGCCAACCCCATTGCATAAACTCAGCTTCAGACATGAAGTGACCTAAGGTCAAGAATGAGCCTGTTGCAAGAATAAAGCCGATTGGCGCGCCCAATTGAGGGAACATACCATACCAAGCACGTTTGCCTTCTGGCGCATTTTCAGTTGCAAGCAGCACGGCACCTGACCATTCACCACCTAAACCCAGACCTTGACCTAAGCGACAAAGTGCAAGCATGAGCGGAGCAGCGATACCAATTTGAGCATAGGTTGGAAGCAAGCCGATACATACTGTAGAAATCCCCATCGTGAGGAGAGCGGCAACTAATGTGGCTTTACGACCGATACGGTCACCTAAATGGCCAAAGAATGTTGCACCAATCGGGCGAGCAATAAAGGCAATCGCAAACGTTGCTAGAGATTGAATCGTTGCGGTTGTTGGATCTGTACTTGCAGGGAAGAACAGATGCGGGAAGATAATTACAGCCGCAGTTGCATAGATGTAGAAATCGAAGAATTCGATTGTGGTACCTACAAGACTTGCTGTAAGTACGCGGAATTTTGAATTTGTTGGTTGCTGTTCAGTGGCAGCAGCACTTGAAGACGCCATGGTGGACCTTACACTTACTAAAAATAATTGAACTTAGTTTTAAAAGCGTAATCTTTTTAAAAAAGGCGTAATTTCTTAAAAAAATACGAAATACCAACTTACGAACTGCGGAATTAGGGTCACTAAAGAATGCAGTGTCAGTGGGTTATATCACGTATAGATAAATCGACAGGAAATGTGATCCTGCACCTATCAATACAAAAATATGCCAGATAGCGTGTGTATATCTTACCTTTTTTAAGGCATAAAACAATGCACCGATTGTATAAGATAGCCCGCCAATGATCAGGTAGGTTAAAGCTTGATCAGATAAAAAGCGTTGCATATCATCCATTACCAGTACTGCAAGCCATCCCATCACCAAATAAGCAATCAACGAAATCTTTTGAAAACGATGAATGAAAATTAATTTGAATAGTGTTCCAATTGCAGCAATGACCCACAGTGCAATGAGTAAATAATGCGCTTTTGCGGTAGGCAATGCGATTGCCAGAAATGGGGTGTAAGTACCTGCAATCAAATAATAGATTGCGGTATGGTCGAGTTTTTTGTACCAACCACGGCGCTCAGGAGATTCTGCGAAGTGATATAGACTCGAGGCTGAAAACAATAACAGCATACTGAATGCATACACCCAAAGTGCAAGCCATTGTCCAGTTGGAAGATATGATCCTTTTAAAATCAGTAGGATACCTGCGATGGCAGACAACGCTGCACCGAAAGCATGGGTATAGAAATTCAGTCTTTCTTCAGCTGGGTCATAAGCTAAAAGATGGGGAGCATTCATAACGTATCTTTTATAATAATTTAAATATACAAGTGTATAGTAATTCAATTTTGCTTTTGGTGTAAGAAGATTTAAAATTGTTTTGCAAATTTATCTAGGTTTATATTATGTCATCATTGGCTTCTCCCTCTACGCAAGAGCAGCAATTTTTAGCAGCCTTTCAGCAAGCCATTGAAACACAGCGTTTTGATCGCATGATCTTGAGTTAGTATAAAGGTGAATTAGACCAATTAGAAAAAATGACCTTACGAGTCATTTCGCTGCAAGGTGAGTCATTTCTTAGCTGTTTATATCGTTATAAAACCCAAGACATCACCAAAAATTATCCAATTGCATCTGCGTATCAACAAGTCGAAAGTTTATTGAGCTGTTGTAAGCAAGCCAACCTGATGACCTTAGATGAAGAAATTCAGCTTAAGAAAAATAAAAAGAAAGCCATGCTAAGCATTAGCAAAAAGCAGCCTGCTTTAGGGAAAAATCCTACGGAGCAGCAAGGGCATGATCGAGCAAAACATCGCTATGTCGATCAAGACAGTTATTTCTTACAGCCACTCGGTATTACGGATGCCAAAGCACAAATTATTCCGAGCATGGCGCGTAAATGGAAACAAATTAATAAATTTGTAGAAATTTTTTCAGGCGCTTTAAGTCAGATTAAAGAGACTGATCAATCTCTACATGTTGTAGATTTTGGTTCAGGCAAGGGATATCTAACTTTTGCATTATATGATTATTTAGCAAAACACCAGCAAGTGCCTAAAGTGACTGGGGTTGAGCTGAATCCAAAAATGGTGGAATTTTGCCAAAGCGTTGCTCAGCAGTCGAATTTCAGCCAACTGGATTTTTTCCAAGGCGATGTTCGTACCTATGCGCCTGAGCGCTTAGATGTCATGATTGCGCTGCACGCCTGTGATGTGGCAACGGACTTTGCGATTCATACCGGTATTCGATTAAATGCGCAAATGATCATGTGTGCGCCGTGTTGTCATAAAGAACTGCGTCCGCAATTGAAAGCGCCGCAAGTACTTGCACCGATGTTGCAATTTGGTATTCATGCAGGCCAGCAAGCAGAGATGCTTACTGACACGATTCGTGCACTTTTATTGAAAGCATATGGTTATGAAACCAAAGTCTTTGAATTTGTGGCACTTGAACATACCAGTAAAAATAAAATGATCTTGGCAACCAAACGTGCAGACTATGTCGAACCTGATCAAGCGGTATTGGCGCAGATCCAAGCTTTAAAAGACATGTATGGCATTCAAAAGCATTCGTTAGAATTATTGTTGAATGATCAATGGGACCAGCAAGATATTGGCTGTAAATGCTAAAGGATGAAGGGATGCAGCAGTTAAATATTCAATTTGGTCCGTGGGAGCAACTGGCATCTGCAGCTCGGCCGATACGTGAACAGGTCTTTATTTTAGAACAGCAGATATCGCCCGAAGATGAATGGGATGCAGAAGATGCGATTTCACTGCATTTTATTGTTCATGATGGGATGAAAGCTATTGCAACTGCACGTTTGTTGAAAAATAACAGTATAGGTCGTGTTGCTGTTTTAAAGGCCTATCGCGGTCAGGGTATTGGTAAAATCTTGATGCAAGCCATTATCGAACAAGCGAAATTAGAGCAACGTGAATATTTAAAACTATCTTCACAAGTGCATGCTATCCCTTTTTATGCAGCGTTGGGTTTTGCTGTTGAAGGTGATGAATATTTAGATTGTGATATTCCGCATCAAGATATGTATATGACCTTAGCTTAAATACCTAAAATTCGAAGTTTATAAATAAAAAAACGCTTAATATTTTAAGCGTTTTTTTTGCATAGATTGGGTCAAAGCTTAGTGGCCATGATCATTCGATGCAGTAGGTTCAGGGCTCATGTCATCCATATGTGCATGTTGTTCTTCAGTCATCTGCATATCTGCTGCAGTCGGCGCAGAAGCTTCACGAGCTGCTTGATCAGCTTGCGCCTTTTTCAAGGCTTCTTCTGACATCACAGGGGCATTTTTAAATGCATGCTGTTGAGTATTGTCTTTTTTCTGTTGGCTCGGCATATAGTCTGGTTCATTGGTCACAGCAAGCCAGAAAATACCCATGAATAGCGCACCTAAAATACAGAAGATAATCAGTGCTTTCCAGCCCCATGGTGATTTTTCAGGAGAAGTATGATCAGTCATAACAAGCTACTCAATCGGATAAAAAGAAATCAAAAAACTTGTTACTTTATAACATAAAACTGATGAGAGTTCGCGTAAATTCTAGGCTTGTTTGCAAATACGCGACTGAGAAGGAAAATAAAAAGGAGCCGAAGCTCCTTTTGATGTGATTGAACAGCAAAATTTGCATGCTCAAAATGAATAATTAAATCTGCTCAGCTTTCGCCACTTTGTCTTTCAGCAATTGCGGTGCTTTGAAGCGTTCGCCATATTTTGCTTCTAGTGTATTGGCACGAAGTAACGCTTTTTCCAAACCATATTGATTTAAAAATTGAAGTGCACCACCTGTCCAAGGGGCAAAACCAATCCCGAAGATTGAACCGACATTACCATCAACTGTCGACTGCAAAACACCTTCTTCTAGGCAGCGTAAGGTATCAAGTGACTGTACAAACAGGAAGCGGTCTATCATTTCCTGTTCAGAAATAGCATTATCATTCTGCCATTTGCTCAAGCCATCCCAGAGGTGCTTTTTACCGCCTTCAGGATATTCATAAAAACCTGCGCCGGCAGCTTTACCTTTACGTCCGAACTCATGAATCATTGTCTGAATCACCTCATCCGCACCTGAACGTGGTAGGTCTTTGCCTTCGGCTTGCAAGGCTTTACGTGTCTCGGCCGCAACATGCTCAGAGAGTGTTAAAGACACTTCATCTTGAATCGCCAATGGGCCTACAGGCATGCCGGCTTTTAGCGCTGCCATTTCAATGCGGGCAGGGTGTACGCCTTCAGCCAATAGACGTAAACCTTCTTGCACAAAGGTTCCAAAGACACGGCTGGTAAAGAAGCCGCGGCTGTCATTCACCACAATTGGCGTTTTGCCAATTTGCTGCACAAAGTCAAAGGCTTTAGCCAAAGTGTCTGCTGATGTGTTTTTACCTTTAATAATTTCGACCAATTGCATTTTGTCGACAGGACTAAAGAAATGCAGACCGATAAATTTAGCTTGATCTTGAGATGCATTGGCTAAGCCTGAAATTGGCAAGGTTGAAGTATTGGATGCCATTACGCCATTGGCTGCCAAGTAACTTTCTGCTTCTTGAGTCAC
Organism: Acinetobacter sp. YH12126; assembly: GCF_013418745.1. Taxonomy (NCBI): domain Bacteria; kingdom Pseudomonadati; phylum Pseudomonadota; class Gammaproteobacteria; order Moraxellales; family Moraxellaceae; genus Acinetobacter; species Acinetobacter sp. YH12126. The sequence continues at coordinate 134,532 of NZ_VPBM01000009.1, read as the reverse complement.
TTTGGCTTTCAATTCGACATTTTCAAATACAGCTTCAATGATCAAGTCGCAGCCTTGTAGGTCGGCAGCATCTGCAGTGGCATGTATCAGGCCTAAGACTTGATCACGTTTTTCTGCACTTAAACGGCCTTGAGTTACTTTTTTATCCAGCAGTTTTTGGCTATAGGCTTTGCCTTTTTCAGCAGCTTCTACAGAGATATCTTTAAGTACAACTGCAATGCCTTTTGATGCTGTGGCATAAGCGATGCCTGCACCCATCATGCCTGCGCCTAAAATACCAACTTTGGTGGCTTGCCATTTCGCGACGTCTTTTGGACGGCTTGCACCAGACTTAATAGCATTTAGACCATGCCAAAAGGTGCCGATCATATTTTTAGAAATTTGACCGGTTGCAAGGTAAGTAAAGTAACGTGATTCAATCGTGAGCGCCGTATCGACATCCACCTGAGCGCCTTCAACAGCAGCCGACATAATGGCTTCAGGCGCAGGGTAACAGCCCTTGGTTTTGTCACGTAGCATAGCGGGGGCAATGGCGAGCATTTGCGCCACAGCAGGAGTCGATGGCGTACCGCCCGGAATTTTATAGCCTTTTATATCAAAGGGCTGCTGTGATTTTGGATTGGCTTTCACCCACGCAATGGCTTTGTCCATCAGGTCTTCAAGGCTATCTACAGTATCTTGAATCAGCCCCAATGATTTGGCTTTTTCGACACCAATTTGCTTGCCTTCCATTAAGAGTGGAAATGCATTTTGCAGACCCAATAAACGTACCATACGAACAATACCGCCACCACCCGGCAGTAAACCTAAGGTTACTTCAGGTAAGCCAAATTTCGCTTTAGCATCATTAAGGGCGATTCGATAATGACAGCCAAGAGCTAACTCCCAGCCACCGCCAAGCGCTGTACCATTTAAGGCTGCTACAACAGGAATGCCACGGGTTTCGATATAACGCAGTTTGGCTTTCATCTCTTCAGTCATATTGAAGAATTCTGTCGCATGCTCAGGTGTAGCTTGAATCAGTTCGTCTAAGTCGCCGCCGGCAAAGAAGGTTTTTTTTGCGGAACGAAAAATAATCCCTGCAATATTTTCATCTGCTTGCAGTTTGTCTACCGTTTCAGCCAGTGCCGTGCGGAAGTCTGCATTCATGGTGTTGGCAGATTGGTTTGGAGAATCTAAAGTTAAAATGACGATATTGTCGGCATTTTTTTCAAATTGAATTGCACTCATTTTAGTCTCCTTATACCAACTCAATAATCGTTGCGATGCCCATACCGCCGCCTACGCACAAAGTCGCTAAACCGCGTTTTTTACCTTGGCGTTCCAGTTCATCCATCAGTGTGCCTAAAATCATGGCACCTGTTGCACCTAGCGGATGTCCTAATGCAATTGCGCCGCCATTCACATTGACTTTGGCAGGGTCCACCTTGAGTTCGGTGATAAAACGCATCACCACAGCTGCAAAAGCTTCATTCACTTCAAATAGGTCAATATCATCAATTGTTAGGCCAGCTTTGGCTAAGGCTTTACGTGCAGCAGGTGCAGGGCCAGTCAGCATAATGGTCGGATCAGCACCTACCAATGCTGTTGCCAGCACTTTGGCGCGTGGTTTTAAACCTTGTTCTTTGACTGCTTTTTCAGAGGCAAGCAACACCACGGCAGCACCATCTACGATGCCCGATGAGTTGCCTGCATGGTGTACATGGTTGACCGCACCCACTTCAGGATATTTTTGTAAGGCGATGGCATCAAAGCCCATTTGACCCATCATGGCAAAACTTGGGTTGAGTTTGCCTAAGCCTTCTGCTGTGGTCGTTGGTTTAATAAATTCATCTTTGGCTAAAACTGTCACGCCTGCTTTGTCTTTAACAGGAACGACAGATTGGTCAAAATAACCCTTGGCTTGGGCTGCTGCGGCTTTTTGCTGAGAGTTGGCTGCAAAGGCATCCACATCTGCTCGGCTATAACCGTCAATGGTGGCAATTAAATCTGCCCCAATGCCTTGTGGTATAAAATCACAAGCCATATTGGTTTCAGGGTCGAGCGCCCAAGGGCCGCCGTCACTGCCCATCGGCACACGAGACATCGACTCTACACCGCCTGCAACCACCAGATCTTCCCAGCCAGAACGCACCTTTTGTGCAGCCATATTCACAGCTTCTAAACCTGATGCACAAAAACGGTTGATTTGAACGCCTGCCACATCATTATCCCAACCAGCTGCAATCGCTGCGGTTTTGGCAATGTCTGCGCCTTGGTCACCAATGGGGGTTACACAGCCCAGTACAATGTCGTCAACTGCAGCGGTGTCAAATTGATGTCGGTTTTGTAATTCGTTCAATAAACCGGTCAGTAGGCTAATCGGTTTAACGGCATGTAGTGAACCGTCTTTTTTTCCTTTGCCGCGCGGTGTGCGAATGGCATCAATGATGTAAGCCTCGCTCATAATCCTGTCCCTATGATCTATAAATTTTTATTGGTTTTTTTGAGTGTACGGATTAATCAAGCCAGTGCAATGATGAGAACGGGTGAGTCGTTTGATATTTTTGGTCAACGCTTGCTGCTGAATAAGATAAAAATCAACCTGCATATTGAAAGCGAGGATCGGCTAAGATCAGTTGCTATCGATTCAGTACAAATTGAAGATCAGCTTATGCATAAAAATGTGAAGCGAGTGTTGAAAGGTCTGGCTTGGCTAGTACTAGTAGGCTGCTTAGGTTTTGTATGCATGATCGGTTTTTATATTTATATGATCTATCGCATTCATCCCTCAGATGAGGGGACGGGCGGTTTAGCCTGTGAGTATGATCGAAATGATCATGTGACCAAGGCAGAAATGTATCGGATACAGGATGGCAAACGCGTGATCACGCCCGTCGATCCATTGCTTTGTCAAAAACAACGTGCAGATTTTCCGAAATAAAAAAACCTGATCGAGATCAGGTTTTAGAGAATGCTATTTTTGAATATTGCTTAATGATAACCATGTAATTGGCGATATAGGCCTGGTGTTACACCGGTCCACTTTTTAAAGGCACGGTGGAAAGTACTGGTTTCACTAAAACCGACTTGCTGTGCAACATCTTCAAGCGTTAAGTCTGGATTAAGCAATAAGTGAATTGCAGCATCACGACGTAAGGCATCTTTCACACCTTGGTAGCTCTTACCTTCAGCGGCTAAACGACGACGTAGTGTTTGCGGCGATAGATACAGCATTGAAGCAACATCGTTCAAGGTTGGCATTTCTTCGCCAATTTGACTCTTCAGCACATCACGGATACGAGATGTTAATGAATTGGTATTTTTAAATTTAACCAATAACTGTGCAGGAGCCGCTTTTAAGAATTCTTCAAGCGTTTCTTCGTTTTGACGAATGGGTAAATCTAAATAATCCGCTGCAAATGTAATTTCAGTTCGTGGTGTATCAAACTGCATGACAGGTGCAAAAAACAAGGCATCATATTCGTCAGCATGTTCAGGACGTTCATAACCGAAGTGAACACGCTCTAAAGGCAGACGACGTTCAATCAACCAAGAAGCGAGACCATGCCAAATCATCAGCATACTTTCTGTAATGAAATGGTCTGGGTCCATAGATTTCGGAATTTGAGGAACTAAACGTGCTTCGTGCTTATCACGTTCTAGTGTCACCGACCATTCATCACCAAACAGTTTGTAGAACTGCGAAGACAATTCGAGTGCATCACCGAGGGTTTTTGCATGAATAATCAATTGGCACATAATGGCAAAAGTACCCAAGCGGCGCGGTTGAATATCAAAACCGACATGTTCGTCTTGAGTCACCATCCACAACATTTTAATAAAACGTGTGTATTGTTCAGGTGAAATACGCGCTTTGGGTTGGCGTAGAAGTTCAGCCTCAATGCCAACATGAGACAGTAAAGTTTCGACATCCATGCCGAGACGTCTCACACCAGTTAAGGCTGCGTTGACGAAATGGATACTGATCGTATCACGACTCATGTTTAATCCTTCAGTCTCTTTAATGTTCACAAATGTTTGACCTAAATGACGCTAAAAAAAGAAATCATGGCAATTTACAACAGCGGTTTTGCCATTTTTACATGGTAAATTGCCGAAACTATCAAGGTAAATGGCTGAACATGACATTGTTTTAATCATTTTATATTTCTACCATGGATAAAAAATCTACACAATTAGAGAAAAATATCCATGGAAGCTGCTTTAAAAGGATTGAAAGTACTCGACTTTTCGACATTACTCCCAGGGCCATTTGCGACCTTGTATTTGGCTGACATGGGTGCGGAAGTTGTGCATATTGAGTCACCGACGCGTCCCGATCTAGTTCGTTTGATGCCACCTTATGCCAATGGGCAAGCCACAGCGCATAGTTATTTAAATCGCAATAAACAATCCATCGCATTAGATTTAAAAGATCCGAAAAGTATTGAATTGATCAAAGCCAAAATTTCAGATTTTGATATTGTGGTAGAACAATTTCGTCCAGGTGTCATGCAACGCTTGGGTTTGGATTATGTAGTTTTGGCCGAAATTAATCCGCGACTTATTTATTGCTCGATTACGGGTTATGGTCAAACCGGACATTACAAAGACCGTGCAGGGCATGACATCAATTACTTGGCTTTATCGGGCATTTCAGGTCATAGCGGACGCCAAGACAGTGGCCCGCCACCAATGGGGATTCAAATCGCCGATGTCGCAGGCGGATCAATGCATGCGATTACTGGCATCTTAGCTGCGGTGATTGAGCGTTACCGTAGCGGTTTAGGACAATATATTGATATTTCCATGACCGATTGCGCTGTCGCATTGAACAATATGGCTGCAGCTGGCGTATTGGCTGCCAATGCGGTAACCGCGGCAGAGACGGCGCATCTGAATGGCGGAAGTTTCTATGACTATTATCGAACCCAAGATGGTCGCTATCTGTCTATAGGTGGTTTGGAGCCACAGTTTTTACATGGATTGGCGCAAATTCTAGATTTACCCGCTTTAGCGACGCAAGGCATGTCATTTGATCCGCAAGACCAGACTGAAATTAAGCATGCAATTGCCCGAAAAATACTAACCAAAACATGGGCTGAGTGGAAAAAGATTTTTGCCTCTCAAGATGTCTGTGTGGAACCAGTTTTAAGTTTGGACGAAGCTCTAAATTCACAATTGGCCCAAGAGCGGCATTGGTGTGTTGAAGTTCCGCTACAAGAAGGCGACACAATGACACAAACTCAACTGGCATGTCCGATTAAATTTTCTAGATCAGCATTGATTTATACCCATGTGGGTAAAACTTTAGGTGCGGATAATTGGTTATGAATGGTATAAAAAAAGGTGATAAGTTAAACAATAAAACCTTTAAAATCTCTTAATTAGATAAACATCTATGTAAATATTGAGAGTTGTTAACAAAAAAATAAATAAATTATACAAATGTGAGAGTATTATATGAACTATTAACATAATTGGTATATAGGTCTCCAAATGAAAATAGCTGTGAGTAAACTTGGATCTTTATATCTTAGCCTCGGAATAATGCTTGCGGGTTCAGCAACCCAAGCGGCAACTACTGCAGATGCTTTCAGTTCTGAAAGCCCATGGATGTTCGGTGATTGGAACGGTCAACGAACAGCGCTTCAACAGAAAGGTTACGATTTTAGTTTTAGTTATGGTGGCGAATTAGCCACTTTGTTAGATGCAAAGCATGCTTCTGGTCATGGCACTGAATATGCGGACCAATTCGCGATCGGGGCACATCTCGATTTAGAAAAAATTGCGGGTTGGAAAGATACCGAAGCGCAAATCAATATCACTGAACGTAATGGCCGTTCATTGTCTCAAACTTCAGATGTATTAAACGGTCATTTAAGTGCAACACAAGAAGTGTGGGGTCGTGGTCAAACTTGGCGTTTGACTGATTTTTGGATCAAGAAAAAATTCTTAGACCAAAAATTAGATATTAAAGTCGGTCGTTTTGGTGAAGGTGAAGATTTCAACAGCTTTGACTGTGACTTTCAAAACTTAGCACTTTGTGGTTCACAAGTGGGTAACTGGGTCGGTGACCAATGGTACAACTGGCCAGTCAGCCAATGGGCTGCTCGCGTGAAATATAACATTCAGCCTGAACTCTACGCACAAGTCGGGGTTTATGAATACAACCCTGAAAATCTAAAACGTGGTAAAGGTTGGAACTTGAGTACTGATGGTTCTAAAGGTGCGATTATTCCTGCTGAAGTGGTGTGGACTCCAAAAGTGGGGACACAAAAGCTACCGGGTGAATACCGTGCAGGTTACTACTACAGTACCGCTGATGCCGATGTCATTGATAGCCCAGTAAATGAAAAAGATCACCATCAAGGTGGTTGGATTGTGGCGAAACAACAACTGACAGCACACAAAGACGATGCCTCACGTGGCTTAAGCGGTTTTGTGAATGTGACTGTGCATGACTCAGACACCAACAATGTGAGTGATATGCAAAACATTGGCTTGGTCTACAAAGGCGCATTTGATGCACGTCTTCAAGATGAAATCGCGATAGGCTTAGGTCGTATCAGCATTAATGATGATGTGAATGATGCCAATATTGCCAATAACAGCGTTGATGCACGCGGTCTACAAAGTGAAGAGTATGACGCAGAAATTTACTACGGTATTCATGCAGCAAACTGGCTGACTATTCGTCCAAATATTCAATATATCCGTCACGTCGGTGCTTACAAAAATGGTGAGAATGCGTGGGTCGGCGGTATCAAATTTCAAACAGCATTTTAATTGATGTCAAATTAGAGTTCTTATAAAAGCAATTCGGTAATTCTGAGAAAAATTACGATATTTTCCCTTGAATTGTTTTTGTAACAACTTCTCTTTGCGACATAAAAACGGTGGTGTGTTGAATGTGTTTCACGCACCAAATACAACATTCGACAATAGAGGTGGTCAACATGAGCAACCCATCTACTGGAACTGGGATGCGAACATTTACCGTCGTTGTGATGGCAATTTTCGCCTTAGTTCTATTGATTGGTGGTATCTGGCTGGCAGTCCTTGGCGGTTCTTGGTACTACATTATCGCCGGCCTGTTAATGCTGGCTTCAGCAATATACTTAAGAAAAATTCAAAACAGTTCTTTATACATTTATGCAGCGTTGATGCTGGGTACAGTGATTTGGGGACTTTGGGAGGCAGGTTCTGACTTTTGGGCACTTGCACCGCGTTTTGATATTTTAGGCTTATTGGGCCTTTGGTTACTGATTCCTGCCGTGACACGCGGTATGGAAAATGGCAAAACTGCGAAAATTACATTATCAGGCACACTGGTGATTGCGATTATCGTGATGATCTATTCAATTTTTAATGATCCGCAAGAAATTCACGGTGAAATTAAAAATGCACAACCTCAAACAGCCAAAGCGATTGAGGGTATTGCTCCTGAAGATTGGCCTGCCTATGGTCGTACACAAGGTGGTGTACGTTATTCTCCACTCACCCAAATCAATAGCGACAACGTTAAAGATTTAGAAGTAGCATGGACTTTCCGTACAGGTGAGTTACCAACAGAAAATGACTCAGGTGAAACCACAAACCAAGTCACTCCGATTAAAGTCGGCAATGACATGTTTATGTGTACAACTCACCAACGTTTAATTGCACTTGATCCTGCGACAGGTAAACAAAAATGGGCATTCGATCCAAAACTTAAAGCGGACAATACCTATCAACATTTAACATGTCGTGGTGTGTCTTATTTTGACGCTGCAAATACCACTCAGTTTGCAAAAAGCTTAGAGAACAAACGCTCGACTTCTACTGAATGTCCGCGCAAAGTGATCTTGCCTGTAAATGATGGTCGTTTGGTTGCAGTCAATGCTGACACAGGTAAAGCATGTAGTGATTTTGGTCATAACGGCGAAGTCGATCTACAAAAAGATATGCCTTATCCGTATCCGGGCGGTTATATCCCAACTTCACCTCCAGTGGTTACTGGCACAACCATTGTGATTGGCGGTTCAACTACCGATAACTTCTCGACTAAAGAGCCATCTGGTGTCATCCGTGGTTATGATGTCAATACCGGTGAATTATTGTGGATCTTTGATACAGGGGCGGAAGATCCAAATGCCATGCCAGGCGAAGGTCAAAAATACTCTGTAGCCTCACCGAATGCATGGGCACCTTTGGCATATGACGAAAAACTTGACATCGTTTATGTGCCAACAGGTGTAGGCACACCAGACATTTTTGGTGGTCACCGTACGCCTTTAGATGAACGCTATGCAAACTCAATGTTGGCATTAAATGCATCGACTGGTAAATTGATCTGGAACTTCCAAACCACACATCATGATTTGTGGGATATGGATGTACCATCACAACCTTCATTGGCAGATATCAAAGATAAATCAGGTAATATTGTTCCTGCGATCTATGTCTTAACCAAAACAGGTAATGCATTCGTCCTTGACCGTCGTACTGGTAAAGCGATTGTGCCAATCACCGAAAAAGCGGTTCCACAAACTGTAAAACGTGGTCCACAAACTAAAGGTGAGCATTATTCTGCAACTCAACCGTTCTCTGATTTTGATTTAGCACCAAAAGATAAATTGACTGATAAACAAATGTGGGGTGCCACTATGTTTGACCAGTTGATGTGTCGTGTGTATTTCAAATCATTAAACTACGACGGTATTTATACACCACCTTCTGAAAATGGCACATTGGTATTCCCTGGTAACCTTGGGGTATTCGAATGGGGTGGTATGTCGGTGAACCAAGACCGTCAAGTTGCTGTGATGAATCCAATTGGCTTGCCATTTGTCACTAAGTTGATTCCTACCGATCCAAACCGTGAACAAACTGCGAAAGGTGCGGGTACTGAACAAGGCGTGCAACCGATGTATGGCGTACCTTATGGTGTGGAAATCAAAGCCTTCTTGTCACCACTTGGCTTACCTTGTAAACAACCTTCATGGGGCTTTACTGCCGGTGTAGATTTAAATACACATGAAGTGATCTGGAAAAAACGTATAGGTACAATTCGTGACAGTTTACCGAAATTGTTCCAATTACCTGCTGTGAAAATTGGTGTACCGGGTCTTGGTGGATCAATCTCGACTGCTGGTAATGTCATGTTTGTAGGCGCAACACAAGATAACTATATCCGTGCAATCAATGTAACGAATGGTGATACTTTGTGGGAAAGTCGTCTACCAGCAGGTGGTCAAGCGACTCCAATGACTTATGAAGCAAATGGTAAACAATATGTTGTGATCATGGCTGGTGGTCATGGTTCATTTGGTACAAAACTTGGTGATTACCTTGTTGCGTATGCGTTACCAGATAAAAAATAAGTGATTTTACATCGCTAAATAAAAAGCCCGATTTATCGGGCTTTTTATTGGCTTAAATTCTTTATGTAAATTTATGCTAAGTAATAGAAAAATAATTCAATATATTAATAAATAAAAAGTAAAGGACTGAAATCCGCTATATCAGTGAAATTGCGACAGTCTTATCAATAAAATCGCTATTAAATATGTAAAAAACGCATTTTCTTGATAGATAAAATCTCGTTATGCTGTGCATTGTTATAATAGAAATTACTAGCTGTACGCCATGTATTTATATACTGATTTTGACCAGCAACTGGTTAATGAACGTGTTGCACAGTTCCGTGATCAAACGGAACGTTATTTAGCAGGTAAATTGACGGAAGATGAATACCGTCCACTGCGTCTTCAAAACGGCCTTTATGTACAACGTTATGCACCGATGCTACGTATTGCAGTACCTTATGGCCTGATGAATTCTAAACAATTACGTAAAATTGCGTCATTGGCTCAGGACTATGACCGTGGTTATGCGCACGTATCTACTCGTCAAAACATTCAGTTTAACTGGCCTGCACTAGAAAATGTGCCTGATATGTTACAAGAGCTCGCATCTGTTCAAATGCATGCGATTCAAACTTCGGGTAACTGTATTCGTAACACAACCACTGACCAATATGCAGGTGTGGTTGCGGGTGAAATTGCTGACCCACGCCCAACGTGTGAATTGATTCGTCAATGGTCAACTTTCCACCCAGAATTCGCTTTCTTGCCACGTAAGTTCAAAATTGCAGTTTCAGCACTGGAAGAAACTGATCGTGCGGCAACGTCTTTCCATGATATCGGTGTGTATATCGTGAAAAATGAAGCAGGCAAGATTGGCTATAAAATCAAAGTTGGTGGTGGTTTAGGCCGTACCCCAGTGATTGGTAGCTTTATTCGTGACTTCTTGCCACGTGAAGATTTGATTGCTTATTTAGAAGCGGTACTTCGTGTATACAACTTACACGGTCGTCGTGATAACAAATATAAAGCGCGTATCAAAATTTTGGTGAAAGCATTAACACCAGAAGTATTTGCAGAGAAAGTTGAAGCTGAATTTGCACATACCATCAAAACGTTAAAAATCGATGCTGATACCTTGGCGAAAATGGATGAGAACTTCACACCATTTGATTACCAAGATTATGCGGATGAAGATTTCGCAGAGCAATTTGCCGCAGAGCCGAAATTTAAACAATGGTTCAACATCAACACCAATGCACATAAAGTCAAAGGTTACCGCATCGTTACGATTTCTTTGAAACGTGCGGGTATTGCACCGGGCGATATGACTGTTGAAGAAATGAACCTGATTGCTGACTTGGCTGACAAATATACCTTTGGTGAGTTCCGTACCACACATGAGCAAAACATTGCGCTTGTGGATGTACCGCAAAAAGATTTGTTTGATCTATGGAAAATCCTTGATCAACACAATCTTGCACGTGCGCATATTGGGTTCTTAACCGATATCATTTGCTGCCCAGGTGGTGATTTCTGTTCATTAGCAAATGCGAAATCGATTCCAATTTCTGAAGCCATTACACGTCGTTTTGATGACTTAGATACCATTTACAATTTAGGTAAATTGGATCTGAACATCTCTGGTTGTATGAATGCGTGTGGTCACCACCATGTCGGTAATATCGGTATTTTAGGTGTAGATAAAAAGGGTGCTGAGTTCTATCAAATCACTTTGGGTGGTAATGCCGACCATGATGCATCAATTGGTGACATCTTAGGCCCATCATTTGCAGCCGAAGTTGTACCAGACATCATTGAAGAAATCTTAAATACTTATCTAGACCTTCGTGCAGAAGGCGAAGAGTTTATTGATACTTACCGCCGTGTTGGCATTCAACCATTTAAGGAGCGTGCATATGCTTAATACAGCACTACAAGTCCTCTCTAAAGATGGCTCGATTGCAGACAATACTTACCAAGTCATTGGTGAAGATGGTGTGTTGCCACAAGGTGACGTGGTTTTAACAGTTGAGCAGTTAGATCAACTTGCGAATGTAACTGGTAAAAAAGCACTTTTCGTAACGGTTGATGCTTCACCTGAAACCAATGAATTCCCGCTTGACCAGTTAGATGCAATCTTTATCGAGTTTGCAGGCTTTAACGATGGTCGTGGTTATTCATTTGCTGCGTTGTTACGTCGCCAAGGTTTTCAAGGCGAGCTACGTGCAACAGGTGATGTATTCAAAGATGTGTTGAACTACATGAAGCGTTCAGGTTTCGATACTTTTGTAGTGAAAGAAGGTAAAGATATTGCGGAAGCTGCTGCTGGCTTAGGTGATTTTACCAATCCATATCAAGCTTCAACTGCAGTGCCGCAAGCGCATTATCAAACTGGTGCTTAAGTGCCTTGATCTATAAAAAAAGCCTCCATTCGGAGGCTTTTTTATAGATCGAAATACTTTTAATGAGTGATTATTCGTTTTCAAGCTGGCAATTGACCATCCATTTAATACCGAACTGATCGGTAAATGCGCCATACAGCGCACCCCAAAAGGTCTTTTCGAGAGGCATTTCTATAGAGCCGCCTTTGGACAATGCATCAAACAGTCGTTTAGCTTCAGCTTGTTCACTACTTTCTAAATTAATCGAAATATAATGATTACTGCCTACTGTAAAGGGTTGGTTAGTTTGTGCACAAAATTGTTCGCTGACATCAGAGGCCATCAGCACGGTAAATTCATTGATCGGTAGGGAAATATGCATAATTTTTTGCTGTTCTGCATCAGACAGTGAAATGCCATCCTCAGCAGGCATATCACCATAACGCATTACATTGAGGAACTCTCCACCAAATACAGAACGATAAAAATTAAACGCTGCCTCGGTATTGCCTTGAAAATTCAAGTAGTGATTGAGCTGCATAATGGTCATCCATTTTTTATTATGTCGACATTTATTTTAAGAGCCTTTGCTGACCTGTATGTGAACAATTTATGTCTAAAATGTAAGCATAAAAAATCCCTCTTACAGAGGGATTTTCAGTCTCCCTCCTTTATTAAAGGAGGGGTTAGGGGAGGATTAAAGAATATTCCCTCTAAATCGCCCTTTGTGAAGGGAGTCAGCAGAGGATTAAAGCAATTCAATCGCCACAGCAGTCGCTTCACCACCGCCAATACACAGCGCTGCAATACCACGTTTACCGCCTGTACGTTTTAATGCATGGATCAGCGTTAAGATAATGCGTGAACCTGTTGAACCAACAGGATGTCCAAGCGCACAAGCACCCCCGTTGATATTTACTTTTTCAGCATCTAATTTAAATTCATCAATAGGGCACATCGTGACCATGGCAAAAGCTTCATTAATTTCCCATAAATCGACATCAGCAACATTCCAACCCGATTTATCTAGAACTTTTTGAATTGCGCCTACAGGTGCAATAGTAAATTCTGAAGGATGCTGTGAATTTGATGCATAAGCCACAATTTTTGCGAGCGGATTTAAACCTTTTGCTGAAGCTTGATCTGCTGATGTTAAAACTAAAGCAGATGCGCCATCAGAAATAGAACTGGCATTGGCAGCGGTAATCGTTCCATCTTTAGCAAAAGCAGGGCGCAGCGTTGGAATTTTTTCGATATTGGCGTTAAAAGGCTGTTCATCTTTATCGATAATCACATCGCCTTTACGACTCGAAACAGTGACAGGCACGATTTCGTCAGCAAAATAACCCTCAGTAATTGCAGTTTGAGCACGTTTAAGCGAGCGAATGGCGAAGTCATCCATTTGTTCACGTGTATAGCCTTTTGTATTTGCCATATCTTGCGCAAAAGAACCCATGAGTCGGCCCGTTTCTGCATCTTCTAAACCATCTAAGAACATATGATCTTTAACGTCACCGTGGCCCATACGGTAGCCAGCTCGTGCTTTGGTCAAAACATAAGGGGCATTGGTCATTGACTCCATACCACCTGCAACCACGACTTGAGCCGAACCTGCCTTAATCATATCTGCCGCTTGCATCACGGCCTTCATACCTGAACCACACAGCTTGTTGATGGTTACGGCACCAGTTGAATCTGGAAGACCGGCTTTACGCATCGCTTGACGGGCAGGACCTTGTTTCAGACCAGCCGGAAGCACACAGCCCATAATGACTTCTTCAACATCTGTCGGTTGTATATCCGCGCGTTCGATGGCTGCTTTAATCGTAACTGCGCCTAATTCTGGTGCAGTGACAGCGGCTAAACTCCCTTGAAAACCACCCATTGCTGTACGGGCACCATTCACGATGACGATATCAGTCATTACATGTCTCCATTTTCTTATACATTAATTTTTGAATACGTCAGCAGTATAAGTAAAATTGAACAGGAATAAAGCAAATTTAAAAGGCTGCTTTGGACTCACCGGTTCTCAAATTAGCAACTGATTGGGTTTTCAAATCGGATATGTCCCATTCGACTTAAGACTGCTCGGATCGGTTGAAGCGTTGATTTCGAACAGTAGTAGAAACTACCATTTGAACCATTGGGTAAACCGGAGCTAGCCTGAAAGGTTAGGCTCGGAATGTGTAAAGTCCCACGCCAAGACAGATCGCCATATTTTAAATTGAGTTTATCTTGCAGCAATATTTTTTCATTTGCGTCGACTTGACGGTTTTTATTACTGTCAATAAATATGATCAGACCACTGTTCCAGTTGTTAGGTTGGCAAAGTTTAAAGTTAAGACTAGGACAAATCACAATATTGGAATGATAAATAGTGGCCTGAGCCCGTGCGAATGCATTGTGATTCTGAATAGTCAATTTGATGTTATTCGCTTCTCGCTGCGCCATTAAATTGTTGAAATGTGGTAAAGCTATCGTCACGATAATGACCATAATCGCAATTGAGACCAAAAGTTCAAATAACGTAAAGCCGGTTTCTTTATTGTAAAGCATTGATTTAATCCAAAATTTAATATTATTTTTATATGTCTAATGTTATATGTGTTTTTAATGGCGATATTAATTTTGAGTATAGAATTTTATTACTCAATTTTAGATAAAGCTGTTAAAATGAAAATAGCAAGTGACAATAGGCGATTCACTGCTCAAAATTGAGTAAAAATTTACCGAATTACAACGGAAATTGTAAGTAATTTTGTCAATAATTTACTTGATTAGATTAATCAAGCACTTGGAAAAAGAATAAAGTGTTTGTATGATTCAGCGTGAATAGCTTAAAAAAAAAACTGGGGTATAAGAAAGCCTATCTCAGGATAGCCAATTTTTCGGCTTGAGCTTGAACAACAATTGTTATCTCTGGAGGATAAATCCATGAAAATGAGTCGTATTGCATTAGCAATGCTCGTAGCTGCTCCTTTAGCAGCTGCAAACGCAGGCGTAACTGTTACTCCATTAATGCTTGGTTACACTTTCCAAGATTCTGAACACAACAACAGCCGTGGCAACCTTACTGAAGGTCCAGAGCTACAAGACGACTTGTTTGTTGGTGCAGCACTTGGTGTTGAATTAACTCCATGGTTAGGTTTCGAAGCTGAATATAACCAAGTTAAAGGTGATGTAGACGTTGATCACGGCGAATACAAACAAACTCAAATCAATGGTAACTTCTATGCTACTTCTGATTTGATTACTAAAAACTATGACAGCAAAGTTAAGCCATATGTATTGTTAGGTGCTGGTCACTATAAATACAAATTTGACGAAGCTCTTGCTCGTGGTGTAAACGGTACTGATCGTGGTACTACTGAAGAAGGTACTTTAGGTAACGCTGGTCTAGGTGCTTTCTGGCGCTTAAACGATGCTTTATCTCTACGTACTGAAGCTCGTGCTACTTACAACATCGATGAAGATTTCTGGAACTACACAGCTTTAGCTGGTCTTAACGTAGTTCTTGGCGGTCACTTGAAACCTGCTGCTCCTGTAGTTGAAGTTGCTCCTGTAACTCCAGTTGCTCCAGTTGCTCCAGCTCCTCAAGAGTTGACTGAAGATCTTAACATGGAACTTCGTGTGTTCTTTGATACAAACAAATCTAACATCAAAGATCAATACAAACCTGAAATCGCTAAAGTTGCTGAAAAATTAGGTGAATACCCTAATGCTACAGCTAACATCGAAGGTCACACAGATAACACTGGTCCACGTGCTCTAAACGAACGTTTATCACTAGCTCGTGCTAACTCTGTTAAATCTTCACTTGTTAACGAATACAACGTTGACCCAGCTCGTTTATCTACTCAAGGTTTCGCGTGGGATCAACCGATCGCTGACAATAACACTAAAGAAGGCCGTGCTATGAACCGTCGCGTATTCGCTACGATTTCTGGTAGCCGTACTGTAGTGGCTCAACCTGGTCAAGCTCAATAATTTGAGTTTAACTTCGGTTAGAAAAAAGCGGCTCTTTTGAGTCGCTTTTTTTTATGTCAAAAAATTAAAAAAGAGACTTAAATTTGGCTAAAAGGCACTAACCAAAATGCCTTATTAACTTTTGAATAATCGTAGGATGTAAATGGATACATCTATTCAAAGGCAATAAAGCATGTAAAAATTCAAATTATTTGTATGTTAATTAATCATTTGTTTGCCTAAGAGCTTTAATTGAACATACACAGATTGTATTTATATTTTTTATAAAATCAATAATAAACAATTATTTACATTTGTCTTATCTACAATTTATAAAAAATGAATATTTATATTTTTCATTAAAAAAATATTATCATCGGGATTCATGATACAGTTAAGAATTATTCTAAATATAATAATGATTCTTATTCAAATAAATTAAGCGTTCAACAATGATCAATTTTCCAAAAACTCATTTAGTCCGTGCGATTTCAATCGCGATCTTAGGGGTGGGTACATCTGCAGTAGTAAATGCAGCAGAGCGAACCGTGCTTGAAACAATTGAAGTTGAAGTGCCAGCCGAAAAGCAGCTTGCAAATGGAAAATTGAAAGCGCAGACAGACCTTGGTGCACTGGGAAATAAAAAAATTGTTGATACGCCTTTTAGCGTTGCTGCATATAGTGAAAAGTTAATTGAAGAACAGCAGGCTAGGACAGTTGGTGAAGTTTTAAAAAATGATGCGAGTATCCGTATTACCACCAACCAAGGTCATATAAACGAAAACTTTAATATTCGTGGCTTTGACATCAATCACGATGACATTGCACTCAATGGTATGTACGGTATGGCGCCTTATGGACGCGTACCGACTGAAATTCTAGATTCGGTAACGGTTTTAAAAGGCCCGAATGCCTTGGTTGCAGGTATGTCGCCTGCTGGTGGGGTCGGTGGTGTGGTCATCGCTAAAACTAAGCGTGCAGATAAAGAAAAAACTCAAGTTTCAGCTTCAATGGAAGAAGGTGGTTTTTACCAATCAGGTTTTGACGTTTCGCGACGTTTTGGTGCTGAAAAAGAATTTGGTCTACGTGTGAATGGTGCTTATGGTCAAGGTGAGCACATTATTGAAGGCATGGAAGATAAACATGCATCAGGTGCAATTGCTGCAGACTATACAACGGATAAGTTAAAACTTAATTTTGATGCCTATGCGGTACGTGATGATCGTAATGGTGGGTCACCTGCAATGGTCGCGTTCGGCGTGAAAGACGCACATGGTCATATCTATAATGGCGTACTTGATGCGCCTAAAGGAGATACCAATTACTTTAGGAATTTAGAAGGTCATACTGACAGTGAGTTTGTAGGATTAAGTGGTGAATATGCATTCACGCCTGATTTAAATGTGTATGCGGGTGTAGGGCATGTTGAAAAGGTCTATAGCGGGCACATTTTTGGTACACGTCTTATCGTAGGGCAAGCTGATGGTCATGCAACTTCACAGTACTATCGTACAGGGTCATCTGAGTCGATTACATCAGCAAATACAGGTATTCATTATAAGTTTAATACGGGTGCTATAAAACATGCTATAAATGTCCGAGCTGATTATTTGACCAAAGAAACAGATCAGCATGTGAAAGCGACGCAAGAGAATATTGATTCAACTAATTTGTATGATCCCAACACGACTGTAGGGATGCCTTCAGCGTACCCAATGGTTAAACCGAATTTAGATAATAAATATACCAGCTATACGGTATCTGATCAGATTTCAATGTTAAATGATAAATTGCAGCTGATTGTTGGTGCACGCTATCAGGATATCGATACCAAGAATTTACAAAGAAAGACTGGCTATCAAGATGATAAAATTTCGCCAAGCTTAGGTGTTGTGGTTAAACCATTTGGTGAGAATCTTTCTATTTATGCAAACTATGTTGAAGGTCTTTCTGAAGGTGTAACGGTGAATAACGTTGCAGATGCCAACAATAATGTCACCTTTGCGCCATTCCAAACCAAACAATATGAATTGGGTGCAAAATATCAAGCAGGTTCTTGGTTGAATACATTTGCCCTTTATCAAATTGAAAAACCATCGACCATGGTATCTTCATATTCTGATGGTCAACCCAATAGTACAATCAATCAAATTACCACAGATGATGCAGAAACACGTTCACGTGGCGTGGAATGGGCATTTTCAGGAGAGATTTATACAGGTCTAAATCTGATGGGTAGTTTGGCGTATATCGATGCTGAATATACCAAAGCAGCGGTGAAAAATGGTGTAACTAATCAAGGTAATTCGGTATATGGTATTCCTGACTTTACCGCAACGCTTGGCTTAGATTATGCAGTACCTTATGTAGATGGATTAAATGTGAATGCGCGTGCAAACTACGTGAGTGAACAGTACTTAAATGAAACCAATGCACTTAAACTACCAGACTATACAATTTTAGATTTAGGTGCGCGTTATAAAACCAATTTGGGTGGTGTAAATACTACATTCTTAGCCAATATTGCTAACGTGACTGATGAAAAATATTGGGAAGGTACATTCAACTCAGGTTATGCCTTAGTGGGTGGTCCACGTACCTATAAAGTCGGCGTGACTTTTGATTTCTAAGTTAGTTTAGTTTTATTATATAAAAAGCCACCTGCGGGGTGGCTTTTTTGCAAATGAATGATTTACGGAATATATTGCTTCACCACACCGTCATCGAGTAATTGTTGGAAATGTTCAACCACACTTTGTTGAATATCTCGGTACTCAATGCCCAATTCTTTTTTACTTTTTTCAGCATTAAAGTAAATCGGGTAACCCATATTCAGTTCAACAAACTTTCGCGGGAAACCTGCAAGAGGGCCAAAGGCTTTAAAGGCAAACTTCGGTAAGGTATTGCGCGGAAATGGAAATTTATTACCAAAATGCGAGCGTAATATTTTCCCCATTTCTAATAAACTTAAAGTACCACCACTAATAATATAACGTCCGCTTGCTGCGGGATTGATAGCTGCTTGTACGTGCGCATCGGCAACATCGCGAACATCGACAATTCCATTCCACATTGGTGGAACACCGGCCAAAGTCATACCATTGGCAAACTGTTGTAGTACTTCAACGCTTCCTGACTGTGTTGACGCTGTTAAAGATGGCCCCATGACCAGTGCTGGATTAATACAGACCAGATCCCAACGGTTTTGTGCTTTTTGCATTTCCCACGCTTTGCGCTCTGCCATCACTTTTGAATATGGATAAGGCTGATGGGTTTCTGTACTGGAGGTATTCCAATGCGATTCATCAAATTCATTATGCTCGGTCTGTAGAATATCAATGGCATCACCATAGGTTGATGCGATGCTTGAAGTCACGACAACACGTTGTACAGATTCTGTTTTATTGACACTGTTGAGCACATTTTCAGTGCCTAAAATAGCCGGCTCAATAATGTCTTTTATTGCGTCTTTATAGTTGGTCACTACAAAAGGGGATGCCATGTGGATCACAATGTCACAACCTTGCATGGCTGAATCAAATGCACCCTCATCCAATAAATTGGCTTGGAACAGTTTTAAAGTGCCAGTTGTATCAGCTGCAATTTTTTCGAGATGTGCAAATCCTGATGTTTTATTCAGATCACGAACTGTGGCATGTACCGTGTGCCCTAATTCAAGTAAGTTTTTAATGACCCAACTGGCAATATAGCCTGTCGCGCCTGTGACGAGTATCTGTTTTGTTGTCTTGCTATTCATATTCTTCAACTTTAATAGACGCATTTTTATCATATTGAGAATATTTAGTTTTGTCTTTGATTGATTTGAAAAAATATATGTTGATGATTGGGTTTAATGCGCACTAAATTCAGCAGAGAATGCTGTAAAAGTACTTTTTTATTGATCTTAAAAACGTAAATATGGGATGAATGTTGGATAGATGTATATTCTTATGAGTATGGATGCAAAATCTCACAGAAAAATGGACAAAGAGTCATATCTAACTTGTGAGCTTTAATTTAAAGCCTAGATAAGAGTTATAGGCTTCTTCATTTCGTATAACAGCCATTATGTTAAATAGTTTATTTCTATTAGCTTCTGTAAAGCTCAATAGTAAATTAAGCTAGTTTCTTAATGTGACAGAACCTTATTATTTGCAGGAATGTATTTGAGATTTTGGTAAGTAGATCAGAAATTATGGAACAAAGAACAAAACGTAAGAGAATTAAAGAAGGTGATGTGATTGCAATTAATTTGGGGAATCTAAGCTATGGCTATGGCATAGTTTTAAAATCTCCATTGGCAGGGTTCTACAATTTACAGACGAAAAATTTAGAATTGAATGTTAATTTCATAACATCACATTCGATTTTGTTTAAAGTACCTGTCATGAATTACGCATTTAAATCCGAGAAATGGCATATTATTGGGAATGTAGAATTAAATGACGATTTAAAACAGAAGGTTTACTTCTTTAAGCAAGATATGTTTGATCATTCAATTTCTATTTATTATGAAGATGGAACAGAAGGTATCGATATTCCAGCAACATATGAAGAAGTAAAAGATTTGGAACGTGCTGCTGTATGGGATCCTGAACATGTAGAAGATCGTTTAAGAGATCATTTTAATGGTGTTCCGAATGAGTGGGTTAAACAATTACGCCCTAAACCCTCTGCATCTTAAAATTAACATAATACACGCTATACGAAATCCTATTTTTATTTGATATAAATCGTTGCTTTATGCTGGTGCGAAAAACCCAGACATCACCGAGTGGAATTTTTTTTGATTCTTCATGTTCCGCGACTATTATTTAATCAATGTTCCAAGGTTTTGTTTAATGATATAGCAAACAAAAATGTCTAAATAAAATAAGAATAGACTTCCAAGTGGTTATTGATTTTCAGATAGACAAATAAAAGGATAGGGGCGTCATTGATGGTCAAATTCACGTACAATATTGACTAATTTGCAGGTATTGATCCTGCCTTATCAGATGATTCTGTTCTCCCGTTGAATATTGGCATATACATGGCGCAAGTAAAGAAATCTTTTCCGCAGCAAAAATCGGAATTACATGCACGAAATCTGCATCGCAGTCGTTACGATTTTCCTCAACTCATTAAGAGTTGTCCGGAACTTGCACCTTTTGTCAGCCCAAATAAATATAATGATTTATCGGTAGATTTTTCTGATCCACACGCTGTGAAAATGCTCAATAAAGCATTGCTTAAGCATTTTTATGGCATTCAATATTGGGATATTCCCAAAGATTTTCTTTGCCCGCCTATTCCGGGCAGGGCTGACTATATTCACTATTTGGCTGACTTGTTAAGTGCCAACAACAAAGGGCAGATTCCAACTGGACACGCTGTTCAAGTCTTAGATATCGGGGTGGGCGCGAACTGTATTTATCCGATCATTGGTCATCGGAGCTATGGCTGGAAATTTGTCGGCTCAGACATACATGCTGCATCCGTTAAAAGTGCTCAATTTATTGTGGAGGCAAATCCGAATCTGCGTAAAGGCATTCAGATTCGATTGCAAAAAAAAGCGAGCAATATTTTTAATGGTGTGATTAAACCTTCAGATCGTTTTGATTTGACCATGTGTAATCCACCATTTCATGCCTCGCAAGATGAAGCCAACGCGACAGCAACGCAAAAATTAAGAAAACTGGGCAAGCCAGTTGATCGGAGCAAGGTGGTATTAAACTTTGGCGGTCAAAAGAACGAACTCTGGTGTGATGGCGGCGAAGAGCGATTTCTCTGCCAAATGGTACAAGAGAGCATCCAGTTTGCTGAACAATGTCTTTGGTTTAGTACGCTGGTTTCCAAGAAAACAACATTGCCAGTGCTTTTAAAGGCCTTAGCGAAGAGCGGTGCAGTGGATGTGAAAACCATTAAAATGACGCAGGGACAAAAAGAAAGCCGTTTTGTCGCTTGGACTTTTCTAGATTTAAGGCAACAGCAAGCGTGGAAGAATGCACGTTGGACTTCAGCTTAAGTCGGTCTTCTTTGTAAATATTCGCCTTACTCTTGACTGCAATGCATGGGTCATCAGTGCACTATTCCATGAATAGAGGCGAGGCAGTGCAAGTATGGCGTCTTGGATCAATCCGGCGATTTTTTGCTAAACAAGACACATTGTTAATTGTTACAAAAAACAGCATCTAGCGATTTTTAATTATTTCGTGTTCTAAATGCCTTAAATTTTCTGCAAGGGCTTCTTTTATATGTGAAAAATGCGCGGAATTGAACTGCAAATGCGTATGTTTATCATTTAAATTTTATATAAATCATAAACTTACAAAAATTATATTTTGCATTCATTTTGAAACTTGTCCATAATATTTGAAAAGGGTATGGAGTGAAGAAAATGCGTGGCAATCCAGAAGTCGTAGACTACTTAAATATGCTGATCGGTGGCGAACTGGCTGCTCGTGATCAATACTTAATTCATTCCCGTATGTATGAAGATTGGGGCTTAAGTAAAATCTTTGAACGTATCGATCATGAAAGCCAAGAAGAAGGCTCACATGCAGATGCATTGATTCGTCGTGTATTGTTCCTTGAAGGTACGCCGAATATGAATCGTGATGATATTGAAGTCGGTACAGACGTCGTGACCTGTTTAAAAGCAGATTTGGCGCTTGAATATCATGTTCGTGAGAAACTAGCACAAGGCGTAAAATTGTGTGAAGAAAAAGGTGACTATGTGACCCGTGACATGCTACGTCAGCAAATGTCGGATACTGAAGAAGATCATACCTACTGGCTTGAAAAGCAAATGCGTTTGATCGAACTGATTGGCTTACCAAACTATATTCAGTCTCAAATGTAAATTGCGAAAGAATCTAAAGACCCAGCACAAGCTGGGTTTTTTATTAAGTCATGAAAACTATTGTTGTAGTTTTTTGATATCTGCCAAAACTTGCGCCGCATGTGTCTGTGTATTCACACTACTGTAGTGATACACAATAATGCCTTTCGGATCAATCAGAAAGGTTTCACGTTTGGCAACTTTCAAAATCCCTAAGTTTCGTACAATACCTAACTGTGTCGCCAGCTTATGCTGTTGGTCGGCAAGAATTGGAAAGGGAAGTCCGAGTGCTTTAGAGAACTTTTGATGTGATGCAACATCATCTAAGCTTGCGCCCAAAACAACCGCATTAGTTTTTAAAAATTGTGGATACAGGGTTTTAAATTGATTGGCTTCTTCTGTACAACCGGGTGAGTTGTCTTTGGGATAAAAGTACAGAACGAGCCATTTCCCTTGATATTGCTTCAGTTCGTGCCATTTTCCGTTTTGATCTTGTAATTTAAAGTTGGGTGCGGGTGTGCCTACCCATTGTTTTTGTTTGTTTTGACTGGTGCTGAGTATTGATGTTTCGGCAACTGTGATTTGGGTGGTTGCTATTAAAGCACATGTCATTAAACAGATTTTTAGCAATGAAGAAACTTTCATAGAGCATCAGTTTATATTGTTCTTTATCTGATCTTAGCAAACTTTAAAGCGATGTAGGCAGTCAGATTTTATATCTATTGAAATTGATTCCAAATGTATTTTGCAAATCGGTTGATGTGCTGAAATGCCACTATCAAACTTACTTTGAACTTTTATACTATTTGGAATCGGTTAATTTTAGAGTTTGCATTGAATCAACATATTTTACTTATTACTGGCTGGGGCGGCGGTCGTAAATTACTTGCTCCTTTACAGCAGGCATTGATCACACAAGGTTATCAGGTCGAATTATGGAATATTTTTGATGCCTTAAATCTAGCAGTGCTCGAACAGAAAGTTGAATTGGCGAAGCAATTTGATGTGATTATTGGCTGGTCACTTGGTGGTCAATTGGCGACGATATTGGTAGATGAAATTCAAAAAAAATATCAACAACAAAAAGTGCTGATCACACTTGGCTCAAATCCAAGTTTTGTGGCTCATGAAAAGTGGTCTGCTGCGATGGATCAAGCGACTTTTCAAAGCTTCAAACAATCTTTCGAGCAGGATACGATTTCTACCTTAAAGAAGTTTGGTTATATGGTTTGTCAGGGTACTGATAGCACCAAGCAGGATTTCATCACCTTGCAAAGTTTGATTCAAGCGCAAAATTTAGATGTACTTCGTGCGGGTTTGAATTGCTTGGAAAAATTAAATAATGTAAGCATCTTAAAAAATTATAGTGGTTATCAATATCATGTATTTGCCAAGCAAGATTATTTAGTTAGTTACAAAGTTGAACGTTTATTGCGAAATTTAGCAGTAGAATTTTTAGAAACTGAATTGGTTTCTGGCTCACATGGCTTTCCATTGTTTGAATCTGAAGTCATAAGTTGCAAAATCTGCCAATATTTAAAGAAAATAGAACAAATCTCTGACTAGCTGGGCTTTATGGCAATTTATTTTTCATTGCCATGGGTTTAACATCTTGCCTCATTGATGTTTAAGCCTGATACATGGAGTGAGGGATGGCCAATTTAACCGATCTACAATTTGATCAGCAGCATATTTGGCATCCCTATACATCGATGACTCAGCCCCTTCCAACGTTTAAAGTGAAACGTGCGCAAGGGGTGATGATTGAGCTTGAAGATGGTCGTCAATTGATTGACGGTATGTCTTCATGGTGGTGTGCGATTCATGGTTATAACCATCCTGAGCTAAATCAAGCTGTGACCGATCAACTGCAACAGATGTCTCATATCATGTTTGGTGGATTGACACATGATCCCGCGATTCAACTGGCTAAATTACTGTTAAAAATCACCCCGCCCAGTTTAGATAAAATTTTCTTTGCCGATTCAGGTTCGGTTGCTGTCGAAGTAGCCTTGAAAATGGCAGTGCAGTATTGGGCGTCTTTGCATCAACCGAATAAAACCAATTTTGTCACACCACGTTCTGGCTATCATGGCGACACTTGGAATGCGATGTCTGTGTGTGATCCCGTGACTGGGATGCATCAGATTTTTGGTTCAAGTTTGCCAAATCGATTTTTTGTTCCTGCGCCTCAAGTTGGCTTTTATGATGCTTGGGATCAGTCGGATATTGAAGAATTAGAAATGACTCTTTCTAAACAGCATGAAAATATTGCGGGATTGATTCTTGAGCCGATTGTGCAAGGTGCGGGAGGCATGCGTTTCTACCACCCTGAATATTTGCGTCAAGCTAAATTACTCTGTGAGAAATATCAGGTCTTATTGATTTTTGATGAAATTGCCACAGGCTTTGGCCGTACCGGAAAATTATTTGCATGGGAATGGGCTGAAGTTGAGCCGGACATTATGTGTATTGGCAAAGGCTTGACTGGCGGATATATGACTTTGTCAGCAACTCTGACTACCAAGCATATCGCAGAAACCATTAGTCAAGGTGAGGCAGGTGTATTTATGCATGGGCCAACCTTTATGGCAAATCCTTTGGCTTGCGCTGTGGCTGTAAAAAGTACCGAACTGCTGCTGTCTCGAGATTGGCAAGCGAATATTCGACGTATCGAAACACAATTGAAGTTTCATTTACCAGCACTTTCATCGCTTGAACATGTCAAAGATGTACGAATACTTGGTGCAATTGGTGTGGTGGAATTGACCTTTAATGTAGATATGAAAACCCTACAACAGGAGTTTGTCCGTCGTGGTATTTGGATTCGTCCATTCGGTAAGCTGGTTTATGTTATGCCCCCATATATTATTTCAGAGCATGAATTAAAAAATTTGTTAGAACACATGGTTGAGGTGGTGAAAAACATGGTGCAGCCAGCATGAATCTGCTCAACCATTTTTCAGATCAACTTGATCAACTAAAACAGCAAGGCAACTTACGTCAGTTCACTTCAAATCATCAGCATGATCGTTACATTAGTATTCACGATCATACCATGTTGAATTTAGCGTCAAATGACTATTTAGGTTTGGCTTCAAACCTACACCTACGTGAACAATTCTTTGATGAAACCCCGAACGCACAGCGTTGGATGAGTTCATCCTCATCGCGTTTATTGACAGGAAACTTTCCTGAATATGAACAACTTGAATCAACATTAAGTGATGCCTTTCATGGCCGATCTGCACTGTTATTTAACAGTGGCTATCACATGAATATCGGGATTTTACCTGCACTGGCAGACAGTAAAACCTTGATATTGGCGGATAAGCTGATTCATGCCAGTATGATTGATGGCATCCGATTATCGAGTGCGAAATATGTACGTTATCGCCATAATGATTTGGCGCATCTTTCTCAGCTTTTATGCAAATATCATGAAGATGAGGCTTTTGAGCGGATCATTGTGGTGACTGAATCGATTTTTAGTATGGATGGTGATGAAACCGATTTGGCTGAATTGGTACGGATCAAAAAACCATTTCCTAAAGTGATGTTGTATGTCGATGAGGCACATGCGATCGGTGTGCGCGGTGAGCGTGGTTTAGGCTGTGCTGAGCAATATCGGGTGATGGATGATATTGATCTTTTAGTCGGTACATTTGGTAAAGCACTGGCTTCAATAGGGGGATATCTCATCTGTCATGCGATTATTCGTGACTATTTGATTAACTCGATGCGACCGTTGATTTTTAGTACCGCACAGCCCCCGATCTGTATGGCGTGGACAGATTTTATTTTCAAGAATGTTTTAAATTTAAAAGCAGAGCGTCACCATTTACAGCAAATCAGTCAAAATTTGCAACAAGCTGTGCAAGCCAAAGGTTTTGATTGTCCATCTACATCACATATTGTGCCTGTCATTATTGGCGAGTCGAATAAAACTGTTGCCAAGGCTCAAGCTTTGCAAGCGGCAGGTTTTTATATCATGCCTGTACGTCCACCCACTGTGCCGCAGCATAGTTCGCGCTTACGCATTTCACTCACTGCTCAGATTACACAAACTGATTTGGATCAGTTGACTCAATTGTTGTGAGTGACTTGTGAATAATTTTGAGATTGATAAATCCCAAGTGGCGTTACGCTTTGCTCAGGCAGGGCACAGCTATGCTGAACATGCCGTAGCACAAAAAGAGATTGCTCAACATTTATTTGAGTTGATGCAGCAGTATTGTCCAAAGTTGCAAAATCATCCTGTGGAAACGCTTTTTGAAATTGGATGTGGCTCGGGGAATTTAAGCCATTTAATGCTGGAAAATATGCAAATCAGTCGTTTGGTTTTAAATGATCTATATGCAGAAATTCAACAGTATTTTCAGTCAAGTCCGCAGATTCATTACAGACTTGGAGATATCGAACAACTTGAATTTCCACAGCATATCGACTTGATCGCATCGAGTTCGGCTTTGCAATGGGTAGGGAACTTTGCGGGCATTGTCGAAAAAGCTTTTCAAAGTTTAAATCCAGAGGCATATTTTTGTTTTTCGACCTTTGGACAGCAGAATTTACAGGAAATAAAAGCTTTGACTGGGCAGGGTTTGGACTACCTCGATATCGACATGCTTCAAGCTATATTAAGTCAAAATGGTTTTGAAATTCTGCATCTTTCAGAGCAGACAGCGGCATTATATTTTGATCATCCAAAGCAGGTTTTGCAGCATTTAAAAGCGACAGGTGTGACTGCGACAGCCTCACATTTTCGTTGGACGAAACAATCGCTCTTTGATTTTTATTCAGCATATCAACAGTTTTCTTTGCGTGATGAAACTGGGCAGATGCGTTATACACTGACCTATCATCCGATTTTTTGTATTGCACGGAGAATGCCATGACAGGGCAAGTTTATTTCATTAGTGGGATCGATACAGGCATCGGGAAAACATATACCACGGGCTATTTGGCTAAAATATGGAATGAACAAGGGGCGCGAACGATCACGCAAAAGTTGATCCAAACAGGCAATGTCGATATTTCTGAGGATATAGAACAACATCGTCAAATTATGGGTACAGGGTTGTTGGTCGAAGATGAAACCAAACTCACGATGCCTGAAATATTTAGTTATCCTGCATCGCCACATCTCGCCACCAAAATCGATGGACGTGACATTGATTTTGCTAAAATCGAATACGCGACAAAACGTTTAACTGAAAAATATGACAATGTTTTACTCGAAGGTGCGGGTGGGTTGATGGTGCCATTAACCACGGATCTTTTAACCATCGACTATGTTGTAGAGAAACAATATCCCGTTATTTTGGTGACATCAGGTCGTTTGGGCAGCATTAACCATACGATTTTAAGTTTGGAAGCACTAAAAAGTCGTGGCTTGGCACTTTATGCACTGGCTTATAATTTAAATGATGAATCGCAAGATGCATTGATTTCTAAAGATACTGCTGAATATTTAAAAGCATATTTAGCGAAACACTTTCCACAAGCATTATGGATTGATGTTCCTGTATTGGCATAATGGGCTAACTCTTTATATTAACAATGATTGGGCGTATTTATGACGGATCATGCGTTTATAGAACTTGCGATTCAACTTGCGAAAGAAAATATTGAGCAAGGTGGTCGGCCATTTGGTGCTGTGATCGTTAAGCATGGCGTTGTGGTGAGTACAGGGGTGAATCAAATATTAATCTCGGGCGATCCGACATCTCATGCCGAGTTAAATGCATTAAGACAAGCCGCACAAAATTTAAATACGACGTCTTTGAAGGACTGTGTCATTTATGCGAGCGGAC
The DNA here is from genome assembly GCF_013418745.1 of Acinetobacter sp. YH12126. Lineage (NCBI taxonomy): Bacteria > Pseudomonadati > Pseudomonadota > Gammaproteobacteria > Moraxellales > Moraxellaceae > Acinetobacter > Acinetobacter sp. YH12126. The sequence goes on along the minus strand of NZ_VPBM01000009.1, from coordinate 106,214 downwards.
AACCGTGTCCAATGTGTTTGGCAGCTCTGCGAATGGTTGGAGTTGAAAAAATTGTATATGCCTATTCAAATGCTGATGCAGAAGCCTATGGCTTATCTACAGCAGAGATTGCCGAAAAATTAAGACATGAACCTCATGAACAGCAAGGGTTGAGTTTTAGTCAGTTAAAGCCAAACTGTGATCATGAGCTATATGATTTTTGGAAGCAGAAAAATACTTAATAAATAATAAGAGTTTCTTTCTGAGTCACTAACTGTATAGATTTCTGTGAAGAATTAAAAAAGCCAACTGAGGTGATCAGTTGGCTTTTTTTGTTGGAGAGCAATTATTGATTTGCTGAGACACCAATTTTTTTGACATTCAAACGTTGTGCTGCTGCCATCACCATAGCGACATCTTTATATTCTGTCATTTTGTCAGGTTGCACTTTGATCGTATCTTGATCTGCTTGTTGTGCAACACCAGCAAAAAGTGTTTCTAAAGCTTGCTTATTGGCAACGGGTTGACCATTCCAAAATAATTTACCCTGCGCATCAATGCGTAAGGTGACCGGCTCAGGCGGCTTTTCATTGGTTGGCGGTGGCGTACCGTTTGGTAAATCAATATTGATCGAGTTATTTGGAATTGGAATTGTGATAATAAACATAATGAGCAAAACCAACATCACATCGATCAATGGCGTCATGTTGACGTCCAACATAACATCATCGTCTTTATCGGAACCGACATTCATTCCCATACCTTGTCCCTCATCCGATTATGGTGCGGCAACAGGAGTGGTGACAAAAGCAATTTTGCCAATTCCTGCTGTTTGTGTTGCACTAATGACTTCATCAATCGCTTCATATTTTGTCACCTGATCGCCACGGATATGAACTTCAGGTTGCGGACGCTTTTTAGCTTCCGCTTGTAGTCGACTGATCAGCGTGTCTTTATCTGCAATGTATTTTTCATTCCAGAAGATATCGCCATTTTTATTGACAGCAATCTGAATATTGATCGGTTTAGTTTCATAAGGCGTGTTCTTTTCCTCAGGTAACTTCACCGGAACTGTATGGATTGCAACAGGTACTGTAATTAAGAAAATAATGAGCAGCACCAACATAATATCAACCAAAGGTGTTGTATTAATGGCTGAAATTACATCATCTTCGTCACCATCTGAATTGACCATCATTCCCATGGCTGATGCCTCTCTTATTTTGTGTCGTTATTATTGTTTTTGATCTCACCGCTTAAAAGTACGGTGTGTAGATCTGAACCAAAGGTACGAACATTATCTAGAACTGCTTTATTACGACGCGTTAACCAGTTATAGCCAAGAACCGCAGGTACTGCTACAGCCAAACCAATTGCCGTCATAATTAGGGCTTCACCGACTGGGCCTGCAACTTTATCAATAGATGCTTGACCTGAAATACCAATTGCCGTTAAAGCATGGTAAATACCCCAAACTGTACCGAACAAACCCACAAATGGTGCAGTCGAACCGACAGTTGCGAGAAAAGCCAATCCACCACTTAAATGGCTTTGAATTTTATCGATAGCACGCTGGATTGAAATAGTCACCCATGTGTTGAAGTCGATACGTTCCAGCAGATTACCGCCATGTTTTTTGGTTGAATTAATGCCTTTTTCTGCAATAAAGCGGTATGCACTCGATTCGTCTAAGGTTTCTGCTGCGCTATCAATTGAAGCAGCATCCCAAAATTTAGCTTCGGCTTCTTTGCCTTGACGTTTAATTTTAGCTTGTTGAATAAATTTAGTGACCATGATGTACCAAGTTCCAATTGACATCAGGACCAAGATAAAGAGTGTCGATTTAGCAACGATGTCACCTTCACGCCATAGTGCTTCTAAGCCATACGGGTTATAGACTTCTTTGGTTGCTGTAGGCATCGGTGGCGGTGCAGGTGTATTTGTTGTATTCGTAGTTTCTACTTGTGTTGTTGCAGTATTTGCAGATTCTTCAGCAAATGCTGCTTGCAGTGGGAGTAATGTACTTGTTACTAAAACTGTAGCAGATGCAAAAATACGCGCAGATTTCATCATTTTATTCATTTATATTCTCCAAATTTTTGTAGATTCATTAATCAAGTTTAAATTCGTATTCAATATCAAACCAATCTTCAACTGGCTCACCATTTTTGAGTGCAGGCTTAAATGTACATAAGCTGAATGCTTTGCTAGCAGCCTTATCTAGAGATTTAGTACCACTCGATTTTTTGACCTTCACTTGTTTCGCACTGCCGTCAGGCCCAACCAATACAGAGATGCGGACAGTTCCTACTTCTTCTGCCATTGCAGCTTCACGAGGGTAATCTGGTTCTTTACATCCAACGCTTCCCTCAGATGCACCACGTGTTTCCCCAGCTGGTTTTGGAGCAGGGGCAGGTGCTGGAGCTGCTGCAGCTACAGGTGCTGGTGCTGCCACAGGACTAGGAGATGGGGAAGCTGTAGGCGTAGGTGTTGAAACGGCTTTAACTGTTTGAGTTGGTGCAGCTTTTTCAACGACCTTTTGTTCAGGTTGAGGGTCTGGTGTTTTGAGCACTTCCTTAACGAGTTTTGGTAATTCAGGTGGTTTTTCAATTGGTTTCGGTTTTTCTGGCTCAGGTTTTTTATCTTGAATAATGATTAATTCAACAGGTTCTTCTACAGTTTTCTCACCTTTTTTGGACAGGCCAGTAATTAATCCGTAGAGTACAATGAGATGCAGAAGAATGACTGCCCCAATTCCGATCAGGCGTTTGCCGGAATTATTTTCTAATTCGGAAAAGCTTTTGCCCATTACTACTCCTGAAATGTGAGACAAACAATCAATAGTGAAATTGGCACTTGAGATATAAGTGTTTTTTGCATTTTTTATGTTTGACTAATTAATTAAATAAATAGTGCAAGTACGATTCCTATTGGAATCGTACTTGCAAATTTAGCTTTTAGAACTTGTAAGTACCGCGGACATAGAATGTACGACCAGTAGGATCGCTATAACGTGGGTCATAGCCATATTGGAAGTTATCTAAAACGTTCGATGCTGCAGGTTCTTCAGCAAAGATATTTTTGATACCACCAGTGAGCTCTAAGTTTTTAAATCCACTGTAAGTTGTTGCAATGTTATAAAGGGTGTAGTCAGGAACACGATGTTTGTCGAACTGTGCTTTCCCAGTTTGGTTTTGGTCGTCATAACCACGGAAGAACTGTTGTTCAAAAATCATTTTCCAGTTTTCATAACTCCAGTTTAGATTTGCTGTGTGTTTCCAACGTAAAACAGCTGGATCGTCATACACGCCAACTAAGCCTTCCCAAGCACCATCTTTTTCTTCTTGATAGTCATTTTTGATGACATAGGTACCATTAATGCCAAAGCCGAAACGACCTGTCGCGGTTAATGGTGAAAGATAATCTAAGCTAATGTCGATACCTTGAGTTTTAATACCCCCTGTATTCATTAGAATGGTATTGATGTATTCAATACGACCATCGGCACCACGCACGAATAATGAAGCATATTTCTCAGGATCTTCAAAAATTGAAGTTTCACCCACTTGGCCAACTAATTCGTCAATTTCAATGTTGTAATAATCAACAGCTAAAACTAAGTTTTTAATTGGTTCGTAAACAAAGCCGGCTGTAAATGTTTTAGATTCTTCTGGTTGAAGATCTGGGTTACCACCTTGCATACGGTAGAACTGAGTATTACATTCGGTTTGATATTGAGTTGAGGTTGGTTTACCGCCTGGGCAAAGGACAGGGTCGTTATATTTTGCGCCAGTGTAGGTTTTACTTTGTTGCGCATTAATTTCCCAAAGGCTTGGAGCACGGAAACCAGTACTGTAGGTACTACGGAACATAAGTTGCTTCATTGGTTCCCAACGAATACCGACTTTTGGATTGAAAGTGTCGCCAAAATCGCTGTAGTCGTCATAACGTGCTGCAAGTTGAGCTTCAATTGTTTTGGTAATTGGAATTTGAAGCTCAGCAAAAGCGGCAGTAATATCTCGGTCACCTTTACTCAGAGGTTTGTCAGGGTCAATACCACTACCTGGTACAAGGCGTACTAACTCAGAGTTTACTTTTGCTTCCCAATCTTGGGTTGTAAAACTTCCACCAAATGCAAAACCAACATCACCAGCTGGTAAGGTGTAAATCGGGCGGCTCACGGTAAAGTCAAATGTTGTGGAATCAAGTGTTGCTTCGTTTGTTGTACCACTCACATTTAATGAGGTCCAAACGTTAGCATCTGCAGATGGACCAAATGGGTTGATTGTGCCGTCATTTAATCCTTCTTGTAGTTTGTTACGATTTAAGTATCCACTAACAAAGCTATCTGATGCTTCGCCTTTTGCGTAAGTTACGCCACCGTTGATATCCCAACCGTATGCTTCACCTTCAAGTCCAGCAAAAATACGATGAGATTCATTGATAGATTGTGAAACACGGTTGCCCGCTTGAGAGCGTAAGTAAAGTTGTAATGGATCACCACTTAGACCATCAACACCAGGGGTAATACCCTCGCCTGGATAATATTGACTGCTTTTAGGAATCGTGACAGAGCGGCTGTAGACGTCTGGAGCAATAGATGTCGTCACTTTGCTTTTTGCATAGACATATTCACCAATAGCGTTGAAGTTATCGCTAAGTTTGATGGTTGCACGACCAATTGCAGACAAGTCCTCAGTTTCTGGCTGAATACCAATTAAAGCTTGCGTATTAAGGAAGCAGAGTCCGCCATCTTCAGTGACATTGGTTAAATTATTACAATTAGCTGCACCACCATACGGGTTCGCTAATACACCTTCAGGATTTCCGTCAGCATCTAAAGGCCCGCCGTTTGGATCAAGAAAGTTAGCAGGGAAGCCATTTGCTGAACCAGCATCGATACCTAACTCAGGTAGAAGGCCACCACGACGGCTGACTTTACGGTCTTTTGCCATAATTTCTTTGGCTTTACGGTAGTCAATTGCGCCATAAACGTTAAAACCTTGTTCATCTAAGTCGCCATAGCCACCAAAAATCGAAACATCGTATTCTTCGCCGCCTTTATCTTCTGGTTTGAGTAAACCACCGCTAATACCTAAGCCAGTGTATTGTTTTTTTGTAATAAAGTTAATTACACCTGCGATTGCATCTGCACCATAAATTGCAGAGGCACCATCACGTAAAACCTCAATACGTTCAACCATTGCAAGCGGAATAGTATTTAAGTTGGTCTCAGATGTACTAAATGGGCTATAAGCCAAACGACGTCCATTAAGTAAGACGAGGGTTTTATCTGATCCTAAGCCACGTAAGTTCGCTGTTGAGCCTGACGTATTACTTGCACCAACGTTTTGCGCTGTACTGTAGCCCGCTTGGTTCGCACTAATTTTAGTTAAAGCTTCTTCAGTCGTTGTAACCCCTTGTTTAGTTAATTCTTCAACTTTAATCACCGTAATAGGTGAAGAACTTTGAGCAGAAACCCCTTTAATGGATGAACCAGTCACAGTTACTTTGGCTACTTTCGTTGGCTTTACTGTTTCTTCTTCATTTGTTTCTGCTGCATGCGCTAAAGATAAACACAGCATACTTAAACTAAGAGTACTTAATTTAAGTATTGTTTTGCTAAATGGTGTGCCCCCCACAGATTTAGCATTTTTTTTCTCTTTCATAGTAAAAGTATTCCTTTTTGTTGTAGTTAGCGATATTGCTTGATTCTTTTTAAGCAATTCAAGTGCCAAATTTATATTTAAATTTTATTTTCAAATATAAAATACTGATAAATATCTACATTATTGAGTTTAAAGTGGAGAACTTTAAGATGAACGGTAAGTATATTTTTTTTAAAGTTATCCTTTTAATTAGGTTTTATCAGGAATTTAACTTTTGATCAAAAGTTTTTTTAAAAATATGATTAGGTGCAAATTAAACCTTAAAAAGTGTGAATTAATTCATATTTATGTGTTTGATTTATAAGGTTAATAAGAGAAATAAATAAAAAATAAAAACATATAATTCATTGGTTTATATGCTAATGACTTGTCATTTCATCTGAAGGTGATCCATTATGAATCAGGAATGTATTATATTTGTGCAAAATATGCTTGGATGCGTTCAACAACAAGAGTTGAATTTTTGATAAAAACGAGCTTTACTCGGAAAGTCGCTATTAGTATAAATTTATCTTAAAAAATGAATTTAAAAGGATATTTAATTCAGATAACTTTCAACCAAGGAGTGGTGGCATGAATTTCGCTTTATATTAATTACTGTATTAAGTTCTACGTTTAAAACTTAATTTAAACTGGTTCATTTTATTTTAGTAAAGGTGGCTTTATTTAAAGTCTGCTCGCGGCTTTGTATTATTAAAAAATCATCAGAAAGGAAAAGGTTTGGAAACTAGAAAATTTAAAATAGCGCTCCTTGCATTATTAATTTCAATAGGGATGATGGCCGAGGTTCAAGCTTCTGCACAATCGAATAAAGTTTTAAATATTGCATTTGAAGCACCGGATGATGGTTTTGATATGGTCAAAACCTATAATTATTATAGTGGCAATATTGCGGAAGCAATTTTTGAACCCTTATTGAAATATGACTATCTAGCACGTCCTGTTGTTCTTGTTCCAAATACTATTGAAGCGATGCCAAAGATTGAACAAGAAGGAAAAGTCTATACCTTCAAAATCAAACGAGGCATCCATTTTTCAGATGATCCAGCCTTTAAGGGAAAAAAACGCGAGCTAGTTGCGCAAGATTACATTTACGCGATTCAACGAATTTTAGATCCAGCTAACCGTTCTCCGACCTATTCATTTATTGATGGCAAAATCTTAGGAGGGGATGCGGTCGTTGCGGATGCAAAGAAGTCAGGAAAATTTAATTACAATGCGGCTATTGCCGGCCTAAAAGCGATAGATCCTTATACTTTGCAAATTACTTTGACGCGCCCTGACTATAATTTTCAATATATTTTGGCCTATGTTGCGTTTGGTGCAATTTCAAAAGAAGTTGTTGAATTTTATGGCAATAAAATTGCACAGCATCCTGTTGGAACAGGACCGTATCAGCTCAGTAAATATGTTCCACGTAGCAAGATAGAATTGGTTGCAAACCCGAATTATCGTGGTTTTGTCTGGAATTTTAAATCGACAGGCACCGCTTGGGACAATCAGTTAGTCAAAGAAATGAACGGGAAGAAAATGCCACAAATCGGCAAGGTTTCCGTCAGTATTATTGAAGAAGAACAGTCACGGTGGTTAGCATTTAAAACAGGGCAGCTAAATTTTGATAAATTGACCTCAAATGCTGTCCCACAAGCCTTAGATTCTCAAAATAAACTTAAGCCTGATATGCAAAAGCTCGGCATTAAGCATTATCCAAATAAAGACGCTGAAATCACCTACAGCATGTTCAATATGCAAGACCCGCTTGTCGGTGGTCAAAGCCTTGAAAAGATCGCTTTACGCCGTGCCATCAGCATGTCATACAATCAAGCTGAATCGATTAAACAGTTATATCAAGGGCAGGCCGTAAAGGCTGAAATGTTTTTACCAGAAGGCGTGAGTGGCTTTAATCCAAAATATCGCAGTAGTTTGGGATATAACCCATTGCTGGCTAATAAATTACTGGATCGATTTGGGTATAAGAAAGGTGCTGATGGTTATCGAACCTTGCCCGATGGTAAAGCGTTGATCTTAAAAATAAATACTGAAAATAGCTCTAAATCGGTGATTCAATCTGAGTTGTGGAAAAAAAATCTCGATGCCATTGGGATACGGGTACAGTTTAAGGTCAGTAACTTTGCTGACAATTTAAAAGAAGCAATGCAATGTAAATATATGATGTGGTCTGGAGCGTGGATTGCAGATTATCCTGAAGGGGAGAACTTTGCTCAATTACTATATGGGCCAAATTCAGGACAAGGGAATTTAAGTTGTTATCAATCTAAAGCTTATGACGCATTATATAAGCAAGCTATTGTGTTGAAACCTAAAGATCGTGAACCTTTTTATGAAAAAATGAACCGTCAAATTGAAGCGGATAACCCTTGGATTATCCATTCTACACGGATTCGTAATTGGTTAATTCACCCTGAAATTCAGGGGTATAAAACACATCCAATGATGAACACCAGTTGGCAATATCTCGATATTCAGCCTAGTAAAAAATAATTGAGTCAGGATTACAATGAAGCGAAATTCGAATTTTACGCTCACCAAATTTGCTACAGCGTGTTTGATGGGGGGAGTGTTGTTCAGTGCGATGCCGACATTAGCATTGGCAAAGAATCCAGCAGATCCAAATAAAGTTTTACGTCATATTTTCCCTGTCGCAGAAACAGGTTTTGACCCAGTTGGCGTACATGATCTGTATTCTGCACATGTGAATACCTCAATCTTTGAAACCTTATATACTTATGACTATTTAGCATCACCAGCAAAGTTGGTTCCTAAAACGGCGGCTGCGATGCCAGAAATCAGTGCTGATGGTTTGACTTATACCATTCGCCTGCAAAAAGGCATTTATTTTGCTGATGATCCTGTATTTAAGGGCAAGAAAAGAGAGTTAACCTCGGCTGATTATGCATATACCTTTAGACGTTTAGTCGATCCACAACTTCGTTCACCAAACAGTTGGCTACTTGATGGTCGTATTTTAGGGATGGAGAAGGTTTTAGAAAAGGCAAAAAAAACAGGTAAGTTTGATTATGATGCGCCCATTGAAGGCATACAAACCCCTGATCGGTATACCCTTGTCATTCGTTTAAATTCTCCAGATCAAAACTTTCCAATGTTATTGGCTCATCAACCTGCCTCAGCCATGGCACGTGAAGTGGTCGAAAAATATCGAGACAAAGCGGGTTTTGTGATGGGTAAACCTGTGGGCACAGGGCCATATATTTTGACACGCTGGACACCTGGTTCACGAATTATTTTAAAGGCCAATCCAAACTATCGTGGCTTTGTCTGGGACTTTAAAGCATCAGATGCCAAAGATGAAAAGATTGTAAAAGCCATGCAAGGCAAAAAAATGCCGCAAATTGGCGTGATTGATATTCAGGTGATGGAAGAATCACAATCACGTTGGTTGACCTTTGCAAAAAATGAAGCGGATTTGTTGGTACTAGATGGAGATTTGTCGGTACAAGCCTTAAAAGATGGAGAGCTAAAGCCTGAGTTGGCTAAAAAAGGCATCCAAATGTCGCGGATTTCTGACCCCTCTATCGACTATCACTATTGGAATATGCAAAACCCTGTGGTTGGAGGTTTTAGTAAAGAAAAAATTGCATTACGTCGTGCAATGGCGATGGCTTATTCAGCAGATAATCAAATCAAAATTTTGATGAATGGTGATGCACAAAAATTACAAAGCCCAATTCCACTCGGCGTTGTCGGTTATGACCCGAATTATAAGTCGAGTATTCCATACTCAGTTAAAGCGGCAAATTTATTGCTCGATCGTTATAACTATAAAGTCGGCGCAGATGGCTGGCGTACTCAACCGAATGGTAAACCGCTTACGATTGAAATGACGATATCAGGCAATAGTAGCCGTAGTCAGCAGTTGGGTGAATTTTGGAAGAAAACTTTAGATAGCATCAAAATTAAAATGACAACAAAGTCGATGCCATTTGCAGAAGCTTTAAAAGCCGAAAAACAGTGTCAAACAATGTTTAAAGCATCTGCGTGGATCGCAGACTATCCAGATGCAGACAATTTTATGCAATTGTTCTATGGCAAAAATATCAATGTCACCAACAACGGCTGTTCAAAAATACCTGAATACGACCGTTTATATGAACAGACACAGCGTATGAAGCCGGGACCGGAGCGTGATGCAATCTATCGGAAAATGTCACGCATATTAGAAGTGTACATGCCTGTCCAAATTAATTATGCACGTTACCGTAGTGTGTTGTCACAACCACGCGTGATTGGTTATAAAAAGCATCCAATTTTGGCAACAGAATGGATGTACATCGATATTGACCCGAAAAAATAAAATGGAACAAAACTGGAGAAATTATGAAAAATAAAGCTTTGAAACTCACCACACTCAGTATGTTGATGATCGGCGCTAGCCAATTCGTTCAAGCCGAAGATTCAATACGGAGTACTTTGCCAAAGTTCCAAGCCAAAGAAATACCTGCGCTGTGTGATGCCAAAATTCAGCAAGTGAAAACAGATTTAGCGGCATTTGAGCAAAAAAAGATAAAAAATAATGCAAAAGCAGCACCTGTTTTGGCGGAGTGGGATCAAATTTTTGCCAAATTTGAAGATTTTTATGGACCAATCGGACTGTATAGTAACGTCGATCCTGATGAGGCTTTACGTAAGGCGGCGGAAGATTGTGAAATTAAAATTATGGAGTTTCAAACTTCGGTTTATCAAAATCCAAAACTTTACAAGCAAATTAAAAAACTCAAAACCAATGACGAAATTGATAAAAAAATGCGTCAAGACATCTTGGATGGTTTTGAAAATACAGGGGTACAATTTACACCTGAAAAACGTGCTCGTTTGAAAGCTATCTTTGATGAATTAGCAAAAATTGAACAAGAATATGCGCGTAATGTACGAGATAATAAAGAAAAACTGGAGTTTACACCGGCGGAGTTGAAAGGCTTGCCAGACAGCTATATTTCGGGCTTAAAGAAAAATGAAAAGGGCAATTATTTGCTCGGTTTTGAATACCCAGAATACCGTCCATTTATGGAACTAGCAGAAAGCGATGATGCGCGTAAGCGTTACCAAACTGCATTCACGCGTCGTGGTACTGAGAAAAACTTAGTATTGTTAAAGCAAGCAATGGATTTACGTTATGAAATTGCGCAGCTCTTTGGCAAAAAAAGCTATGCCGAATGGGTGTTGCAACACCGTATGGCAAAAGACCCTGAAACAGTGAATAAGTTCTTAGCCGATGTTCATCAAACGGTGGCACCTTTAGAGAAAAAAGAAGTTGAGACTTTACGTGAGTTCAAAGCGAAAAGCCTGAAAATTCCACTCGAAAAAGCTGAAATCAATCGCTGGAGTGAGAGTTACTGGAGTGAAAAACTTCGCAAAGAAAAGTATCAAATCGATCAAGAAAAATTGCGTGACTATTTCCCAACCCAAGCATCTCAAGAATGGATTTTTGCCATTTCATCTGACCTTTATGGCATTGAATTTAAGCCTGCGAAAGTCGATGTTTGGCAGTCAGAAGTTGAATATTACGATGTAAAAGATAAAAAGACCGGTGAGTTGCTTGGTGGTTTATATATCGATAAATACCCACGTGAAGGGAAGTATGGTCATGCGGCTGTTTGGGGCGTAAAAGGTGGCAGTACCTTGACTAAGCGTAAACCGATTTCTGCTTTGGTGACCAACTTTAACCGTAAAGGTTTAAATAGTGATGAACTTGAAACCTTTGTTCATGAGTTTGGTCATGCTTTGCACGGTATTTTGTCCAATACACGCTATGCATCCCAATCGGGGACTTCAGTAGAGCGCGACTTTGTAGAAGCACCTTCACAAATGTATGAAGAATGGGCGCGTCGTAAAGAAACTTTATCTACACTCGCAAATTACTGTAATCCAGCGTGTCCACCTGTAGATGACGCACTGATTAATAAATTAAAAGCGGTTCATAGCTATGGACGTGGTTTGCATTATGCACGTCAAGCCTTGTATGCAAAATATGATATGGCACTTCACTCATCAGATGCTTTGAGTGTTAAACCCTTAGATGTCTGGAAGAAAATGGAAGGCGAGACAGCTTTAGGCTATGTCCCAAGCACTGAATTCCCAGGACAATTCAACCATATCATGGGCGGTTACCAAGTTGGCTATTATGGCTATATGTGGTCTGAAGTGATGGCACTCGATATGTTGTCTGCTTTCGGAGATAACCTAAATAACCCAGAAGTGGGACAACGCTACCGTAAAACAATCTTGTCGCAAGGTGGTCAATATGAAGCAGAAAAATTGGTGCATGATTTCTTAGGTCGTAAACCTGATAACAAAGCTTTCTTTGATGAAATTACTGGACAACGAGTGAAGTAAGGACAACTTTATGCTGGCATATATCATACGGCGTATATGGCAGATGATCCCAACGATGTTGGGGGTTGTTCTGCTCATATTCTTCTTATTTAACTGGGTAGGTGGGGACCCTGCTTATATTCTAGCAGGCAAAATGTCGAACCCAGAGCAAATTGAAAACATCCGACAACAGTTGGGGGTTGATCAACCCTACTATGTCCAATTGTGGATTTTCATTAAGCAGATTTTAACTTTTGATTATGGAATGAGTTGGAGTACAGGTGAGTCGGTGTCAGATATTATTTTGACCCGTCTAGGACCGTCACTGACGATTTTAATTCCTTTAACCATTTTGCAAACGATCATTTCAATTGGTTTGGCACTTGCTGTGGCTTCAGTTCGTGGCACATTAACCGATCGTATGATTATGATGCTATGTACGATTGGTATGTCGATTAGTATTTTGGTTTACATTATTGTTTTCCAATACGTTTTTGCATATCAGTTAAGCTGGTTTCCGGTTCAAGGCTGGAGTGATCACTTTAGCGAAAACTTATTTAAATACGGTTTACTGCCTATCTTAATTATGTTGGTGGTAAGTATTGCGCCAACTTTGCGCTTATACCGCAGTTTTGTATTGGATGAAGTCAATCAAGACTATGTTCGAACTGCGCGCGCAAAAGGTGTGGGTGAAAGCCGTATTTTAGGTGTACATGTACTGCGTAACGCCTCAATTCCAATTATTACCGATGTCATGTCGAGTCTACCGGCACTGCTGATAGGCGCTTTCCTGATTGAACGATTCTTTGGTATTCCGGGTATTGGTCGTGAAGTCATTATTGCTGTTGAGCGCAGTGACTTCCCTGTCATTAAGGCGATTACAGTCTACGTTGCAGCGGCTACAATGATTTTTAACTTAATCGCGGATTTGATTTATAAACTTGTCGATCCACGCGTTCAGTTGAAGTAGGTGGCCTATGCTAGGAATATTCAATAAGACCAAAGCAACGGCATCAACACCTGCATCGACTGGCTTGTGGAAGTTGGCGATGCGACGCCTAAAAGCCGATAAATTAGCGATGGTGTCGTTGTTCGTTGTACTGTGTTATTTCGTGGTGTTGCTATTGTCGATGACAGGCTTGGTTGCATCTAATTGGAATAAAGAAGTGGCTGTGAGTTATGCACCTCCAAGTTTTATTGGGGCGGAACTCAATGAAACAGCCAAAACCAAAGCATCAGCAGAAGATATGGCATTGCCTGAAAATCCTGTTGATCCTTTAAAAGATGTAATTGCTGAACTGAATGCAGAGATTGCGACTGAGCAAGGTGGTGCCAATGCAATTGACTACTATGGCGTTGTCGATCCACTAGCAGAAGATATGAAAGCGATTGATCAGCAATTGGGTGGCCATTTGTTAGATCAACAAAGCGAGCTAAAACAAACTTTACTGTTTGGTGCGGATAAATGGGGGCAGGATGTCCTGCAAAAAACCATTAAAGGTGCTGAAACATCTATTATTGTTGGCGTGGTAGCTGCATTACTTGCTGTCGTGATTGGGACAATTTTAGGGGCAATTTCTGGCTATTTCGGTGGTTGGGTTGATGACATTTTAAACTGGTTTTATAACATTTTTACTTCGATTCCGTATTTGCTCTTGGTTCTTGCGATTGCAGCTGTATTACAACAAAAGGGGATCATATCGATTGTCCTCATTCTAGGGCTTACTGGATGGACGGGGGTGTATCGCCTGATTCGTGCAGAGTATATGAAACATACTTCGCGTGAATATGTACTCGCTGCCAAAGCGATAGGAGTGAGTCATTTCCGACGCATCTTTGTGCATATCTTTCCGAACGTCAGTCATATTGCATTGGTGCAAATCTCGATTTTAGTGGTGGCCTTTATTAAGTCAGAAGTGATTTTGAGCTTTTTGGGATTTGGCGTTCCTGTTGGGGTTGTGTCATGGGGAAGTATGCTCAATGAAGCACAAAGTGAATTGATTTTAGGTAAATGGTGGCAGCTTATCGCAGCATCTGTAGCAATGGCGGTTTTAGTTACGGCATTTTCAATGTTTACTGATGCACTACGTGATGCATTAGATCCAAAATTGAAATAAGGGGGGGAGTAAAGGATGACGGAACAAAATCAAACTGTTAAACCAACGCTCCTCAGTGTTCAAAACCTGAAAGTGAGCTTTAAAGCCGAAGATAAAAGCTATATCGAAACGGTCAAAGGAATATCTTTTGACATTCCTGCCAATACAACTGTGGCGCTTGTGGGAGAATCTGGCAGTGGCAAGTCGGTGACCTCGTTGGCAACCATGGGGCTGTTGCCACGTGATCAAAGCCGTATAGATGCAAGCAGTAAAATAGTTTTTGAAGGGCAGGATTTACTGAGTCTGTCTCCAAGAGAAATGCGTAATATCTGTGGTAAAGATATTGCGATGATTTTTCAGGAACCGATGTCGTCACTCAATCCAGTCTTTACGGTGGGTGATCAAATTGCCGAAGTATTACGACTTCATCTAGGTATGGGACGTAAGCAGGCAAGAGCACGAACTTTGGAATTATTGAAGGAAGTGGGTATTCCTTCTCCTGAAACGAAAATTGATGCCTATCCTAGCCAAATGTCAGGTGGCCAACAACAGCGGGTCATGATTGCAATGGCAATTGCATGTGAGCCGAAGTTATTGATTGCCGATGAGCCAACCACGGCACTTGATGTGACAATTCAAAAGCAAATTTTAGATTTACTTGAAGCCTTGCAAAAGAAACGTGAGATGTCGATGCTGTTCATTACGCATGATTTAGCATTGGTAAGCGAAATTGCCGATCAGGTGATTGTCATGCGTCATGGAGAAATCCGTGAACAAGGCTTGGTCAATGAAGTGCTGGATCATCCTAAAGATATCTACACTCGAGCTTTGCTCAAGTGCCGTCCGCAGATGTCAGAACGTCCTTATAAATTGCCAATGATCAGTGATTTTATGCGTCAAAATGGTGATGAGCTGATTGAGGATGTGCATTTATCTGAGGAAACCCGTAGACAACGAACGCGTGGTCTTACGGGTAATGAACAGATTATTTTAGATGTCAAAGACCTGAAAAAATCGTTCTATAGCCGCAAGGGTTTATTTGGTAAGGATGAGTATCAGGCGGTCAAAGGTGTCTCGTTTCAACTGGCGAAAGGTAAAACGCTCGGGTTGGTTGGAGAATCTGGCTCAGGTAAAACCACAATCGGCCTTTTACTGATGCGTCTACAGGAAGCGACAGGTGGTCAGGCGCTGTTTGAAGGTCATGATATTTTGGCGATGAGCGAAAAAGAATTTACCCAATATCAGCGCAAAATACAGATCATTTTCCAAAACCCATATGCTTCGCTCAATCCAAGATTTACGGTGGGTCAAATTTTGATGGAGCCGATGCAAGTGCATCAGATAGGGAAGGATGATGCTGAACGCGAGCAAATGGCGTTTGATTTGCTTGAACGTGTCAGTTTGCCTGCCCAAGCATTTTATCGCTATCCACATGAGTTTTCTGGTGGTCAGCGTCAACGTATTGCCATTGCACGATGCTTGACCTTAAAGCCAGAAATTTTGATCTGTGATGAGTCTGTCTCTGCCCTAGATGTTTCGGTTCAAGCCCAAGTTCTGAACTTATTGCAAGATTTACAAGATGAATTTGGTTTGAGCTATATCTTTATTTCACATGATTTATCTGTGGTGAAATATATTTCTGACCAAATCATGGTGATGAACCATGGTGATATTGTTGAAATTGCAAACTCGGATGAGTTGTATCGATCACCTCAGCATGAATATACCAAGCGTTTGCTGAGTGCGATTCCACAAACCACTGAACAATTTATTTAGTATTGGTATAAAAAAACCGCTCAAATGAGCGGTTTTTTTATACTTAAGAAATTAAAATTTCTTAAAGCCTTTGTTGTTTCCGCTAAATGCGCGACTTGGCACAGAGTCATTACGACGCTCACGATTGCCAAAATTGTCGTTACGACGTTCACGGTTACCGAAGTTTTCACTGTTGCGATCATTACGGTTATTGTTGAAACCATCGTTGCGACGCTCTGAACGGTTAAATCCATTGCCTTGGAAACCACCTTCAGTACGACCAGTACGACGTTCGCCACGGTTGTCTTGATAACCATTGCTTTGTAGTGGCTGGTTTTCGTCACTGTCACGACGTTGTTGGCGTAAGTAACCACCACGACGTGCTGCCATTGGTTTGTCTTGCATACGTTCAGTACGACGTTTCGCCATACCAAACAGGCCAGTACCTTGACGTGGTTTAAGCTCAACGGACTTGGTTAAGTTGTCGATATCTTGTTTATCTAGCTCGATCCAACGACCAGTACGTAGTTCGCGTGGCAGAATTACTGAACCATAACGTGTACGTAAAAGACGGCTCACTTTTAAGCCTTGAGATTCGAAAATACGACGAACTTCGCGGTTACGACCTTCTTTTACAACCACTTGATACCAACGGTTAATACCGTCACCACCAATTTCAGAGAATGACTCAAATTTTGCCGGACCATCATCTAAAACAACGCCTTGTAACATGTTGTTTTTTAACTGAGGGGTGACTTCACCCATGACACGAACGGCATATTCACGTTCGATTTCGCTAGACGGGTGCATTAAACGGTTCGCCAGTTCACCGTCATTCGTGAACAGCAATAGACCTGTAGAGTTGATATCTAGACGACCCACCATCACCCAACGATCACCTGTAATTTGAGGTAATTGTTCAAATACCGTTGGACGGTTTTCAGGGTCATTGCGTGAGCAGATTTCGCCTTCTGGTTTATAGTAAATCAACACACGGCGACGAATTTCGTCTTCAATTTGGAACTGAACTTTACGACCATCGATGCGAAGCTCATCACCTGGTTCAATACGTTCACCCACTTGGGCAACTTGCCCATTTACGCTTACACGACCAGCGGCAATGACTTCTTCCATATAACGGCGAGAACCCAAACCAACGCGTGCGAGCACCTTTTGCAATTTTTCACTCATGACAGCATAACCTTAGAAATTATCATCAACAGTTCACCTATTTATGACTTCGGTGCATTCGCATCGAGGGCCATAAAAGCTTCCTTGGCATCCTGCAGGGGAGGCAATTGGCCCAAAGAGGTTAGACCAAAAGCATTTAAAAATTGAGGCGTTGTAACTAACAACGCGGGTCGTCCTGGGAGTTCACGAAAACCAGATTCTTTAATCCAGTTCCAGTCAAATAATGTACGTAAAATTTGACTATTGTTGGTCACCCCACGGATTTGCTCAATATCTGCGCGGGTTACCGGTTGATGGTAAGCAATGACAGAAAGAGTTTCGAGCAAGGATGGCGATAAACGAGTTGGTCGTTCAGGCCAGGTCTGTGCAATAATATTACGATATTTTGCACGTACTTGAAAACGGAAACCTTGAGCGGTTTCAACAAGTTCAATTGATCTGCCGTGTTGCAGCATTGAAAGCTGCTGCAAATATTGGCGTAATTCGGTTTTACTGAAACGGTCTTGGAAAGCCTCTTTTAAACGGGCAATACTCACTGCCGCTTCACTGGCAAAAATAATGGCTTCAAGCTGCATCAAAATTTCATGCAGATTATCTTCTGAAGACACCGCAGTCATCTGTTTAAGTTCAGTGTTCATGCACGTGCTCCCTGAATTGCAAGCGGTGCTTCTACACCTGATGCGACAATTTGGACTTTTTGTTGGCGTGTCAGTTCTAATACAGCCATAAATGTCACGACAACACCCATGCGACCTTGGCTTGGCTTGAGTAAGTCCGCAAAATCTAATACTTCACCTGACGCTAGCTTAGTTTCAATATAAGCAATACGTTCTTCGAGTAAGACAGGCTCTTGCAAAATTTGGTGGGTAACCGGTTCTGGTCGATTAAAAACACAGAGTATGGCATCACGAAGTAATTGAATATCATAGCCATCATTGGTTTCGACTATTGTTTCTAAACTGACATTGGTATCGAATGTATCTCGATCCAACACTGACATTTGACCTAATCTTTCTGCAGCTTGTTTGATGCGCAAATACGTTTCTAAACGGTCAATCAATTCTTGTTTAGGATCTTGTTCATGTGCCGCGGTCGATTTAGGTTTTGGCAATAATAGACGCGATTTTAAATCGGCCAATAGAGCTGCCATCACCATATAGTCTGCGGTTAATTCAATATCTAGGGATTTCATTGCATCCATATAAGACAAATATTGGGATGCAATCGGGGCAATATCGACTTGTAATAAGTCGAAGCCATTTTTTTGAATCAGGTAAATCAGAAAGTCGAGTGGTCCTTCGAAATGCTCTAATAGAATTTCAAATGCAGCGGGTGGAATGTACAAATCTTCTGGAATAGCTTCTTGCCACTCATCCAAAACGCGAATGTGTGGAGCATCTTCCATAGAATTATGGACAGTTTGGTTCATTGCAATTATAGGCCACGCGAATTTTCAAAGGCATGCAGACAGCTTTCGCTTCGATCTCACATCGAAAGTAAAAGCACAAAAGTTATAGGGAATAGTGTAATGGAAAAATGCGTTTAAAGAAATTACTGAACGGTTGAATTGGGTAAAAAACTTAAAATTTATAGGGAATAGGCTTTATTTATACACATGTAAAATTTTAAAGCTGTGATATCGATCACATCTTATGTTAATTATAAAAAAAACACTCATCAATCCATGAACTCATTTAAGCTGTGATGTCTGGATGATGGGCGTCCAGCATAAAATGATTTGATTGAATTGACTAAAAGATTATTTGCTATGCCACAACAATATAATCAATGGGGTCAGGCCGTAGGGATGACGTTGGCGCAGTTTGTACCTTGCCAGTTCAGATGTAAAACCGAAGAGGGGCAATCTGTTCGACTTATTCCGATGTTGCCCGATCAGCTTGATGACAGTCTTTTACAGCGGCTATGGCAGACAGTACAACTAGAACCTGATGAACGCTGTTGGACGTATTTGCCTTATTCTCAAATTCAAAGCATGCAGCAATTGCGTGATTATTTTCAGCAATCCTTTCATTTTGCGGGTTCCATGCATTATGTCATTGAGGTTGGTGATGCCATTGTAGGATGGGTTGCTTTGCTCAATGTACGCCCTGCACATGCTGTCATCGAAATTGGCAATGTCTATTTTTCAAGTTTAATGAAGCAATCAACAGCCGCAACAGAAACCATTTATCTATTGTTAAAAGCATGCTTTGCAGCGGGATATCGACGGGTGGAGTGGAAGTGTGATGACTTGAACACGCCTTCGAAAAATGCTGCCTTACGTTTTGGCTTTCAATTTGAAGGGTTGTTTCGTCAACATGTGATAGTGAAAGGTCGTAATCGTGATACCGCTTGGTTTGCGATGTTAGATCAGGATTGGCCAATGTTGTCTCAAGCATATGCAGCATGGCTCGATACAAACAACTTTGATGAGCAAGGGCAACAAAAAGTTCATTTAAAGGAATTTATGCAGCTTTATTACGCTTGAGGAAAAGCACACTATCAAGGTTTTGAGCTTGTTGGTAAGACCCTTTGTTCAAGTGCAAATTCGATGATGACTTGGCACTGCGCTTGCGAACAGAGGTTTTGATTAGCTCTACGTTTAAACAGTGATTTGACCGTTGATGCATGCAGAAAATAACGAAAAATTTGCGGCTGTGTTGTCGCTATTGGTGAAATTAAATTTTCATCTTTTGCCCTCAGTTGAGCCTTGGATTCTAAAGTCCAAGGCTCAGTGGCATATATAGCAAAATGATTGAGACTGCTTTGCTCGGAGACACTGAGGTCTGTCGCATTTTGGAGCTTGAGTAAAATTTGAAATAAAGTCATCAGGTCGATTCCTTTATCGAAAGGTGCTTTAACTGCGTTTTGAGCAGATGACCTTTACATGCTGTGCCTCTGATCGGTAACAGCATGTATTTAACAGTACATGCTATTCAAAGGCACTGACATCACCGACACCGCGGCGGATCACTTCTGGGTATTCACCTGCAAGGTTTACAACGCTAGTGGTATTCAAAGTACCTAAACCTCCATCAATCAATACATCTATGCGTTTACCGATTTGCAGTTCAATTTCGTAAGGATCATCAATCGGTTCTTTTTGGCCCGGTAAAATTAAGGTCGATGTTAATAAAGGCTCACCGAGTTCTTTGAGTAATAATTGGCAAATCGGGTTGCTCGGAATACGCAGTCCAATGGTTTTCTTTTTAGGATGCATTAAACGGCGAGGAACTTCACTGGTGGCAGGCAAAATAAAGGTAGTGACCGCAGGGGTATTATTTTTCAATAAACGATACATGGCATTGTCGACTTTGGCATACGTGGCAATGTCAGATAAATCTGCACAAATAATCGCATATTGATGTTTAGCATCGAGCTGACGAATTTGGGCAATGCGTTCCATGGCATTTTTGTTCCCAATTTGGCAGCCGATGGCATAGGCGGCATCTGTAGGATAAACCACCACATCGCCGGCACGAATCCGTTCAACGGCTTGCGTAATTAAACGGGGCTGAGGATTTTCCGGATGTATTCTTAAATGCAACATGTCGTTTTCCTCTTATTATTAAAAGCTCTAGACATTATGTCGCGGTCTACTTGCTTTGTGCAATGTGAAATGCAGTCAAATTGTATAATTTAATCAAGCATTTCACGTTGAAATTCATTCGCCTGTAACATTTTGCCAGCACGTGTACAGTGGCAAATGCATTGGATAAAGCGCCAAGCATCGCGTGGAAGTTTGGCTTCACCTTTAAAATAAGCCTGTAATTGTGCATAGACATTATCTTTAAAGCTACTGCCATCACCGCCTTCACCAGTGAGGTTATCAAGTGATACACGAAACTTACGCCCAAAGGCTTTGGCAAATAACCATTCGATCGCTTGGGGCTTAATCTCCACCTGCTCAAAGAGGGCTTGCTGCTCTTTGTTACGACCATCTGGTGCATACCAATAGCCTAAATCGGGAAGTAAACGGCGTTGCTCGCCAGCAATAGTCCAATGACTAATTTCATGCAAGGCGCTATTGAAATAACCATGAGCAAATTGAATGCGGGCAGGGCCGTTTAAATCGGCAGGAAAGTACTCGGGCTCACAGTCACCTTTCACTAAGCACACATTCAGGTGGGAAAACCAATGATTAAAGTGTAAGATGAGCCAATCGACGTGTTCTGTTTCTGTGGAAAGTTTCTCCCAAGCCGAGAGTTGCACTTGGTCGGTTGAAATGTCAGAATCAAGCGTTGAAATTGTGCTCATAAGTGATGAAACATTCACTTCTGTTTGCGGCTGCAACAGATGCATAACTTAAGTTACCCAAATGGTCTGTCTAAATAAGTACAAAATTGTATCTTAATCTTTGACAGAGTACTGATGAATTTGTAGAATTGCCGCCTTAATTATGTCAGCAAATACCTTTCCGGCACAGATTGAGCCGTTTAAATGGGCTGAACAGGGCTTTAAATGGTCAGGAACACTGCCATTATCTCGCTTTGTTCGTATTGCTCGTGAAGCTGTTGGATCAATTGATGATCAATTGATTAACATAGACTGTAAGCTATCAATGGATGCTTATCATCGCATTGTATGGCTAGATGGTCATGTTGAAACAAATGTTCCAATGGAATGCCAGCGTTGTCTGGATACTGTTGAGATCCCACTTGTTTCAAGTTTTCATCTAGCTCTTGTAGATGACGAGTCACTGATAGAGCGCTTGGATGAGGATGCTGATTTCATCGTTTTAGGTGAAAGTGAAGCAACAACCAAAGGTTCATATGATGCGCCTGCGACTGCTGATTTACTCTCACTGATAGAGGATGAATTGTTATTGTTGATGCCTTTGTCACCTAAGCATGACGCTTGTGAACATAAGCATCAACCTGCCGCTGAAGAGCTTGTTGAAGAAAAACGGGACAACCCGTTTGATGTTTTGGCAGGTTTGAAGGGTAAACTTAACTAATTTTGTGTTATACTCTTGAGTATAAGACAATCGAATTTGTTCTGATCCATTTTTTCGATCTTTGTAAGGAGCCATCATGGCCGTTCAGCAAAACCGTAAAAGTCGCTCTCGCCGTGACATGCGCCGTTCACATGACGCTTTAACCGAGAATGCATTAACTGTAGACCAAGCTACTGGCGAGACTCACCGTCGTCACCACGTATCTAAAGATGGTATCTACCGTGGTCGTCAATTATTCGCTAAAGCATCTGCTGAATAATTGGTGATGTATTAAGCGTCAAGCTTAGTAGAAAAAATGGGAGCGTTAAGCTCCCTTTTTTTTGTACCGATTTTTTGTTGCATTTGGCAATTACCAAGACAAAAATTAAGTGTTAAATTTCCGTCCCTGAAACAAGCTTACATGGGATTGTGTTGAATAAATGTCCAAATAGCATAAATTCACCAGTCTTGATAAAGGATTTTTTTATGTCTGCTAAACAACTCGAGCAAGCAGCTCAAGCTACTAAAACTGCATTCGTGTTCCCGGGTCAAGGGTCACAGAAAGTCGGCATGCTCGCTGAACTTGCAGAACAGTTTAGTAGTGTGCAAGCAACATTTGCAGAAGCATCAGAAGCGGCTGGCTTTGATCTTTGGCAAATTGCTCAAAGTGGTGAAGGGTTAAACCAAACAGAATTTACTCAACCTGTACTCCTGACTGCCAGTATTGCTTTATGGCGTGTGTGGTTAGAGTTAGGTGGTGTTGCACCGAAATACCTTGCAGGTCACTCATTAGGTGAATACAGCGCCTTGGTTGCTGCAGGTGCGATGAGCCTAGGTGATGCCGTTAAATTGGTGAACCTACGTGGTCAGTTAATGCAAAGTGCTGTACCTGAAGGACAAGGTGCAATGGCGGCAATTTTGGGTCTAGATGATGCTAAAGTGATTGAACTTTGTGCTCAAGCAGAAGGCCCAGGTTCAGTAGATGCTGCAAACTACAATGCACAAGGTCAAGTTGTCATTGCGGGCGATAAAGCCATGGTTGAAGCGGTTATGGCTGCTGCTAAAGATAATGGCGGTAAGGCAATCGCACTTCCGGTTTCTGTGCCATCGCATTGTGCATTGATGAAACCTGCTGCTGAACAGTTTGCGACAGCATTGGAACAAACTGCCATTGAGCTGCCTACTATACCTGTAATACAAAATGTAGGCGCTGAAATCGCGACTGATGTAGCGCAATTACTTCAGGCGTTAACTGCACAGTTATACCAATCTGTACAGTGGACAAAGACCATGCAGTATTTGCAAGACCAAGGTATTCAGTACATTGCTGAATGTGGTCCGGGTAATGTCCTTGCGAATCTCGCAAAACGTTTGCCAAATATTGAAAAAGCATTCCCACTCGACACGAAAGGTCGTATGGAAGATGCACTGAATGCCATTTTAGTGGCAGAAGGGAAAATTGCATGACACAAGAACGCAAAGTTGCTTTAGTAACAGGTGCGAGCCGAGGGATTGGAGCAGCAATTGCTCAGCAATTGATTCAAGACGGTTATTTTGTTGTAGGTACGGCAACATCAGAAGCGGGTGCGGAAAAATTATCTGCTGCTTTTGCTGAAAATGGTGCGGGTAAAGTTCTAGATGTACGTGATGCAACTGCAATTGATGCATTGGTATCAGACATTGAGCAAAACTTTGGTTCTGTATTGGTTTTGGTGAACAATGCTGGTATTACCAAAGATAATTTGTTACTTCGTATGTCAGAAGATGATTGGGATGACATTCTCAACATTCATTTGAAAGCCGTTTATCGACTTTCTAAACGTGTTTTAAAGGGTATGACCAAAGCACGTTTTGGCCGAATTATTAATATTAGTTCTGTGGTTGCACATTTTGCTAACCCAGGACAAGCAAACTATTCTGCTGCAAAAGCAGGGATTGAGGCCTTTGGTCGCAGCCTTGCAAAAGAGATGGGAAGCCGCCAAATCACTGTAAATGCAGTGGCTCCGGGCTTTATTGCAACAGAAATGACAGAACAGTTAAGCGAAGAAATTCGTAAAAAGATGAGTGATCAAGTGGCCTTAAACCGTTTAGGTGAGCCGCAAGATATCGCAAATGCCGTAAGTTTTCTTGCTTCTGAAAAGGCAAGTTACATTACCGGAACTGTATTACATGTAAATGGTGGTTTATACATGAGCTAAGCGCTCAAGTATAAACTTTCAAAACGATTTAGATTCAATTAAACTAACGGCATTAAAAACGCCACAAGCAATGAGGAGAATTCCTGTGAGCGATATCGAACAACGCGTAAAACAAGCAGTAGCTGAACAACTTGGTCTTAAAGCAGACGAGATCAAAAACGAAGCTTCTTTCATGGATGACTTAGGTGCAGATTCTCTAGACCTAGTTGAATTAGTTATGTCTTTCGAAAACGATTTCGACATCACTATTCCTGATGAAGATTCAAACGAAATCACTACTGTACAATCTGCAATTGACTATGTTTCTAAGAAACTAGGTTAATTTTAGATTTCAGCGATGCTGATTTAAAAAGCCACCATTCGGTGGCTTTTTTTATGCCGAATATTTTGTTTTTACATTAGCTTACGTTTCTGTCACCAACAACAACTCAAAAGCGGTTATTTTTTAGCTATAAGAATAGAGTTTGAACAATAGTTAAATGATTTAAAACAGTAAAAACAACGGAGAAAAATATGGGTCTTTTTGATTTTGTAAAAGGTATTGGTAAAAAAAATACAGCACCTGCAGAGCCTCAGGCAGCGCCAGCAACACCTTCTGAACCATCTGCACAAGAAATTGCCAATAAGTTATTGGGTCATATCAAAGCACTGGGCTTACCTGTAACAGGCTTGTCTGTGAGTTATAACGGGACTTCAGATCTAGCAACAGTGAAAGGTCAGGTACAAAGCCAAGCAGATCGTGAAAAGATTATCTTAGCAGTAGGGAATATTGATCATGTGGCACAAGTAGATGATCAGTTAACAGTGACGAGTCCTGAGCCTGAAAGTAAGTTTTATACTGTTAAGTCGGGAGATAACCTGTCTAAAATCTCTAAAGAATTTTATGGTGATGCAAATCAATACAATAAAATTTTTGAAGCAAACCGTCCTTTGTTAAAAAATGCCGATGACATTTTCCCAGGGCAAGTGCTGCGTATTCCTGCATAAATATTTGTGTTTACAGTAAAAAAGCCATCTTTCGATGGCTTTTTTTTGTATGCGTGAATGGTGGAGTTGAATATAATGCGGCTGAAATAATTCAAAATAAGAAATCAATGAAACAAAAAATCATCTTTATTTTCTTGCTGTTGCTTGCAGTTGTTGTGTGTTTTTGCCTTTGGCTGCGGTGGGATGAGCGTATTGATCCTCGGGTGCTAAAGTGGCAGCAGTCTGAAATTTCTTATCTTTCAAATTACACACAAGAGCCGTATTTTAACTTGCTTGGGCTGAATGCTGCAGATCGGTTTTCGGCATTGAATATTGGGCGCTATCGTTATCATCAAGATTGGTCATTTAGTTTGTTTGGGTAAGAGCATCAGAATGTTTTGGGCCAGCCATTGAATGCGAAGCTAATACGTGAAAAGTGGTCAGAAGAACAGATGAATTTAGTTGCGGAGTTTCAGTAATTGCTGGTCGATGATCCTAAGGCGGCTAGCGCATTTGTTGTTGAGCATCATCAGGTGATCGGTGGGCTGATACAGCAAGAAAAGGTACCGTTGCAGCGCTTTAACACATGGTTGCAGCATGCAGACCAATACCGCAGTTTAAGTATGCCGAGCAATTCTGCATATCCAGACTTTAAGTATTTAAATCAGTTGGTGATCCTTTATCAGATCAATATTGCGTTAAATAAAGAGGATAAGCTGGATGCTTATATGACTGAATATCACAGATTGCAGCAGATGCTTGAGCGCCCGATCTCATTGGTTGAAAGGATGTTGATTCAAAGCTGGCTGGCACGTTATGTTCGAATTAACGTAATGAGCAGTTAAAGACTGGACAAGTAGTTTATTTGGAGCCTTTAAGTGCCAGTCAGTTGAGTTTGCGCTCAGCAGCAAAATTGGAAGCCTATGGCGTATAGGCGGTGTTGAAGCAGGTGCAGCAATCATCGGGCTGGAGTACCTCGTTGATCTATTGGTTGTATTTGCCAAATCAAACTGCGAATCAATTGTTTAAGCAATATGAAAAGGCGGCTCAGCTATCTGAGCTTTCTTATGATTCGTTTAGGGTGCAGGCTGGTCAAGAGCAGGAACAGTATTCATCTTGGCATATCAAAAACTATTTGGGCAAGACTTTGTCCAATATAGAGGGGGGCTTGGGAGCACTCTGTGCTTGCAGGGCACATTTTGAATGATCGTATTATGATTTTTAATTTGTTGAATCAGGGTGCGACTGATTTAACGCAGTTGAATCAAAATAGCCACGGGCGACGTTTCTTTAAAAATGAGGGGGTGTTGTGTGCTGAAGTGCCGTAGCCGCGTGAGCAATTTAGAGCACACAATTGGAGTATTTTAGATAGCTGTGTGCAGTTGTAATTTTTGAATATGAAATAAGATAAATAAAAAGCCCCAATGAGTAGGGGCTTTTTTACAGTCGTTTAGAAGCTTGGCTTCACTACAACTAAAATGACAACCGCAAATAAAATCAAAGTGGGCATTTCATTAAAATAACGCCAGAATTTATGCGACTTATAATGTGCATTTTCGATAAGCTTTTTACGGTAATAACCACAAACAAAATGATAAATCACCAATAGTCCAACCAATCCCACTTTTAAGTAGAACCAAAGCGCTTCATGGTAGTGTCGTGTTGCATCACCCCAATCGACGAGGAAGTGCGCAGTGATCAATGTAGCAATCATAGCGGGCCACATAATGCCGCGGTATAGCTTACGTTCCATGATTTGAAAGCGCTGATGACTCGTAGCATCATCACTCATAGCGTGGTAGACATAAAGGCGAGGGAGATAGAATAGCGCTGCGAACCAGCAAACAACTGCGATGATATGCAATGCTTTTACCCAGAGGAAAGCATCTGATGGAGCATCCATATATTGACCCTTAAAAGGGCGGTGGGTATGTGCTTTGGCACCGAAGCGCCAAAGCAGCAAACTTTATATTAAGCTTCCCATTTTTTGAAAACGAGGCAAGCGTTTACACCGCCAAAACCAAAACTGTTACTCATCACAGTATTCAATTTTGCATCACGTTTTTCAAGTACGATATCAAAAGGTTTTGCGCCTTCGTCAAGTTCAGTCACGTTGATGTTCGGTGCTATAAAGTCATTTTGCATCATTAAAATAGAGTAAATCGCTTCTTGTACACCTGCAGCACCCAGACTGTGACCAGTCATCGACTTGGTTGAGCTGAGCGGAGGAACTTGCCCTTCACCGAAAGCACGCTCCATCGCTTTAAGTTCAGTGACATCGCCTGCCGGAGTAGATGTACCATGTGTATTAACATAGTCGATGGTATCTACACCATGTTGTTTAGCTTCTTCTAAAGCCATAAGGATACAACGCGTCGCACCTTCGCCCGATGGTGCAACCATGTCAGCGCCGTCAGAATTTGCTGCATAGCCGACAACTTCAGCCAAAATGTTTGCACCACGTGCTTGAGCATGTTCAAGTGACTCTAGTACAACGAAGCCACCGCCGCCAGCGATCACGAAACCGTCACGGTCAGCAGAGTAAGGGCGGGAAGCAGTTTCAGGAGTGTCATTGTATTTTGAACAAAGTGCACCCATTGCATCAAATAAAAGACTTTGTGACCAATGGTCTTCTTCACCGCCACCAGCAAGCATTAAGTCTTGTTTGCCTAATTGAATCAGGTTGTATGCATAACCAATGGCATCTGCAGATGTTGCACAAGCGCTAGTAATCGTATGTGCAATACCTTGCATTTTAAATGCCACACCCACGTTTGCGGTAATGGTGTTGGTCATGTTACGTGGTACAAAGAATGGCCCAACTTTACGTGCACCTTTGGTGTCTAGAAGTTCTTTCATTTCAACAACAGATGCAGTTGAACCACCACCTGAACCACCCGCAATACCGTAACGTGGATTACCACCAATTTGTTCTGCTGTTAAGCCTGCATTTTCTACCGCAGCCAAAGCTGAGTTGTATGCATACATTGCGCATACGCCCATAAAGCGTTTTAAACGGCGGTCAATACCGTCAAAGTTTTGTTCTGCAGCCGCACTGACATGACTTTTAAAATTAAGTTCAGCATAACTTGGGTTGAAACGTGTTCCAGAAATCCCGTTTTGCAAAGAATGAGTGACATCTTCTAATGTATTACCAATGCATGAGTTGATGCCCATACCAGTGATTACAACACGTTTCATCTACAGATCCTTTATAGGTAGTGTGTGAGCAAGCTATTGAAAGTATACGAAGGAAACTTTCTAAATAGGCGAACTCATATAATTTGATTGGAATAATGATAGCAGAAAGCTTTTTGAATTCTTATGGCAAATCCTATGCCTATTGTTGACTTAGCTAATTTGCAACTTTGCAGCAAAAAACTTAACTTAAAGATACATATTCAAGTTGTGATAAAGTTTGACTACACCTAGTATTTATCAATAATTTCAAGAATAGTTTTAATGAGGTAGGGAATGGTGAAAACGAATAATAAACCAACGGCAGGTCTACTCTCAAACGCCTTTGGAGTGGCTAAAAAGCTCAGTTCTACTGGGGTGTCTATTATCAATCATGTTGCACCCGAATCTGTAACTAAGGTCATTCAACCTCAAAAAAATGGTCAAACCTTGGAGGGTCAGTCAAGGCAAGCGGGCGTATTTGATGTAAAAAAATATGATAATCCTCAGCAAATCTTACGTGAACACGTTCCAAATGTTTCTAGACAATTATTCGGTCGACATTTTAATACCGTAAATAATGTGGCTAATTTTGTTGCTCCTCAATTTAGTGACAAAATTTCTGATTATTTATTTGATCGACTTAATCATTTTAGTTCGGATATTTCATCTGTAGATGCTGTACTGGATGAAGCTGGGGTACGTGATTTAGAAGAGTTGACACAAGATGTCGATCGTTCGCGTCGTATTAGTGAGGCTCTGGGTGAGCAAAATAAATGGATTGCTTCGATTCAAGGGGCTTTAACAGGTGCGACAGGTGTCATTGGTTCAAGTATTGATATCCCTGCTTCACTGATTATGACTCTGCGAGTGATTTATCAAGTTGGACGTTCTTATGGTTTCGACTTAAGCAAAGAAAGTGACCAAGATATTGTTCAGTTTATTTTTAAACAGGTCGACTTGAGTTTAATTGCAGAAAAACAAACTTTGCTTATGGCAATAAAAGCTCTGAGTAGTACGCTACAAAATAGTGATTTACATCAATTGCAGCAATTGGTGGGTTCAGATACTGATGCAGCAGCATTGAAAAAATATGTACTAGATGAAAATGGTCAGTTTAAGTGGGCATGGCTCAATCAAATGCCAAAAGTTTCATTGTTAAATCAGCTATCACGATTATCTCCTGTGGCGAGTGTTGGTGTAAGTGTGGTGTATAGTCGCCGTTTAGTGGATGAAGTGAATCAGAAGGCACAGCAAGTCTTTTCTAATGCGCGCCAATATATTTTGCAGCATCAGGATATTAGCTTGTCACCTTTACATGCCTATGAGCGTTCTCTTGAGTTGCTTGCTCAAGCAACACCTAAATTACTAGAAGGTATTAAGGCGAAAGATATTGATTTGGCTGAGCCTGTACTAGATCAGACCATAGATGTTACAGGTCATGAGAGTATCCGCGCAGTAAAAGTCACTAAAAAAGCACAAGTTAAAAACTCTGATGCAGCCGCAGTGGAAGTAGAGCAGGAACAAAAAGTCTCAGAAGGTTTGGAGGCACTTGCGGAGAAAGTTGTTGAGCCTCATGCACCCGGGGCTGCGCAAAAACCTGCTTTAGCTGAAAAAGATGAGTTTGATGTGTTGGAATCTGTACAGCAGGAGGATGTCCCAGTGGAAAAAGCTGCACCCAAAACTAAGCCGCGTAAAGCCAAAACAGCAGCCGTAGATAAAGTTACAAAAAAATCAGCAGATTCTTCTGAAAAATAAACTATTTATTTGTGGGTGAAAAATTGCGCAAATCATGATGAATAAATGTTTTCGATGATCGTATATTGTTGACCAATTTTAAGTCTTCGCTTACAATTGCATGCCCTCAAAAAGTAGTATTTTTTGGGGCTTTTTATTAACGGGAGAATTGCCAAATGGCAACAACAAATCAGTTGATCCGTAAGGGTCGTACAACTTTAGTTGAAAAATCTAAAGTTCCTGCGTTGAAGGCTTGTCCACAACGTCGTGGTGTTTGTACACGTGTTTACACAACTACACCTAAAAAACCTAACTCAGCAATGCGTAAAGTTTGCCGTGTTCGCTTAACTTCAGGTTTTGAAGTTTCTAGCTACATCGGTGGTGAAGGCCATAACCTACAAGAGCACAGTGTTGTTCTTATCCGTGGTGGTCGTGTTAAAGATTTACCAGGTGTACGTTACCATACCGTTCGTGGTTCTTTAGACTGTGCTGGTGTTAAAGATCGTAACCAGTCTCGTTCTAAATACGGTGCTAAACGTCCTAAGAAATAATCTGAAAAGATTAACTTCTTAGTTCGTTAGAACTGCAATCCTTTATCGTCTCGCTTGTCTGATTTCTGCATTTTTTGTGAAAATTCCAAGCGACGTATAGTAAGGCCAGCGAAAGCACATGACACTTTGTGCACCTGCTGGAGTAACCTGAAGTGTCATATTTATTAGGTGTATTAAAATGCCAAGACGTCGCGTAGTTGCTGCCCGTGAAATCCTTCCGGATCCTAAGTTCAGCAGCCAAACAATCGCTAAATTCATGAACCACGTAATGCAAGATGGTAAAAAATCTATTGCTGAAAGTATCGTTTACGGTGCTTTAGACCGCGTTCAAGAAAAATCTAAAGTAGACCCAGTTGAATTTTTCGAGACTACTCTTGAAAAAGTTCGTCCTATGGTCGAAGTAAAAGCACGCCGTGTTGGTGGTGCTACATACCAAGTGCCTATGGAAGTACGCCCATCCCGTCGTACTGCCTTGGCTATGCGTTGGTTAGTAGATGCTGCTGCTAAGCGTTCTGAAAAAACTATGGCTTTACGTCTTGCTGGTGAGTTGCTTGATGCAGCTGAAGGTAAAGGCGCAGCGATCAAAAAACGTGAAGATGTGCATCGTATGGCTGAAGCCAACAAAGCCTTCTCTCATTACCGTTTCTAAGCGGATAAAACAGCCCCTATTCAGGAGGGTGACAAATCAGTTGTCACTGTTTTGTCATCGAATCGCTTTAAGTTGCTATGCAGCTTAAAGCGTCCTGTTTTAAACAACAAAATTTAGGAATGCTAGAAATCATGGCTCGTCAAACCCCAATTTCTCGTTATCGTAACATTGGTATCTCTGCGCACATTGATGCTGGTAAAACTACCACTTCAGAACGTATTTTGTTCTACACAGGTGAGAGTCACAAACTTGGTGAAACTCACGAAGGTTCTGCAACTACAGACTGGATGGAACAAGAGCAAGAACGTGGTATTACTATTACCTCAGCGGCAGTAACATGCTTCTGGAAAGGGATGGGTAACCAATTCGAACAGCACCGTATTAACGTAATTGATACCCCAGGACACGTAGACTTCACTATTGAAGTTGAACGTTCTATGCGTGTTCTTGACGGTGCATGCATGGTTTACTGTGCTGTAGGTGGTGTACAACCTCAGTCTGAAACTGTATGGCGTCAAGCAAATAAATATAAAGTTCCACGTATTGCATTCGTGAACAAAATGGACCGTACTGGTGCGAACTTCTTCCGTGCTGTTGAACAAGTTAAAACACGTCTTGGTGGTAATCCAGTGCCAATCGTTGTTCCAATCGGTGCAGAAGAAAACTTCCAGGGTGTTGTTGACCTAATCGAAATGAAAGCGATTATCTGGGACGAAGCGTCTCAAGGTATGAAGTTTGAATATGGCGAAATCCCTGCTGAATTAGTTGATACTGCTAACGAATGGCGTACTAACATGGTTGAAGCTGCTGCGGAAGCATCAGAAGAACTCATGGACAAGTACCTTGAAGAAGGTGAGTTAACTAAAGAAGAAATCGTTTCAGGTTTACGTGCACGTACATTGTTGAATGAAATTCAACCAATGCTTTGTGGTTCAGCGTTCAAAAACAAAGGTGTTCAACGTATGTTGGATGCTGTAATTGAATTCTTACCTGCGCCGACTGACGTTGAAGCGATCAAGGGTATCCTTGACGACAAAGACGAAACTGAAGGTTCTCGTGAAGCGTCTGACGATGCTCCGTTCTCTGCGCTTGCGTTCAAAATCATGAACGACAAATTCGTAGGTAACTTAACATTCGTACGTGTTTACTCTGGTGTACTTAAAGCAGGTAGCCCTTGCTATAACCCAGTTAAAATGAAGCGCGAACGTGTTGGCCGTATCGTACAGATGCACGCAAATGACCGTCACGATATTGAAGAAATTCGTGCGGGTGATATCGCAGCATGTGTAGGTCTTAAAGATACTACGACTGGTGATACATTATGTGATGAAAACAATGTAATTACACTAGAGCGTATGGAATTCCCAGAGCCAGTAATTGCGCTTGCGGTTGAGCCTAAAACTAAAGCTGACCAAGAAAAAATGTCTGTTGCTTTAGGCCGTTTGGCGAAAGAAGATCCATCATTCCGCGTACGTACTGACGAAGAATCTGGTCAAACAATTATTGCTGGTATGGGTGAGCTTCACCTTGACATTATTGTTGACCGTATGAAGCGTGAATTCAACGTTGAAGCGAACATTGGTAAACCAATGGTAGCTTACCGTGAAACGATCAAAAAATCAGTTGAACAAGAAGGTAAGTTCGTACGTCAAACTGGTGGTAAAGGTAAGTTTGGTCACGTATACGTACGTTTAGAACCACTTGCTGAAGATGCTGGTAAAGACTACGAGTTCGCTGAAGAAGTTGTTGGTGGTGTAGTACCTAAAGAATTCTTCGGTGCGGTTGACAAAGGTATCCAAGAACGTATGAAGAATGGTGTCCTAGCTGGTTATCCAGTTGTTGGCATCAAAGCGACATTGTTCGATGGTTCTTACCATGACGTCGACTCTGACGAATTATCGTTCAAAATGGCTGGTTCTTACGCATTCCGTGACGGTTTCATGAAAGCAGATCCTGTTCTTCTTGAGCCTATCATGAAAGTTGAAGTAGAAACTCCAGAAGACTACATGGGCGATATCATGGGTGACTTAAACCGTCGTCGTGGTCTTGTTCAAGGTATGGACGATTTACCTGGTGGTACTAAAGCTATCCGTGCAGAAGTTCCACTTTCTGAGATGTTTGGTTACGCAACTCATATGCGTTCTATGTCTCAAGGTCGTGCGACTTATTCTATGGAATTCGCTAAATACGCTGAAACACCACGTAACGTGGCTGAAGGCATCATCGCTAAGTTCCAATCTGGCGGTAAAAAAGGTGACGACGAGTAATCTTTCGATTACTATAAGCCCAAACTAATTCATAGTTAAAAACCAAATGCTCATGCAGTATCCCTGCATGAGTAGTTTAAAAAGGAAGATCTCATGGCTAAGGCTAAGTTCGAACGTAATAAGCCACACGTTAACGTGGGTACAATTGGTCACGTCGACCACGGTAAAACTACTTTAACAGCTGCAATTGCAACTGTATGTGCAAAAAAATTCGGTGGTGAAGCGAAAGATTACGCTGCAATCGACTCTGCACCAGAAGAAAAAGCACGTGGTATTACAATTAATACTTCACACGTAGAATACGATTCTCCAATCCGTCACTACGCTCACGTAGACTGTCCAGGTCACGCCGATTATGTTAAAAACATGATCACTGGTGCGGCTCAGATGGACGGTGCGATCCTGGTTTGTTCAGCGACTGATGGTCCTATGCCACAAACTCGTGAACACATCCTGCTTTCTCGTCAGGTAGGTGTACCTTACATCGTTGTGTTCTTGAACAAATGTGATATCGTTGATGATGAAGAGCTAATTGAACTAGTAGAAATGGAAGTTCGTGAACTTCTTTCTACTTATGACTTCCCAGGCGACGACACTCCAGTAATCCGTGGTTCTGCTCTTGCAGCGCTTAATGGTGAAGCTGGTCAATACGGCGAAGATGCTGTAGTTGCTCTTGTTGAAGCTCTTGACTCTTACATCCCAGAACCAGAACGTGCTATCGACCAAGCATTCCTTATGCCAATCGAAGACGTATTCTCAATTTCAGGTCGTGGTACAGTAGTAACTGGCCGTGTTGAAACTGGTATCGTGAAAGTAGGCGAAGAAGTTGAAATCGTTGGTATTAAAGATACAGTTAAAACAACTGTAACTGGCGTAGAAATGTTCCGTAAACTTCTTGATGAAGGTCGTGCGGGCGAGAACTGTGGTGTTCTTCTACGTGGTACTAAACGTGAAGACGTTCAACGTGGTCAAGTACTTGCTAAACCAGGTACAATCAAACCGCATACTAAATTCGACGCAGAAGTATACGTACTTTCTAAAGACGAAGGTGGCCGTCATACTCCATTCCTTAACGGTTACCGTCCACAGTTCTACTTCCGTACAACTGACGTAACTGGTGCGATCTCGCTTAAAGAAGGCGTTGAAATGGTTATGCCTGGTGACAACGTAGAAATGTCAGTAGAATTAATCCACCCAATCGCAATGGACGCTGGCTTACGCTTCGCGATCCGTGAAGGTGGTCGTACAGTTGGTGCGGGTGTAGTTTCTAAAGTAACTGCATAATCACTAAATGTGTGTAAAAAAGCGCCTCTTTGAGGCGCTTTTTTTATGCTTATTCAATGTGATAGGGAAATTGTCTGACAATATTTTTTAAAGCTGTCCTTTAGTGATAATTCACTGTCCTTAACTGAAATAATTACGCGTCAATAAAACCGTAATATGAACTGAAGAAAACCAATAAAAGTTTGAGTATTTCATAACTCAAAAAGGAGTTAGGCATGAACGCTAAAGTAAAGATTACTAATCGAGCAGGTGCAAGTTTCCCTGTACGTCGCATGAATTTTGATTTTGATGCGGTACCAGAGTACTGGATGAATGGCTCAGCAGGTTTGACACATTTTATGACCGCATTGTCTGCTTTATTTCCCGCGGGTGAAATGTTCTTTATTGATAGTGTGCGTGCAGTACGTAAACACCCATCGATCGCAAATAATGAAGCCCTACAAAAAGAAATTAGTGCTTTCATTGGTCAAGAAGCGATGCATACGCAAGAGCATGAGGGTTTTAATGCTTCTGCACAAAAATACGGTCATGATGTCGAAACACTTGATAAGGCAACGGGTCGTGTTATCCAAGGTGTACGTAAAGTCTTTGCACGTATTGCTAAACCTGTTGGTATTACTCAAGAAATGGTGGATCTTACTGCAACTACGGCACTTGAGCATTTCACTGCAACGATTGCTTCACAGTTATTGGTAAACCCACATATTCAAGCCTTAATGACTGATGAAACCATGAAAAATATGTGGTTATGGCATGCGATTGAAGAAAATGAGCATAAAGCCGTAGCTTATGATGTATTTGAAGGGGTCTTTGGTCAGGGAATAAAGGCCTACGCACTCCGTACAGGTTCATTGATTGGCGCAATGGTGACTTTATTCTTTGTACAAAGTTATTTTGTCGCTCGTTTATTAAAAGAAGATAACAAGCTTAATTTTGAAGCATTAAAAGATATTTATACCTATGGTTATAGCCCTTCAAAAGGCATCATCACTGGTATGGGTAAAGAAATGCTGATGTATTTTAAACCAGGTTTTCACCCGAATGATTTAGATACTTCTGGTTTGTTAAAAACGTGGAAAGCATATTTGGGTCTCTAATCACAGCGCTGTGGTGACTTTTTCAGAAGGGTGATGTAAATCGCTCTTTTTTTTATTCAACTTTATAGACAAACTTTTTATAATGCGCATACCCTAGCTATAGAAAGATAAACGAAGATGATTCGTTTGATGCAAGACGCTGATGTCCAGCAGGTTTACGATATCGAGCGCCGCGTACAAAGCCATCCTTGGACCATAAAACAATTTCAAGAATCGATTGCTGCCTATCAAAGTACGGTGATTGAGCGACAAGGAAAAGTTGTAGGTTTTTGCATTTTACAACCCGTTTTAGATGAAGCAAATTTATTGTTAATGGCGATCGATCCGAGCCAGCAAGGCAAAGGATTAGGTTTTCAATTACTCGATGAATCTATTGCCTTACTCAAAAATAAACCCATTCAAATCTTCTTAGAAGTGCGAGAAGGTAATCAACCAGCGATCCGTTTATATGAAAAAGCGGATTTTCATCAAATCGATTTGCGAAAGAATTATTATCCAAATGCCGATGGAACTCGTGAGCACGCCATTATTATGGTGAAGACTTGTGGTGATGATTTTGCAGCTTTATTTAAATAAAAGCGGTGAAGAGTGATCAAATTTAAAGAAAGCATTCGTGAATAAACGGATGCTATTTTATTGAATATCTTTTGTTTGATCCCTTTTATTTAATAATAGGATTATTCCAACCTGAAGGTAAGGTGGTCATCAGGGAATCCCCTAGTTGGCTGATTTCTTCTTGGGTCAGTGGTCGGTTGAGTCGACGCCATTGTCCATCAAGCAGAAGTTCCAGCGGAATGTACTGAGATTTATAATTCATTTTTTGAGAATCGGGCACCCAATAGCCCAAGTAGACATATTGCAGTCCAAGCTTTTGTGCGTGCTCGATTTGTTTCAGAATGGCAAAAGTACCTAGTGAGCGACGGCTTTCATCAGGATCAAAAAAGGTATATACCGCTGAAATACCATCATCGAGTGGATCACAGGTAGATACACTGATCAGTTGCTCATCCAACCATAGCTCTAAAAAGAAGCTGTCAGTGCAGCTATTGATTAAAAATTTTTCAAATTGATCTTGGCTGGGTGGGTGCATATCACCATCAGCATGCCGTTCATTGATATAGCGTTCGTACAGGGCATAATGCTTTGCATCGGCATCTTGAGGGCGGCTAATTTTCACCGTTAAATCTTGATTCCGTTTCCACGCTTTTTTTTGCACGCTGTTCATTTGAAACTCATGCACAGGCACACGTGAGGACAGACATTGGCGACAAAGATGACATTCAGGGCGATAGACAAAATCCCCACTACGACGAAAACCCATGCGGGAAAGTTCGGATAACGTGACCACATCAATATGATGGACAGGATCAAGAAAGACCATCCGAGCAGATTTATTTTCTAAGTAGCTACAATCATGCGGAGGCGTGATGTAGTACTGTAATTCGTTCAACAGGGACTTCGGTTGATAGGAATTCATCGTAATATCCCTCTTTTATTGTCATGCGCTGAGACTCGCCCATTGCGCTATTGTTTTACTTGAAAATACACTGTCCTGATACTTTTTCCAATCGATAGAGGGTTGTTTCACAACATCTTGTAACGAATTAAGGTATTGTTGGCGAGAAAGTGTACTCGCACCTAAGCTTAAGAGGTGATCGTTGACCAATTGGCAATCGATCCATGGGAGCTGATTCTCTTGCCCGATGAGCATTAAGGTGTAAAACGCCATTTTAGAGACATCTGTTCGTGTACTAAACATAGACTCGCCAAAGCAGCCATGGCCAATATTAACGCCATAGAGGCCACCGACAACGATCTCGTTTTCCCAAACTTCAATGCTATAAGCATAGCCTGCGTCAAACAGCGCAGAATATCCCTGAATAATATCTTCTGAAATCCATGTTTCATTGGCATAACTACGCGGCAGTGAACATGAGCGAATCACAGTTTCAAACGCATGATTAATGGTGATCTTATAGTCCATTTTTTTCATGCTGCGTAATAACGATTTGCTCGGATGATAGTCCTGCGGTCGAATAATGCAGCGGGGTTCAGGACACCACCAACAAATCGGATCACCTTCACTGAACCATGGGAAAAGACCGTGACTATAGGCTTCAAACAGTGTGGAAGGGGAGAGGTCAGCACCGATGCAAATTAAGCCTTCACCTTCGGGATCGCATTCAACTGGATCGGGGAAAGTAAATTCAGAAGGAGGGAGTATCGGCATGCCAAGCTTCTTATTGAGGTACACGGATATTTATCATACATAAAAAAGCCGACCATCAGGTCGACTAATTTTTTAAAACTATTTAGCTAAGCAAATGACTGAAGCAAAAGATTATTCGCCGAGTGCATCAAGGTATTTTTCAGCATCGAGTGCAGCCATACAGCCTGAACCTGCAGAAGTAATCGCTTGACGGTAGATACTATCGGCAATATCACCCGCAGCAAATACGCCTGGAATAGACGTTTGTGTTGCGTTGCCTGCGGTGCCACTTTGAACTTGGATGTAGCCATCACGTAAGTTCAATTGACCTTCAAAAATACCGCTATTTGGTTTGTGACCAATCGCCACGAACATACCAGTGACATCAACGTTTTGAGTTGAATCATCTTGCGTAGATTTAATACGTACAGAAGTCACACCAGTGTTATCGCCAATGACTTCATCCACTTGGTGATTCCAGATAATACTGATTTTACCTTCTTTTTCTTTTGCAAAAAGATGATCTTGAAGGATTTTCTCTGAACGTAAAGTGTCGCGACGGTGTACAAGAGTGACATGAGAAGCAATGTTTGAAAGATACAGCGCTTCTTCCACAGCAGTATTACCGCCGCCGACAACCATAACTTTTTGGTTTTTGTAGAAGAACCCGTCACATGTTGCACATGCACTCACGCCTTGACCCATGAAAGCAGCTTCTGATTCAAGACCTAAATATTGTGCAGTTGCACCTGTACAAATAATCAATGCATCACAAGTAAACTCTTCCATATCGCCTTTAAGCACGAACGGACGAACATTGAGGTCCACTTCGTTGATATGGTCATACACAATTTCTGTACCAAAACGTTCAGCATGCGCTTGCATTTGTTCCATTAGGGCAGGGCCTGTTAAACCTTCTGCACCACCTGGCCAGTTGTCTACTTCTGTTGTTGTAGTCAATTGACCGCCTAATTGAATACCTGCGATGAGTGTCGGTTTCAGGTTCGCACGGGCAGCGTATACCGCAGCGCTATAACCTGCAGGACCAGAACCTAAAATAATTAGACGTGAGTGACGAGCGCTCATCCGTAGAATCCTTTTTTTATATGATAATTTGTGGAATTATACGTCAAAGTTTGAAACGATTGTGTGAGATTAAAGTCGATATTATTGATCATCGAAATCGTTTTGAGCTATATAGAATAAAGTTAACAACTATACTTAAATTATCTTGCATCTTTTTTATTGAACAGGTGCATAATAACAGGTTTAGATTCAGCCCATTTTTGTTGTGGGTAATGACAAAAACATTCATGAAGAATTGGTTACAGGAACGTATATGACAGCGGTGTCGGGTGCATATGCACAGCGCTTAATAATGACATTATTCCTTGTTTCATTTGGGATATATCTGTTCCTTGCAACAGTCACATATACGCCATTTGATCCGGGATGGATGCATTTATCCAGTGATACTCAGCAAGTTTCAAATGCCAGCGGCGTCGCAGGCGCATGGATAGCTGACTTACTCTATGGATTTTTAGGTTGGGCAAGTCTGCTGATACCTGTCTATTTATTTCTCGAAGCAATTCAAGTATGGTGGCCGCGTAGTTTTCTAAACCGTCCATTTCGCTATGCCGCTCAGTTCTTTATTTTGTTGGCAACTTCAAGTTTACTTTTCCTGTTTTGGAATGTTCCCGAAGATACTTTAGAAAATGCATCGGGCGGGATTATTGGTTATGAACTGGGTCAAAGTCTTGAACAAATTTTAACGGTCTATGGTGCAGCAGTATTTCTCATTGCATTTTGGATCATGTTGTTCACTTTGGTCTTTGGTATCAAGTGGAATAAGACATGGGCAACCATGAAGTCCACACCGGCTTATCTCCAAGATTTGTTCTATCGCAATGTCCCAGAAGGAGATACTGCTTTTGACCGTACCGTACCATCTACTAAAAAAGGCAGTGTGACTACTAATGTATCAAAAGTGATTGCACCAGTCACACCCGCCCATGAGCATCATGCTGTAGAGGTTGACCCTGTAGTACGTGATCGTGTTGCTGAGCGTTTATTTGATGATATTGCTGATAAAGAATGTGCAGACAAAGAAGGCAATGCACAGCATTTATCTACGGTAAATTCGCCGGAGACTGCTACACCATCCGATGAAGATTTTGAACATACTTTGGCGAAAGTGCGTCAGCTTGAGCAAGATCAACAACGTGTTGTTGCGACGGGAGAGGTTTGGCGTGCCTTGCATTCAAATGATGACCAACGGCACAAACAAGATATTGATGCTTTACTGAAAGCTGCAGAAGAAGAGCAGCCTGCCAATCAAACTGAATATTTCAACAAAGCAGCAGATGTGCATTTGACTTCTCCGACAGAAGCGGTGCAACCTGCTAAAAAATCTGTGGATTGGGATGATGATGAGATCTTCGATGAGCTGTTAGCCGCTGTTCCAAATGGTAAAACAGCGACTGATGTGCATAGCCCATTTAATACAGCACAAAGTGAAAGCCCTGCAACGCATTCAAATGATTTTGCAACAGGTACTGCTGCAACTGTTGTAGGATTAGGTGTGGCAGCTGCGCAAACGACAACGCTCACCACACCGAAAAATATCAGTGTTGAAACCGAATTTAATGATCTCGATGATTTGCTGGTTGAAGAAGCAGAGCGAGCAATAGAACAGCCACAACCGGTTCGTACAACCAGTAGTTATGCGCAATCTACGCCTTTGGTTCGTGCTGAAATCAATACGCAGCCACAGACTTTTATATCTGACGATGAAAAAGCGTTAATCAGCTCGAATAAAGATGCTTTCCGTGAAGTATGGCAAGAAACAGCAGGTAAGCCTGAAGACATCGATTTAGATCTCGAAGATGATTTTGACTTTGATGCGCCTTTAACCGATGCCTCTGGTCGTCCAATGTCTCGTGCGATGCAAGTGGCACAAAAACGTTTGGATTTACCGACTTTGCCGGGATTGGAAATATTAGATCCTGTAGATCCGAATAAGAAAGTTAATTTCACTGCAGAGCAATTGTCTCGCTTGTCTGAACTTTTAGAAATTAAGCTGCAAGAGTTTAATGTCAAAGCTAAAGTTGTAGAAGCACAGCCGGGCCCTGTCGTGACACGTTTTGAACTAGATTTGGCACCCGGTGTCAAAGCGTCGAAAGTCACCAATATTTCACGTGACTTGGCACGCTCAATGTCTATGGCCTCTGTACGTGTGGTGGAAGTCATTCCGGGTAAACCCTATATCGGGATTGAAGTTCCAAATAGTTCACGTGAAATGGTTCGACTTATTGAGCTGTTAGAAACGCCGGCATACCGTGATCCAAATGCCTTACTTAGTATGGCGATGGGTAAAGACATTTCCGGCAATCCTGTCTTGGCAGATTTGGCGAAAGCACCGCATATGTTGGTGGCAGGTACTACGGGTTCTGGTAAGTCAGTCGCAGTAAATGCCATGTTGCTATCGATGTTGTTGAAATATACACCTGAGCAATTGCGAC
The DNA here is from genome assembly GCF_013418745.1 of Acinetobacter sp. YH12126. Classification (NCBI taxonomy): domain Bacteria; kingdom Pseudomonadati; phylum Pseudomonadota; class Gammaproteobacteria; order Moraxellales; family Moraxellaceae; genus Acinetobacter; species Acinetobacter sp. YH12126. The sequence continues at coordinate 64,581 of NZ_VPBM01000009.1, read as the reverse complement.
TTATTATGATTGACCCAAAACAGTTGGAACTTGCCAACTATAACGATATTCCACATTTATTAACGCCTGTTGTAACTGACATGAAAGATGCGGTGAGTGCATTGAACTGGTGTGTCAATGAAATGGAGCGTCGTTATAAGCTGATGTCTTTGATGAAAGTGCGTAAGCTGACTGACTTTAACCGCAAAATTGAAGAAGCAATGGCCAATGGTGAAGATCTCATCGATCCAACTTGGAAGCCAGATGACTCAGCAACGCAAAGTCGTGCGCCACGTTTACAGCCTATGCCGTTGATCGTAATTGTTGCCGACGAATTTGCCGACATGATCATGCAAGTGGGTAAAAAAGCTGAAGAAATGATTACCCGTCTTGCACAAAAATCACGTGCGGCAGGGATTCATTTGCTGTTGGCGACGCAGCGTCCAACCGTAGATGTAGTGACAGGTTTGATCAAAGCCAATATTCCAACGCGTGCTGCGTTACGTGTGAACAGTAAACTGGATTCACGTACTATCTTAGATGCTGGTGGTGCGGAAGACTTACTGGGTCATGGTGATATGTTGTTCCTCGGACCGGGTAAAATTGAGCCTGAACGAGTACATGGCGCGTTTATTTCAGACGATGAAGTGAACCGTATTTGTGATGCATGGCGTGAACGTGGCGAGCCAAACTATGTGGATGAGATTTTGACGCCATACGACGAAGAACCAACTTCTCGCGGCTTTGAAGATGGTGATGGTGGATCAGACCGTGATGCGCTGTATGACCAATGCGTAAGCTTTGTACTGGAAACTCGTAAAGCTTCTACTTCTTCGCTGCAACGTAAATTTAGCCTCGGTTATAACCGTGCTGCACGTATCATCGACCAAATGGAAGAAAATGGTATCGTAAGCAGTATGGGACCAAATGGTAAGCGTGACATTTTGGTTTAATCAATTGGATTAGATCTTTCTCTAAAACCTGCTTCGGCAGGTTTTTTAGTACTGAATTAATTTGATTGATAAAATTTTTGCTGAGCTAATTCAATGAAGGCTTTGCATGCTGGACTTATTAATTGTTGATTTTTAACTGCGAGTCCAATCTGTCGTTGCGTATTAGGTGAAAGTGGACGTTTCACCACATGCGGATGTAAAGCTAATAATTCTTTGGGCATAGCCATATCTGCAACGATAGCGATACCTTCTTGTAAATTCACCATATTTAAAATGGTTAAAAGTTGCGACATTTGATAGGTGATTTTGGGTTGAATTTGATGTTGTTGCAGTAACTTTTCCACATGAGACTGACTGCCTGCACGGGTCATAATAAAGGGGTAGTTTTGTAGGTCTTGGATATTTAAATGACTGTGTTTGGAAACTGAATAACTATCTGGAATCAAGGCAATGAAAATATCTTGGATTAAGGGGAAGGTGAACAGTTGCGGCTTAGGGAGTACGGCAAAACCCACATCAATTTGACGTTCAGAAATCCAACGAGACACTTCTGCATCGGTGCCTTCGTCGACATAGATCTCAATGTGTGGATAGCGCTCTCTATATGCCTTTAATAGCTCTGGAAGCAGATGAATCGAACTAGAAGAACCAAAAGAGCCAATTCTCAGCGTTCCTTGTTGAATACCATGTGCGGCATGCACTTCTTGTTGCATGATTTGTGCGGTATTGATGACTTCTTTAGCATGCAGTAATAACTGCTGACCAATATTAGTCAGGCTAATTTCGCCTTGTTCACGGCTAAATAAGCTGACATTCCAATGCTGCTCTAAACACTTTAGGGCATGAGAGACAGCTGACTGAGTAATTCCCAGCTGTCGAGCAGCGAGAGTAAAGCTTTGTTGTTCTGCGACTTTAATAAAAATTTCAAGCTGAGAAAATGTCATTGCCATGAGTAATTACTCATTTTGTTATGAGTTTAGATGAGGATTATATTGTGCTACATAAATGGTTAAAGATGAAATAGCTACTTTATTTCAAGGCGTACAGCATGAATATCGTCGTCGCATTGTTTCCCCTCGTTGCATTAATCGCGATGGGCTATGTGCTTAAATACACACAGTTTGTTCAGGATGAATTTTGGGCAAATTCAGAAAAACTCAATTACTACGTTTTATTTCCTGTGCTGCTTTTTTTGAATGTATCAGCCGTGCAATTGGATATGAACACCGTTTCACGAATGTTGACAGTACTGGTTGCGGGCACCTGTTTGATCAGCATTGTGTTGTGGGGGATCAAGCAGTTTATGCATATCCCCGTGCAGCGTTTTGGCGTGTATATCCAAAGTCATATCCGTTTTAATACCTATATTGGTTTATCCCTTATGGGCGCTTTATTTGGCTCCACAGGCATGCAGATGTTTGCCATGTTAATTGCCGTTGCAGTGCCCTTAATCAATATTATTTCAGTATTGGCCTTCTCAAATTTAAGTGTGAAGCAATTGAGGCAGACCTGTCAGTCCATCGCAAAAAATCCCTTAATTTTAGGCTGTGTGGCAGGGGTATTGTTTAATTTATCAGGCTTGAGTCTGTTTCATGGCTTACCTGAATTATTAAAAATATTGGCAGCCATGAGTTTACCGCTCGGACTACTTTCTGTTGGGGCAGCATTACAGTTTCAGCAAATGCGCGCCGATCTACGTCGTTTAAGTTTAAATACGATAGGGCGTCTCATGTTAATGCCATGTATTGCTTATCTATTGAGTACTTGGATGGGTTTGACTGATTTTGAGCGGATGATTTTAGTGGTCTTTTTTGCTTTGCCGACTGCATCATCGTCTTATATTTTGACACGCTATTATCAAGGTGATTCACAACTGATGGCGGCGATTATTAGTGTACAAACCATTGGTTTTGGCTTGATGTTTCCATTGCTCATGTTGATCGTGCATTAATCATGCTGAAATACAATAACGCTGATTTTAAATCAGAGAAAAAAAGCCCGCATGATGCGGGCTTTTTTCGGTACTCGAAATTAAGCAAATTTAGCCAATACTTCGAGGAAACCTGCGCTTTGACGTGGATATTGAGCAATCACGTCATGAATACGCTGACCTTCAGGATTAGTTGCGTTCACATCACGGCCATCGGCAACAAATTGAGTCAAAAGACGTTCATAGTCATTTGGACGCATATGTTTGAAAGCATGGTAAAGCACGTGAAAGTCGCCATTCACTCCTTCAGGAGGAAGCTGAGTAAGGTAGGCAAAAACACGCTCATCTGACCATTCTTCGTTGAACGTTGCTGGCTGAGATAATGCCATCGCAATCTCCTTGCTGGTTTAAAATACAAAAAGGCAAAAATGAGTACGCAAGTAAAATGGTTTTATTCGCCATCTCTAAGTTAAGCGACTCATTTTATGGTTGGATCAAAAGTTATTTTTTATCCCGTTTACTCGAAGCAAAGCTTTTGATCTAACACAGGAATAAAACTAATCCAGCCCACTCGAAGCAAAGCTTCTCGTCTTGCGGCTGGGTAAAGCAGCGCTTTACTGATCCAGCCTCACATTTTGCCTTGATTCAATTTACTTGGCTAATCAGAATTCAGATTAACGTTCTTCAGGCAAATTGATATTCATTTCAAGCATTTCAATATTCGCTTCAGAACGAACAGACATTTGAATATGTTGCTCATCTACACCACGAACATAGCGGTTTACTACTTGCATGATTTCTTTTTTCATCATGTCAATCTTATCTTGGCTGAGGCGTTTACCTAAACCATTTTCAGATGCCACGATGACTTTTAAACGGTCTTTTGCCGTTTGTGCGCTTGACGGTTTCTCGTCGCTGCTAAAAAGTTTGCTCCAGAATCCTGCCATGATTACGCTCCAAATAGACGTGCTAACCAACCCTTAGGTTTTACCGTAATATGACGGTAAGGGCGCTCTTCACCAAGGAAACGTGCAACAAGGTCATCATACGCTTGGCCAGCCGCTTCTTCTGTAAACAGAATCACTGGTTTACCTTCGTTCGATGCTTGTAAAACGCTTTTACATTCAGGAATAACACCTAAAGTCGGTACGCGTAAAATATCTTTTGAAATGTCATCAATCGTCAACATCTCTTGTTTATCCGCACGTTCTGGATTGAAACGTGTAATACAGAGATGCTTACGGATACGACCTTCGTTTTGTTCTACTTTTTTGGTTTTGCTGTCGAGCATACCAATAATACGGTCAGAGTCACGTACCGAAGAAATTTCTGGGTTCGTCACAATGATCGCTTCATCAGCATGATACATTGCTAAAATTGCACCACGTTCGATACCCGCAGGTGAGTCACAAATAATGTAATCAAACTCTTGAGAAAGTTCGTCCATTACACGAGCTACACCTTCATCTGTTAACGCGTCTTTATCACGTGTTTGAGATGCTGGCAAAATATAGAGATTTTCAATATCTTTATCGCGAATAAGCGCTTGTTGTAATCGAGCTTCGTTATTCAATACGTTTACAAAGTCATATACAACGCGGCGTTCACAGCCCATGATCAAGTCAAGGTTACGTAAACCCACATCAAAGTCGATCACAACAGTTTTGTGGCCGCGAAGGGCTAAACCTGTTGCAAAAGATGCGCTTGTAGTTGTTTTACCTACGCCACCTTTACCTGATGTTACGACAACAATTTTCGCCACCGAATCCACTCCTGTTATGGTTTAAATCCCCTTTTTTAATTAGGGGTTTGGTGATTATTTATACATTAAAATTGCAAAGCTTCAAATACTAGCTCTTGCTGGTCATTCAAATAAATATGTACTGGCTGTTTGACCACATGAGGTGGAATGTCATCAGCGACACAGTAAGTCCCTGCAATTGAAACCAATTCAGCTTCTAATGAATGGCAGAAAATACGTGCAGCCGTGTTCCCACCAGCTCCGGCAATGACTCTACCACGAGCACTACCATAAATATGTATATTTCCTGAAGCAATTACTTCTGAACCGCTATTAATCCCAGCATTAATAATGATATCGCCATGGTCTTGGACTAAACATTGACCTGTACGCAAGATTTCATTGTGATACGACGTGGCATGACGAATGGTTGGTACTTCGACTGCAGCAATTTTATCTTCGGTTTTTTCTTCAGCAGGCGCGGGCTCTTCAACCACTTGTTCGCGTGTCGGTTTAACTTGTTGTAGTTTGCGATCTGCAGGAACTACGGGAAATTGGATGGCACGTGCTTGGTCAGATAGCGGACCTTCAGTAACACCAATGGGTTGAATTTCTATACTAATAAGCAGTTGTATCAGTGCAATTAGTTCTTGATCAACAGTACTTTCAATCACGGCCAATGTTCCGGGTGGAAAAGCCTTTTGGAACATTGGAGTAAGTTGCTGGCGGATCGCATCATGATCATTGGTATCGAGGTGAATGCGAATCGCATTGACCATTTTGCCTTTTATCCGTATATCAGCCATATTGAATCCTTGAGACTTCTAACTATTACTTTTGTGCCGAAGTAGTTATGTTGTAAATAGAGCAAATCCTAGAACAATTTGCATGAATACTCTAGCGGAGTTCGCAATTATTTTTGACTAAGTGTTTATTCTGTAGCTTGGTCCTGCTCCTGCATAATCTGCTGCCACTGTTTTACTTTCACTTGCTTACGAATAGCTTCTAGACTTTCAAAAACCGCAGAGCGAACCAACTCATCCAGCTGGGCATTATTTTCGATTTCAATACGGCTAACACGCTGTGAAATGTCTAAATATAGATTGGGTTTTTGAGCCGTCGATGTATTGGGATAAGCCAATGGGGAAATTAAACCTTGGGTAATATTTTCACCTAAACGTTGCCCGATACTTTGAATCTGCTGTTCAATGCGGCTGCCAACGATTGGCACTAAGCGCAATAGCTGCGTGAGTTCTGGAGTGTCTTCGATGGCCTGACTGACGATTTGTCCGACATTTTTGGCGATCAATTCACGTTCAGTACGTAGCTCTTTGCTTAAATTTTCTTGCAAAATCTCAGCTAAAACTTGGGTGAACATCTCACGGTGATGCTGCACAAGATTACTAATTAGGTCTTTATGGGTTGTACTGGTATTGAGCTCATGCTTAACACCATCTAACACGGTAAGTACTACTCGATCAGACAGTTCTTCCATCACCACACGATAATAAAACAAAGCTTTCTTTTGCCATGCCGATGGCACGATCTGATAACCCATTTCATACAGTCGATAGGCAATCACGCCCGCGCGAAATAAACGCAGGAAACGTAAATGCGGCACAATGGCTAAAATTTCGTACCAATGTATAAACGGGAAGAAGAACCAGCGCTGATGGTGCTTGTTGATGATGGCAATCGCCCAACGCACCAACAGTTCTACAATCAAAAAGATAATGAACCACGCTTCGGTGGTAATCACCCACGGATGCAAATGTTCACGGTAAAAACTCAGCACATCGGGCAGGTGGATACTGTTAAAGAACCAACTGCCAAGATTGCTCATGAGGAAAAAGTTCATGCACAGGCAGAACAAGTTAAAAACAATAATAAACACCATGAATATGTCATAAATCAAAAACAGTTTGAATGACCAACTGTTTGGATTGACATGATGATATTTAGATTTCTTGTTTTGCGGCATGCTGTTCTGCGACATAAAACTTCTTCTTAATTATTCAGTAACTGAGTATTTAGCTTTCATACGAGTAATGAGTTGGTCTTTCTCCGTCCACAGCTCATCTACCCAATGCTGAAATTTTTCACGGAATTCTGCATCATCTTCATAGTTGCCGCCATGCACCCACGTTGGAATTTCAATTTTACGTAAATCCACGGCTATGCGTGGAACTTCACCGAGCCAAAATTCGCCATAACCTGGTGCACCATTTGGATAGACGATGGTCATATCTACGAGAGCATCAACTTGATCCCCTAAAATATTGAGTGCTAGTGCTAAACCACCCGCTTTTGGCTTAAGAAGGTTTTGATACGGCGACTGCTGCTGCGCATGCTTTTCAGCGGTAAAGCGAGTGCCTTCCAAATAGTTCAGCAGGGTAAAAGGCTGGCTCAATAACTGTTCACAAGATTTACGCGCTTCTTCCATATCTCGATATTTAAGTTCAGGATTTTTCGCGATTTGTTCTTTGCTGTGTCGTTTCATCATTGGAAAGCCTAAAATTTTAAAAGCTTGTCCAACAAATGGAATGAAAATGAGTTCCCATTTGGTGAAGAAACGCGTCAGTGGCATACGGGTTAAACCAAAATATTGGTTAACTGTTGTATCGACCCAACTCTGATGGTTACAGGTCATGAGATAGCGACCATGCAAATTTAAGTCGAGGCCTTCATCGATGGTGATATCCCATTTTGTGTTGGGTAAAACGTGATCAATTAACCAGTTATTGACCGTGAGCCAACTGTTGGTAATTTTTATGTTGGTTTCATCAACCTTTTTTGATTTTTTAAAGAGTTTGGTTAGACCAAGGGCTAGTACAGGAGGACCATGGAAAAAAGTACTGCCTGTCATAACTGAACCGACGGTAAGTCCTTTGCTAATTTTTTTTAGTGTCGGTTGCTTATTTGTTTGAGATGACATATAAAAAGTCCTAGCGGAAATTGTCCAAATAATGATTGATTCTAATAAATATAGTTCGAGTTGATTAAATAAAAAAGGGCATCTGCAGAACTGTGAAGAAATTGTGATGGAATTAACAAATAAATCTCGTATTCATATTACAAATTGTAACTAAACGTTTTATTATTAACAAAAAATCAATGGTTCAGCCATTTGTTTTACTTCATCATTTCAACCATACAACAAAACACAAAGAAGGAGGCATGCAATGCGTGCACTAGTAATTTCGGCAGTAGTTGGGGCAATGGCACTTACTGGTTGTCAAAACATGGAATATGACAAAGCAGCAATCGGTACTGGTCTAGGTGCTCTTTTAGGCGCTGGTATTGCTTATTCTAATGCTGATAAAGACAAAATGGGTCAAGCAGCAGCAATTGGTGCTGTAGTTGGCGCGGGTGCTGGTCTTCTTCTTGATAAGAAAGAACAACGTCTTAAACAAGAATTGGCTGGTACTGGTGTTGATGTAGGTCGTAATCCAGATGGTTCGATCAACCTTGTTATGCCATCAGTAACTTTCGCAACTAACTCTTCAACTATTCAATCTCAGTTCCAATCTGCGTTGAATGACGTTGCTAAAGTATTGCGTGAAGACGGTACTGCAAACAAACTTGCAATCGTTGTACACGGTCACACAGATAACACAGGTTCTGATGCGATCAACAACCCACTTTCTCAAAACCGTGCAAACTCAGTGAAAAACTACCTAGCGTCTCAAGGTATTTCTTCAACTCGTATTACTGCACGTGGTTACGGTTCAACTTCTCCAGTAGCGGATAACTCAACTGCTGCAGGTCGTGAACAAAACCGTCGCGTAGAAATCTCAGTTTACGAAACTAAATAAGTTTTAGTTCGAAACGAAAGGCCACCCTTGGGTGGCTTTTTTTATGGCATTTTTAATGACCGATAAAATACATTTTGCATTAGGCAAGATCGTTTCAGATGACTATAATCATCCTCGAATTAATAAGAGGAAAGACTATGTCACTGGCAAGTCAGTTGAACGACAAGCAACTTGAAGCAATGAAATACACTCAAGGACCCTTGTTAGTACTTGCAGGGGCAGGTTCAGGCAAAACATCGGTGATTACCCGTAAAATTGCCTATTTGGTGAAGCATTGTGGTATTCCTGCGCACCGTATCACCGCGATGACCTTTACCAACAAAGCTGCGCGTGAAATGAAAGAGCGTGTGACGAAGCTGATGAGCCGTGAAGAGGCAAAAGGGCTGTCGGTTTCTACATTCCATAACTTCGGGCTAAACATGCTCCGTTTGGAATTAAAAAATACACCACTAAAAAATAACTTTTCTATTTTAGATGCAGATGACTGCAAACGCATTTTGATGGATTTAATGCATCGCGACAATTTATCCGGTGCAGAAAGTAAAGAGCTGATTGCCAAAGCCATGAAAATGATTTCAGATTGGAAAAACGATCTGATTCCACCTGAGCAAGCGCATACCACCTGTGAAACAGCAGAAGACGTTCAGTTTGCACATCTGTATCAACTGTATGAGCGTAATTTACGTGCATACAATGCTGTGGATTTTGATGATTTGATTGTCATGCCGACGCGCTTATTACAAGAAAATGCAGAAGTGCGTGATCGTTGGCAAAATCGAATCCGCTATTTATTGGTCGACGAATATCAAGATACCAACACTGCGCAATATATCTTGGTGAAATTACTCGTGGGTGTCATGGGACAGTTCACTGCGGTAGGTGATGATGACCAATCGATTTATGCATGGCGTGGTGCTAAGCCTGAGAATATGGCTTTATTGAAGGAAGATTTCCGTAATCTGAAAGTGATTAAGCTTGAGCAAAACTATCGCTCGACCAGTCGTATTTTAAAAGCTGCCAATACAGTTATTGGCAATAACCCACATATTTTCGATAAAAAGCTTTGGTCAGATAAAGGCCATGGTGAAGTGATCCGCGTGATTACTTGTCGTAATGACGATGATGAATCAGAACGCGTCGTAAAAGACTTGATTACGCACAAGCTGATGAACGGTAAAAATTGGAAAGACTACGCCATTTTATACCGTGGTAATTTCCAAGCGCGTGCTCTAGAGACACAGCTACGCCAAATGCAGATCCCGTATAAATTATCGGGTGGTCAGTCTTTCTTCGCTCGTGCTGAAATTAAGGACTTGATGAGCTACTTACGTTTGATCATCAACCCTGAAGATGACAGTGCATTTTTACGAATTATCAATACGCCAAAACGTGCGATTGGTCCTGTGACTTTGGAAAAGCTTGGCTTATTTGCGCAGGAAAGTAATTTATCCTTACTCAGTGCAGCAGGGGATCAGCGCTTAAGCATGGCGATTCCGAAAAAAGCCACAACCCAATTGGCCGAATTTGCGGACTTTATTTCGACCTTTACTCGTGAATTATTAGAAGATGATGAACCTGTTCCGATCATTCGTCGCATGATGATTGAAGCAGGTTATATCGACTATGTTAAAGAATCTGCAGCTACTCCTGCGCAGGAAAAAACCAAACTGGATAATATTGAAGTGCTATATAGCAGTATTCAAAGTTTGATAAACCGCGCTGAAGATGTAGATGAAAAGAACATTGAAAGTGTGATTCGTAAAATGGTGCTGCTCGATATGTTAGAACAGCAACAAGAAGAAGAAGACACCGATAAAGTCAATTTGTTAACACTTCATGCGTCGAAAGGTCTGGAATTTCCATTCGTTTATTTGATTGGTCTGGAAGAAGAAATTCTACCGCATAAAAATTCCATTGCTGCCGACACGGTCGAGGAAGAACGACGTTTGATGTACGTGGGGATTACTCGTGCACGTCAAGGCTTAACCATGACTCTAGCAGAGCAACGTAAAGCCGGTGGTCAAATGCGACAAATGACACCAAGCCGTTTCTTGGACGAACTGCCACAAGATGAATTGGAGTGGTTAGGGCGCAAGAAAAAGCTGGCTGGGGATATCGATCCTAAACAGCAAGCACAGCATTATTTAGAAAATTTACGCGCGCTGATTAAGCGTTAAAGCTTAATGCGTAGAATATTTTATTTATTTTTTTGAAATTCGTTTTATTGAAACAGGAATGAACCATGAAAGTTCAAGTTAAAGTTCTCGACACACGTTTAGGTACGGAATGGCCAATGCCAACTTATGCAACAGCAGGTTCGGCAGGTCTAGATCTCCGTGCATGTGTAGAAGAAACCACCGTAATTGAACCGGGTCAAACTGTTCTGGTAAAAACAGGCCTATCGATTTATATCGAAGATACGCAGTATGCAGGTTTAATTCTGCCACGTTCAGGCTTAGGTCATAAACACGGAATCGTGTTGGGTAACTTGGTTGGTTTGATTGATTCAGATTACCAAGGTGAATTGATGGTATCTGTTTGGAACCGTAGCCAAACTGCATTTAGCCTAGAGCCGGGTGAGCGTTTAGCACAATATGTTTTAGTGCCAGTTGTACAAGCTCAGTTTGATATTGTAGATGAGTTTGAAGCCACTGAACGTGGTGCAGGCGGTTTTGGTCATACAGGTAAAAACTAATCAGCGCGAGACTTTTGATCCAGTGTGTTGACAAGTAAATGCCTAAAATCAAGTAGCTAATAAAAAACCATCCTCGTGATGGTTTTTATTTATATCATTTTATTTAAATTTTAATTTATTCAAATTCAAATCTATATTTAGAGTATTTTGGATCTTATTAGGATTTTTAATTCTGATGAGTTTACTTGGTTTATATTTTAGGGGTGAGGGTAAAGAATAATTAGAATTTTGTGTATTGGTTTAAATTTGATCGATTTACTATATTTATACACATTTAAATAAATAATCAAAAATATTTGAAAAGTAAAATATTTAAGACTAAATGATAAATTGATATTTTTATTAATGTAAGGTATTGATTTAATTTTAAAAATAAATTAGTGGATAAATGTGAGTGTAATTTTTAGATCAGTATTTAAATATTATTAATTGATTGTTAACTAAATTTGTTATAAAAAAAGCTACACTTTTTTTCAGGATTTTATCCTTTAATTAAAAGCTTAAATTCTCAATAGAATTTTAGATTTTTTAATTAATAAAGATGTAATTAGAAGAACATAGTATGGGTTCACTGTTTAGTCACTTTCCGCAACATATTTTTCGTGCATATGACATTCGCGGGAAAATATCGCTCTTAAATGCTGATTTAGTTCAGTCAATTGCTTGTGGCTTAGTCAAACAATATTTAGATGTAGGGCAAAAGAGACTTGCCATTGGCTATGATGCGCGTTTAACCAGTCCAACCTATGCAAAAATAATTCAAAAAGTCTGCCATGATGCTGGCCTTGAAGCGGAAATTATTGGCTGCTGCTCAAGCCCGATGTTGTATTTTATTGCGGGACAATTTCAAGGCAATGGCATTATGGTGACGGCGAGCCATAATCCAAAATCAGATAATGGTATCAAGTGGATTATCAAAGGTGAGCCACCTTGTCCGGAGATGATTCAACACGTTGCAGTCGAAGCACGAAATTGTTTTTCATCGGAACGCGTGCACTTGATGACTGAACTTGAGCCACACGAAATCAAACCTGAATATTGTTTGGCCTATCAGAAATTTATTTTAGATGACATTCATTTACAGCAACCGCTTAAAGTTGTGATCGATGGCATGCATGGTTCAGCTGGGCATTGTGCAGCCTTATTATTAAACAAATTAGGCTCTGATGTTTTGGCATTACGTTGCCAAGCTGATGGCCATTTCCCTGATCATGCTCCAGATCCATCACAGCTCAAACATTTAACTCACCTTCGCCAAGCCATACAGTTGCAAAAGGCCGATATTGGTATTGCGTTAGATGGTGATGGTGATCGTTTAGTACTGATTGATGAAACTGGCAAAGTGGTTTCTGCAGATCGATTATTATGTTTATTTGCTGAAATTTGTTTGACTCAAAAACCACATGCAGAAGTGGTATTTGATGTGAAATGTTCAACGATGATTCGCGATACTGTGTGTGATCTAGAAGCACAGCCTGTGATGATTCGAACAGGTAGTAGTTTCTTGCGAAAATATATTTCCCAATCTAAAGGCAAAGCGGTTTTTGGTGGTGAATACGCAGGGCATTATGTTTTTAATGATGGTCGTGGTGGTGGCTATGACGATGGTCTATATGCTGCTTTAAGGGTCTTAGAATATATTCAAGCTCAGGGACTGACATTGTCACAAGCTTTGGCGAAATATCCAGAGCGCTTTAGTACCGAAGATTTATATGTCAGTACGCATCAGCATGATCCAGCGGAAGTTTTAAAGCAGGTTGAAGCTAATTCTGCGCGAATTCCGGCACAAATCAGTAAAATTGATGGAATACGCCTTGATTTTGATGATGGATTTGGCATCATTCGAGCATCGAATACAGGTGAGTATTTCACTTTACGCTTTGATGCCAACTCATCAGCACGCTTAAAAGAAATACGAGATCTGTTTGTTTCCATGTTAGTTGAGCACTATCCAGACATTGCTCATGACATTCCAGATGCTCAATAAGGAGAGGCAAATGCCACATCAACATACTGGCATCGACAAAGCACAAATCCTGACGGAAGCTTTGCCGTATATTCAACGTTTTGCGGGTAAGACGCTGGTAGTGAAGTATGGTGGTAATGCCATGACCGATCCTGAGCTTGAGAGCTCATTTGCACGTGATATCGTACTGCTGAAAACGGTTGGTTTAAATCCGATTGTGGTACATGGCGGTGGTCCACAAGTGGATTCATTCCTCAAACAATTAGGCCGTGAGTCTGATCGTATCGACGGTATGCGCGTGACTGATCCTGCAACGATGGAAGTTGTCGAGATGGTCTTGGGCGGCAGCGTGAACAAATCGATTGTGAACTTAATCAATAAACACGGTGGCCGTGCGATTGGTTTAACCGGTAAAGATGGTAATTTGATCCGTGCGCAAAAATTATTGATGGAAAAAACTGCCGAAGATGGTTCAGTAAAACAGATTGATTTAGGTCTAGTTGGCGAAGTGGTTGGTGTGAAAACTGACGTACTTGAAATGTTCACCCAAAGCGATTTTATTCCTGTGATTGCACCATTAGGTGTAGACGAAGACGGCAATACCTATAACATCAATGCTGACTTGGTTGCAGGTAAAGTGGCGGAAGCATTGGGTGCGGAAAAGCTAATTCTATTGACCAATATCACGGGTGTTTTAGACGAAAATAAAAATCTGCTGACTGGGTTAACCACCCAAGAAGTCGATCGTTTGATTGAAACTGGCGTGATTTACGGCGGCATGATTCCGAAAGTTGGCTGTGCATTAGATGCAGTCAAAGGTGGCGTAATCAGCGCACATATTGTTGATGGTCGTGTACCTCATGCAACATTACTTGAAATCTTTACGGATCATGGTGTGGGTACATTAATCACCAATCGAACCAATGTGAAAAAAGCTTAAGATACTTAGCATTTTTTGATATAAAAAAGCCTCTTTTGAGGCTTTTTATTATTTATCAGTTGGCTAAGTAACTTTTGAAAAGATCAAATAATGTATTTGCCCTGTTGGATTATAAAAACTCTTATAATGGCGCCTATTTTAGATTTACAACAACTAAAACTGTCATGCACAATAGAGAAATCATAGATTTACTGCTGAAATGATCAATATGTGCCAGCTGCTCGGAATGAATTGTGCGACTCCCACCGATATTACTTTTTCGTTTCGGGGATTTTCGCAGCGAGCAGGAATTACCTCAGATCATTGTGATGGCTTTGGTATCGCTTTTTTTGAAGATAAAGCATGTCGTTTATTTGTCGACAATCAATCTGCTGTAGAGTCTCCGATTGCTGAGCTGATCCGAAACTACCCGATTAAATCTCGCAATGTGATTGCACACATTCGTAAAGCGACACAAGGCAAAATTAATCTTGAAAACTCACATCCATTTAGTCGTGAATTGTGGGGCAGACAGTGGATTTTTGCACATAATGGCGACCTACATGGCTTTCAGCCTGAGCTCACAGGGCGCTTCAGCCCCGTCGGCAATACCGACAGTGAATTGGCCTTTTGCTATTTGCTCGAGCAAATGGTGAAACGTTTTGGTTATACCGAACCTACACTCGATCAGGTGTTTGATCTGTTATTAGAAATTTCTCCGAAAATTGCAGAACATGGCACCTTTAATTTTTGTTTGTCGAATGGACAGGCGCTATTTAGTTATGCGATTACCAAGCTGCATTGGCTGGTTCGAGAGTTCCCATTTCAACCTGCACAGTTGATTGATATTGATGTTGAAGTCGATTTTAGTAAAGTCACCACGCCTGAAGACCGTGTTGCCGTGATTACCACTGAACCCCTAACGCAAAACGAAGTTTGGACAGCATTTGAGCCGGGTGAAATGATTTTATTTCAACATGGCCGTCCGATACGTGCTGCAAAGACGGTTGTTGAACGTTTAGAACGTGAGCGGCTGGACCCATCTTTAAAACGCGTCACGCGTGCAGATCAGTATTAATTTTGAATGAAAGATATTCATTATAAAAATGAATATCTTACACTTTATTGAATTAAGGGTGTTTTCTAAGATATTGAATTGATTAAAAAATATCTTAGCTTTATACTCGGGATTAAATAAATTAACATAATAAAAACAATTGATTACAATATAAATGGCAGTATTTCAATTAAAACCAACCTTTTTACTTCATTTTTATTTAAGTTCTTTAATTATATGATGAAATTTACGTGATAAGTCCTTCATATTTATAGGTGGTCGTAATGAAAATGAAATGGGTTCCAGAATACAATACTGGTATCGATGTGATTGACGATCAACACAAACGGATTCTTGACTACATCAATGAAATTGATGGCATTGACGCAAATACAGATCGTGATCGTGTAAAACAAATTCTGGAAAACATTATTGATTACACGCAATCACATTTTACCTTCGAAGAATCTTTACAAGAAGAAGCGGGTTATAAATATCGTGTGCCACATAAACGCGTACATGATTTATTTATTAAAAAAATTGAATCTTACCGCGACCGTTTTGAAATGGGGCATGCGATTGAAAATGAATTACATGAAGTGCTTTCAAAATGGCTGATTAACCATATTCAGCACGATGATGCTGATTATGTCGGTGCGGTTAAAGAAAATATGATGGGTATCATCAAAGAAAAAGAAAAGAAAAAAGGCAAAAATTGGTTTGCACGTTTCTTTTCATAACCTCAAAAAATGAAATAAAAACAATTAAATTCTAATAATATCATTTGCGCAGCAAATCACCTTTAAGGTGATTTGCTTTTTGTTTTTGATTTTCAAGGCACAGCAAGGCAAAATAGCGCTAGAATTTTCAAAGGAATTTGTCATGCAGGACAATGCGATGTCGAAATGGTTATCGCCACTGATGGCGTTCTGTCTATCTTTTATCATTATTGCAACTTTAGCACCGGTAACAGGTATTCAAATTGAACGTCAGCTAGATTTCTGGCTGTTGTGGCTAGGTACAATGCTTATTTTAGCTTTACCGCTATGTTATTTGGAAATTGCTTTAGCAAAACGTTCAAAAATTACAGCAGTTCAAGCACTGTCTTCGCTAACACGTGATGCAGATGCTTCGCCAAAATGGCGTTTGGTGGGTTGGCTTGCCGTAGTATTTATTCCATTCCTCGCAGGTGCCATGCTTTCAGCCGCATCGCAATATGTGGCAAGTTTTACAGCCAATGGTTTTGCTTATAGCGTGATTTTAGCTGTCCTTGCAGTGATTGCATTTGCATTGTCGTTTGTACCACGCCAATTTTTAGTGATCTTGACCACTATAGGTGTGATTGCTGCAGTGGTCTTGGCGAATGTTATGGGAACGGCATTGCCAGAATGGAAAATGACTGCGCTCGAATTTAGTGAGTGGGGCAATGCAACAGTCTTGGCGCTCGTAGCAAGTGGTTTGGGGATGGGCTTGTACTGGCAGTCAAGTTTACCAGCCGTGAAGCAACAAGAGATTGCAAGCAAAACGGTATTTCCAATTTGGATCGCTCAACTTTTGGCAGTGATTGCTTTTGCCTTTTTCGCAGCAAAAGCACAAGTATCTGCTTTAGCACTGGTTGTGGGTTTAGTCGCAGCTTCAGCATTGCTGATTCAAATGGCACGTGAACAATTACAACAACGCCAATTGGCCGTAGTAGTGCAATGGGCGATTTTATTGGTTGCGGTTTTTGTATGGGCACTGAGCACTGTTGTTCCAGTATTTAATATTGCCTTGTTGATTTGGGGCTTAATTATTTGTCTGATTTATGCGATTTTCGCAGGGTGGATTATGAAGATTAGTCATCTACGTAAGTCAATGAACTTCAGTCATGAAACCTTTTATAATATTTGGCGTATTGCCGTACGTATCGTAGTGCCCTTGTCAATAATATTGGCATTGGTGGCTGTGATTGGGCAGTTATTCTAATGACAGCTCAGTTACAAGTATGGGTCGCTTATGCGAGCGTGGAACAGCAGATATTAATTCCGCTGAGCTTTAATCCCGGTATGACGGTTGAAGATGCTATTGTGCAAAGTGGCATTCGAAAACAAGTGGATTTACCCGAAGAATTAACACTAGGAATCTTCGGGGCGCGTGTAAGCGATTCATCTCAGTTACTTGAAGCAGGTGATCGCGTCGAAATCTATCGTGCATTAACCATTAATCCGAAAGATATTCGTCGTAATCGCGCCAAGAAAAATCCCGTCGGCCGTTATTGTCGAGGCAATCGTTTCAAGCAATTGTACTTATAAAAAAAACCCCTAAATTTAGGGGTTTATTTTTATCTTAAAGCGATTATAGTGGTGGCGCAGTTAAAATCGCTTCTTTAGAACCTGGTAAGCCCGGTTGAGACTCTGGAATGGTTTCTAAGCCTTCAATTTTTTGAACGATACCGTTTTGGTCAAAGAAGATTTTTAAGTGTTGACCATGTGCAGCAGGAATCTTGGCTTTTTTAGCATATGTTCCTGGGGTATACTTATAAATGTAGTCCCAACGTAACGGATTCATTGGATCGGCAACAGTTGGACTACCTAGCAAAAAGCGAACTTGTTGGTGGCTCATTCCCACTTGAATTTTAGCCGCTTGTGCTTGAGTTAAAGGTGTACCTTGTGGAATATCAACTTTATAAACGCCCAAGGTTGAACAGCCTACGAGCAATGAAGTGACGAATAACGTCAGCATGATTTTTTGCATTTTGCTAAACTATCCCAAATTAATTATGATGCATTTGATCCAAGGATAGATCATACTGCATCTACACTTTGTTGCATATTCCAACTTTAATTTTGTTGAGAGACCTTTTTTCATGCCTATTTCAAATCAAGATTTACGTAAAGCTGGACTTAAAGTTACACTTCCACGAATTAAAATATTGGAATTGCTTGAAAATTCAAGACAACATCACTTAAGCGCAGAAGATATTTATAAGACTTTACTTGAACAGGGTGAAGATGTGGGTTTAGCAACTGTGTATCGCGTGTTAACACAGTTTGAAGCTGCAGGTATTATTCAACGCCATCATTTTGAAAACAATCATTCTGTTTTTGAGATTATGCAAGAAGATCACCATGACCATATTGTGTGTCAAAACTGCAATAAAGTGGTGGAATTTACTAATGATGTGATTGAGCATGAGCAACATCAAGTGGCAGAAAAATTTGGTTTCCAACTTACAGGTCACTCATTAAATCTTTATGGCTATTGTGATGCGCCTGAATGCCAAGAAGCATATCGTAAAAAATAATCCGATACGGATGAGAATGAATAAAAAAACAGACTTCATGTGAAGTCTGTTTTTTTATTTCCGAAAGCGTTTAAGCAAAATTAATGTTGACCATCAAAGGTAATATTTGAATTTGCACGCAGTAAATGCTCACCGCCTTCTTCAGACAATTTAATCTGTAGACGCAGGTCATTCGGTGAATCGGCATGTTTTAGCGCATCTTTGTAGCTAATTTGCTTGGCTTTATAAAGGTCATATAAGGCTTGGTCAAAGGTTTGCATACCTAGTTCACGAGAACGCTTCATCAGGTCTTTAATTTCATGCACTTCACCCTTACGGATTAAGTCTGAAATTAAAGGTGAGTTGATCAAAATCTCAATGGCAGCACGACGTGAATTACCATCAATGGTTGGAATCAATTGCTGCGCAACCATTGCTTTTAAATTCAAAGACAAGTCCATGAACAGCTGACTATGACGATCCGCTTCAAAGAAGTGAATGATACGGTCGATGGCCTGGTTGGCGTTGTTGGCATGCAGAGTAGCAAAAACTAAGTGACCCGTTTCAGCAAAGGCAATCGCATAGTCCATGGTTTCACGTGAACGAATCTCACCAATCAGAATCACGTCAGGTGCCTGACGTAGCGTATTCTTTAAGGCAACTTCGAAAGAGTCGGTATCAATACCCACTTCACGTTGGGTAATGATACAGCCTCGGTGTTGGTGTACAAATTCAATCGGGTCTTCAATTGTAATGATATGACCTTTGCTATTTTCATTACGATAGCCAATCAAAGATGCCAAAGAGGTTGATTTACCTGTACCCGTTGCACCTACGAAAATGATAATGCCACGCTTGGTCATCGCTAATTCTTTTAAAATCGGCGGTAATTTCAACTCATCCATCGTTGGAATAACGGTTTCGATACGACGCAGAACCATACCTGGCTGGTCACGTTGTTGAAAGGCGCTGACACGAAAACGAGCAGATTTACTGGTATTACTAATGGCAAAGTTACATTCGCGCGTTTCGGCAAATTCCTTACGCTGTTTGTCAGACATAATCGAATGTAAGATTTGACCGACAGTCGGGCCCGGTAGCTTAGTCGAGCCAATTGGCAAAATTTGCCCATTGATCTTAATCGAGGGTTCAACATCGGCTGTAATGAATAAATCCGATGCTTTTTTCTCCACCATATAATCAAGTAAGCCGTTAAAATCCATAACGATCGCCCCAAAAAAATAAAAAATTACAAGAAAGATTCGGGTTGCTTCGCTGCAGTCCGTGCAGTCTGCGTACTAATAATGCCTTTTGCGACAAGATTTTTTAGGCTTTGATCGAGTGTGGTCATACCGTAGTTGGCACCCGTTTGAATCGCAGAATACATTTGCGCGACTTTGTTTTCACGAATCAAGTTACGGATCGCAGGAATACCGATCATGATTTCATGCGCAGCCACACGACCGCCACCATTTTTCTTGAGTAGGGTTTGTGAAATTACGGCTTGAAGTGATTCAGATAACATGGCACGAACCATGTCTTTTTCTTCAGCAGGGAATACGTCAATCACACGGTCAATGGTTTTTGCGGCAGAGGTTGTATGGAGTGTACCGAAGACCAAGTGACCGGTTTCAGCAGCTGTCAGCGCCAAACGAATGGTTTCAAGGTCACGCATCTCACCGACTAAGATAATATCCGGGTCTTCACGCAGTGCGGAACGAAGTGCTTCGTTAAAGCCGTGCGTATCACGGTGTACTTCACGTTGGTTGACCAAGCATTTTTTTGATTCGTGTACAAATTCGATCGGGTCTTCGACCGTTAAAATATGGTCATAACGGTTGTCGTTGATGTAATCAACCATCGCAGCAAGCGTGGTTGATTTACCCGAACCTGTTGGACCGGTCACCAATACGATGCCACGTGGATATTCACAAATATCTTTGAAGATTTGGCCCATGCCAAGATCTTCAATGGTTAGTACTTTTGAAGGAATGGTACGGAAAACGGCACCAGCACCACGGTTTTGGTTAAATGCGTTCACACGGAAACGAGCCACACCAGGTACTTCAAATGAAAAGTCAGTTTCTAATTTTTCTTCGTAATCACGACGCTGTTTATCGTTCATGATGTCGTAAACCAATTTGTGCACTTCTTTATGTTCAAGAGCAGGAAGGTTGATACGACGAACTTCACCATCCACACGAATCATTGGTGGCATACCAGAAGATAAATGTAAATCCGAAGCGTTATTTTTGGCAGCAAAGGCCAATAGTTCTGTAATGTCCATAAAATCCCCGAGATAAAAATTAAATCTTAATTATTTTGATAGAATAATAAGGCTTTCCCACAGCTTAACCAACACTTAGTTGCAGGGCAATGCAAAAAAAGATGAATGAAATGAGAACCCCGTCAATGAATAAACTTCAAGAAGCACGAAATCAAGTCTTGCAGCAAATTGAGCAGGCTTGCCAACTTGCGGGTCGACCACAGCAGTCGGTTGAATTGTTGGCTGTATCTAAGACGCATCCTGCTGAAATGCTAAGAGAAATGTATACAATGGGGCAACGCTCATTTGGTGAAAATTATCTGCAAGAAGCGCTTGAAAAAATTGAGGCTTTGGCAGATTTAGAGATTGATTGGCATTTCATTGGTCATGTACAGCGCAATAAAACCAAACATTTGGCTTCAAACTTTGCTTGGGTGCATGGGGTAGACCGTTTGATTATTGCGGAGCGTTTATCAAGCCAGCGAGAAGCGACTCAAGCACCTTTGAATATTTGCCTACAAGTCAATATTGATGCGCAAGATACGAAGGATGGCTGTCAGCCGAATGAAGTAGCAGATTTGGTCGCACAGATTTCTACGCTACCGAATTTACGCTTACGTGGACTGATGGTAATTCCTGCTCCAAACAATCCACAAGCTTTTGTTGATGCCAAAGTGCTCTTTGAGCATGTCAAAGCACAGCATACGAAACCTGAGGATTGGGATACCTTAAGTATGGGGATGTCAGGTGATATGACAGATGCGATTGCTGCGGGTTCAACGATGGTTCGCGTGGGGACAGCATTGTTTGGTGCGCGAGATTATTCAAAATAGGACAGAAGATTCAGCCTGCTTTCCAAAACTAGGCTTATAAAGTGTAAGCACAGCAGATAAATTTTCACAATAGATGAAACCTATGGGTTCAAAGTGAGCCTTTTAATTTGAACTTTCCATTAAAGTTGAGTACAAAATAATCAGGATGTTTTTGATATTGAAGTAATTCACACTTGGACAAATAGGGAAGTTCATGACGGCATATTATCAGTTGATTCAACGCGACGTAGATGCGCAAGGCTGTGTCACGGCACATTACCATTCGACCAATTTAGCACAAGGTGCATGGAATGCACATGAGCAACACATGGCACCAGCTACAGGCATTATTTGTGCTGAATTAGACCGTTTTTCACCACGTCATGATATGCGTATCGGGCGCATTAGCCTCGATATTTTGGGCTTAATTCCTGCTGGCGAGTTTGAAATAATCACGCAAGTGATTCGTCCGGGAAAAACCATTGAACTGATTGAATCTGAAATGCGGGCTCAGGGCAAAACCTGCATTGTGGCACGCACTTGGCGCATGATGACGCAAAATAGCCAGTCCGTGAAAGGTTTGGAGGATGCTGATGTGACTGGGCCAGAAACTGCGCCGATTTGGGACGGTATCCGTCAGTGGCCGGGGGGATATATTCAGTCGATTGAAGCAAGAAGCCATGGGCGCCGTGCAGGTCAAGGCATTGTGTGGCTGAGAACACAGCATGACATGGTTGAAGGTGAGCCGACTGCTGATTTTGTCCGTTTAATGGGCATGGTTGATACCGCCAATGGTATTGTTCCGCGTCAGGATTGGCCATTTGGCTGGGGCTTTCCAAATCTGGATCTACAAATCCATTTGCACCGTTTACCACAGGGACAGTGGTTAGGTCTGGAAACCGTGCAGCAGTATGGAGCGGATGGTGTTGGTTTGAGTAGTTCTGTATTGCATGATGTCCATGGCCCATTTGGGCGTAGTGAACAGATTTTAACGCTACGTCCACTCGGGACGTAATGATCTAGAGAATCAAAAATTATAAAGCCTGCTTTAAGCAGGCTTTTTTTAAGATACGATTTGGATGGTGCTTGCACCTGCTCCGACAGGATTGACTTGAATTTGCACAGGGATTCGTTCGTGCATTTCTTGAATGTGAGAAATTAGCACGACTTTACGCCCTTGGTTTTGTAGCTGATCCAGAGCATTCATCACCATGTGCAGACTTGAAGCGTCTAGCGTACCAAATCCTTCGTCAATAAATAAGCTTTCAATTTTTGTTGTACCTGATGCCATGCTCGCAATGGCTAAGGATAAAGCGAGCGCGGTTAAGAAAGACTCACCGCCTGAAAGCGAAGAGACCGAGCGGGTTTCACCATCCATATCATGATCGACAATGGCTAGGCTTAATGAGTTTTCAAGGCGCTTTAAGGTATAGCGCTGTGAAAGCATCGCCAATTGCTGATTGGCATATTCAATTAAAATATCGAGGTTATATTGCTGTGCCAAATCACGGAATTTCTTGCCCGTTGCATCGCCCATTAAGCTCGAAATCTTATTCCAACGATGTTCCTCAGATTGGATCTGTTGAATCTGATCGGTAAATTGCTGCTGTTTTGCTACATTGCGTTGATGTACTTCGAGTTTGAGTTTCACTTCATCACGCTGTTCCATCACTTGGGTTATTTGTTCAACCAAACTTTGTAATTGTGAGAGTAATGCTTCAAATTCGATTTCAGGCTGCAGCATTAAGTGCTGCTGTAGTTGCTCATCCAATGTTTTCTTAGCAGACTGAGCATCGCTATATGCACGTTCAGCCGAGCTAATTTGCTGTTTCAGTTGCAGCTCTTGCTCATGTGTAATTTCACTGAGCTGCTGTAACAAGGCGTCATTAAAATCAATATGCAGCGCTAACCACTGTTGAATACTCAACGCGGCTGCATTTTGTTGAGTTTGCAACTGTAGTTGCTGTGCCTGATATTTTTGCAGTGTTGCTTGTGCCGTATCAAAGGCTTGGCGTCGCTGCTCAAATTGTTGACGTACCGTATTAAACTGAGTCTGCAGCTGTTGTCGGTTTTGCTCAAACTGTAATAACCATTCATGCGGTTTTTCAACAGTTACTTGAGTCATGGTAAAAATAGCTTGGATTGCAAGATCGCTATTTTGTTTACCTTCTTCTAACAGTGTCGAAATGCGTTTTTCAGTTGCAGCAATATTCTCTAGACTGAATTTACTGCGCTGTTTTGCCTGTTCCAGCTGATGTGTTATTTGATTCAGCTGAGCATTTAGTTCATTACGTTGTTTTAAGGTGTTAAGACGTTGCTGTAATTGAATATAAATTTCTTCAGCAGCGGTGCGGGTTGACTGCTGCCATGCGTATTTTTCAGTGTCATCCAATAAAGACAAAATAGGTTGAATATTTTGTTCCGCATGCTGTATTTCTGTCAGCTGCTTTGTCGTGTGCTGAATGTATTGAGTCAAAGTATGGCTGTTTTGCTGCGCCTGTTCATGGGTTTTTAAATCAGCTTCTGTTTGCTGCAAAGATTGCTGTGTTTGTGCAATATGATGTGTTATAGCCGTTTCAAGCAAGCTCAAATCTGAGTGCAAATCGTATGGAATATTCAGTGCATTAAGTGATTGCTCAAGCTGGGTTTGGGCATTGCTCTGTTGCGTGCTGATTGCGGTGAGTTGCTGTGCATTGGCTTCAAAGGCAGTGGACTGCTGTGTGCATTTTTTTTGCAGTTGCTGCCACAGATCAAACGTTATTTTTTCATGCGCTAGTGCTTGCTGTTCCTGCTGTACTTGCAGTTTCAATAGTTCATGGGAAAGCACATCTTGGTTATATGTATAAGGGTGCTCGGTGCTGCCGCAGACCAAACATGCTTCACCTGCAACCAGATTTGCTCTGAGCTGTTCAATATTTTCTGCATGCAGTAATCGCTGCTGCTGCAGTACAGTTTGCAAATTCTCTCGAGCTGCTTTTTGTGCATGAAATTCAGTTTCAGCCATGCTGCATTGCTGCTGATTCTGTGTGAGATCACTTTGCAGTTGGTGCTGGTCTTGCAATTTTTGCTGATGTTCAACATGAATGGCGTGGTAATGCTGCCAATGACTCTTGGTGATATCTAATTGATTGATGCGATTTAATAAGTCTTCACGCGCTGTACGCAAGCCCGTAATTTTCGAGTTAAGTGCTTGGTCTTGCCCAAATTGCTGAATGAGCTGGTCAAGTTGCTGTTGTTTTTGTGCCACTTGTTGCGTGGCTTGAGCGACATCACCATATTGCTGCTCAAATTGCACATAACTTTGAATAAAACGCTGTAAAGGGCTGAGATGTGCAGACAGTGCTTCATCCAAAATTTGAAAATGTGCTGTTTGCGAGAGTAGGGTATTTTGCTGCGCTATATTTTGTTCTAACTGCTGCTGTACTTGTAACAATTGCTGTTCGGCTTGAAGCAGCGGGGCATGCTGATCTTGCAGTTTTTTGAGTTCATCTTTTACAGCAATTAGCTGATCGCCTAGCACTCGGCGGTCGGCAATTCGCGCACGTACTAAATCAATTTGATCTTGATGATCAACTTCAAATTGGTGCTGCTGTTTTTGCTGTAGATCAAGTTGTTTAAATTGAGTTTTTTCATGATTAAACTTAATTTCAATTGCGCTGAACTGCTGCTGTGCTTGAGCCAATTGAGGCTGCAGCGTTGCTATTTCAGTACTTAAATTCTTGCGTTGAATGATGCTTGGACGGATTGAGGCGAATTTTTCCAGTTGCTGCAATTGCTGCTTCTGCGGCTGCAGTGCATCGAGTTGCTGCTGTTGAACAGCCAAATATTGCTCACGTTGCTGAATATCCGCAATCAGTTTATCTTTGTGTTGAAACCATTGCTGCTGTTTGAGCAATTGCTGCTTTTCACTTTCGAATTTTTGGTAAGACTCTGTATGACTTTGAAAATTCGCCGTGTATAAGGCAAGATCTTCATCCGATAAAATTTCAATATCACCGAGTCGAACTTCCAAAGCCTTACGCTGATTGGCAATTTGCTTGGTTTTTTCAAAGGCCAATTGACCAATTTTCCCGAAAATACTGGAATTGGTTAGATACTCCAATAGCTCGCCACGTTCATTATCACGCGCTTTTAAAAAAGCGGTCACTTCTGACTGAGCCAGTAAAACGGCACGGGTGAACTGTTCAAAACTGAGTTGAGTAATGCGTAAAATTTGGCTCTCAACCGCTTTGGTTTTATCCGCAACAACAGTGCCATCTGTTAAGCATTTCAGTGAGCGCTGTACGCTTTGCAATTTACCGTTTGGGTTTTCACGGGCACGTTTAATTTCCCAACGTGCAGAATAGACTTTTTGGTCTTGAGCAATAAAACTGAGCTCGGCAAAGCCTTGGCCTGTACCACGGCGCAAGACTGTTTGCGGTGAGTTGGTCGGCAGCTCTGAACCATCTACATCGATGAGTTTGCCATCGCTGTCTTTTAAGCGCGGCACACGGTTAAACAGCGCCAAACACATGGCATCTAAAATAGTCGATTTACCAGCACCTGTTTTACCAATAATTGCCACTAAGCCTGCACTTGCTAAGGGTTCAGATTCAAAATCAATAAAATGCTCACCCGCTAAAGATGCCAAGTTTTTAATGCGTATAGATAAAATTTTCATGGCAATTCCTTAAGTGTTCGCATCATCTTCAAGTGATTTTTGTGCTTCATCGACCAAACTTAAAAAATCTTTCATTACGGTGTCATCAGCACCGTAGCCCTGTTTTTCCCAAAGGTTTTGGAATAATTTTTCAGGCGTAGGCGGATCAAGGTTGATTGCGGCTTGCTGCGGATTATTTTGATCTGAATTTAAATAACGGCGGCTGATGCGCACCAAACGATAACGGTTTGGCGCTAGCGCTTCTTCAAATTGCTGTCGTAAATTCGGTGCAGGCGGAGTGTCGGTATGATATTCAATTTCGACATATTCACGCTGATCAATATCTTCAATTTCACCGCTCGGCAAAGCGGATAATTGTGCCAAAACTTCTGGAATTGTGCCTTTGATGCGATGCAATTGCACGCTGCGCGGAATCGCTAAGGACTCTATTTGAAAGCGTGATTCATCGCTTTGAGTCGGGTCAATACTGATATCAAGCACTTGATGCTTATAATTGATTTCACTAAATGACAGGGGAATCGGTGAGCCGCTATAACGGATATGAGTTTGTCCAACTTTTTGCGGTTTATGCAAATGCCCAAGAGCCACGTAGTCAATTACATCATCAAACAGGGCGGTTGAAATTGCTTCTTCATTGCCCATAATAATCGGGCGCTCTGAGTCTGACGTTTCACCGCCTTGCATGTGGGCATGGGACATTAAAATTAAGGCTTGATCTAGAGTTTTACGTGCATTGGCTTCAGCAATTAATTGTTGATGTACATAGGCAATGGCATTTTGACTATTGGTGGTTTGATCATTGAAACCGGTGATCTCGGCAGCACGTAGAAAAGGTAAAGTCAGGCACCATGCCACTACATTTTTGTGTTCATCATAAATAGGTACCAGCAGTCGGTCTAAATCGAGCTGACCTTCGGTATTTTTATGGACCACGCCTACAGCTTTGGCATGGTATTTTTCTAATAAAGGCTCAACTTGTTCAATACGGTAGCCTGAGTCATGGTTGCCTGCGATCATCAGGGTTTGCATGTGCGGAGCCCGCTCATGTGCATCTGCTAGAAACTGATACAACTGTTTTTGCGCTCTGGAAGCGGGGTTGATCACATCAAAAACATCGCCTGCAATGAGCAGGGCATGTGGCTGTTTTTGTGCTATTTGTTCAAGCAGCCAATTGAGAAACTGTTCATGTTCGTAGTCACGTGAGTGGTTATAGAAAAATTGTCCTAAATGCCAATCTGAAGTATGAAAAAAACGAACAGTCATGCAAGCACCAAAAAATCAAAAAATTGATTGGGCTATAAAGTATCACATATGGTTATGTTTACGAGGGAGATTAATCATTCATCAGTCCAGCTAAGTCGTTTTTGACAGTTACAAAGTATCCAATCTAAACTATGCCATAACTGCATTAATGTGCATTTGCATCCACTTGCAGGAGGCAAAAAGTATTATGGGCTGGATCTATGAAATAGCCTTGCCAGTATTATCCAAGTATCACAAATTTTTCTATAGCAATTTGGCCATCTTGTACCAGATTTTTCTTAGTGATTTGGTCGAAATCTTTAACTTCAAAACTACGAGTAAATGTATTGGTAATGCAATGCATCGGTGGAGTCTGTACAGAGCATTCTAAGAGGTCACCATGAAGTCTGGGGTTACTGATTAGGGAATCCTGTAACTCGTGTAAATGACCAACCAAAAACGGCAGAATAATACACAACTTAAAGCTTGGTATCATAACTTTGAATTTCAAAATAGTAGAGCTGGTTCATTGTAATTATATTTTCTTTGATGGATTACACATTTCAAATAGTAGAGATCTGAAATTAGGTTAAAAAATACCAAGAACTAGGAATATAAAATGTTGTTCTAATCCTGTATATAGGTGAATTATTGTACAGCAGGTGTATTACCTGCATTTGGGGTAGCAGGAGATGCAACATGCCAAATAATCCTTTTGACGAAGAAAAACTTGCAAATAGTATGGTGTATAAGACTTTATTAGAGTCTACATTAGCCATTCCTTGGTGTATTGATTGGGACAGTAAAACATTTAGTTATATTGGACCGCAAATTGAAAAGTTACTCGGTTGGAAACAAAGTAGTTGGAAAACGGTAGATGATTGGGCATCACGTATGCACGAGGAAGACCGTAATTATGTACTGAATTATTGTGTTTCACAGTCGATGGCTGGTATAGATCATGAAGCAGATTATCGTGCACTTAAAGAAGATGGTTCATATCTTTGGATACGTGATGTTGTGCATGTCGTGCGTAAACCAAATGGTGATGTAGATTGTCTTGTCGGCTTTATGTTTGATATTTCCGAGCGGAAAAAACAAGAGGAACAACTACAAAAATTGCAACGTCAGCTCGAAGAATATTCATATAAAGATGGCTTAACTGGTATTGCAAATCGACGTTTGTTTGATGACTTTTACCAGCGTGAATGGTTAAACGCAATCCGCACGCAAAAGCCGCTGAGTCTAATTTTGATCGATTTAGATTATTTTAAACAATACAATGACTTGAATGGTCATGTGATTGGGGATACATGTCTGCGTCAAATTGCTAAAAGTTTGGAATCTTGTTGTACACGACCTCGTGATTTAGTTGCGCGTTTTGGTGGCGAGGAATTTGCTTGGATTTTACCAGAGACCAATCAGGCAGCAGCAGCAATGATGGCCGATAGAATTATGGATGCCGTGCGTGCTGCACGATTACCGCATAAAGCCTCAGCAGTGTCGGAACTCGTCACACTCAGCATGGGGGTAAAAACCATTATTCCTTCAGATCTGGATAATCCAATGCAATTTCTGGATCAAGTTGATAAAAACCTCTATGTAGCCAAAAGACAGGGGCGTAATCGCTACTGTGCTGCATAACATAGATTTACAGTTGTGACTTATTTTAAAGTTGCATAGATTTTTCAGTCAGTCGATATTTTATCGGCTGATTTTTTTTGGGTGTAGAATATAAGAATAAAATTCGATGCTAAATGCATGAGGCACAAAATAAAAGACCGACGATTCGAGTGATGATGAAATCGTCGGTCAAAAAATCGATTTCAAATTTAAGTGATGGCTGCTGTTCATACTTAAATTCAAAATGAAACTTATTGCTTTTAAAAAGGTCACCGAAACATTGTGGATGCCGTCCAAATCATCGGTTGCTACAGACCTTGTACCCTATATAACGTAGCCGATTACAGATTGGTTGACATGAAAATGAAAAAAAATGCATTTTTTTTTATACTAGGTGTCAACTTCTTCTTGGGTTAGGGTCATGGTGTCTTTAACACGTTATTTTTTATTGTTTTTTTTCATTTGTTTAATCATGACTTGTATTTGCGGTGTGATCGCTGCATTATTGCCACAGGGTGTAGGTGGTATTTTAACGGTCATACCCTACCTGATTGCCATGATCGTGGTGTTATTTCGGTTTTTAAATAAAAATCAGAGAGCACCGACACAGGCAGAGCATAAAAAATTTACCTTAGGTTTTAGCCTGATTTTTTGGTTATATAATTTAGCTTTTGTACTTTTGGGTATCGCAATTTTTTCAAGAAAAGATCCTGAAATTTGGCAAAATTTAATGCTTTATGTTCAACTTCCTCAGTTTATGAGTTTAATGGTGATCATGTTGTTACTGATGGCTATCCCTTTGTATTTAATCACCTATTGGTTTTATGGTCCGCAAGCACAGCGGATGGCTGCTCAAAAGTTTGGTGCATAAAGCTTGATCGTTTGGTGATCTTGTTCTATAGATAATAGTATTATTTCATATAGATAAGAACAAATTATGCATCAGCCCACAGTACTGATGACGGGTGGCAGCGGTTTTATTGGCACACATCTCATCAAGGCACTTTTAGCTGCGGATTATAAAGTGATTGGGCTCAGTCGTAAGGCTGGGCGTATTTCTAAATCACCACATTTAACTTGGGTACAGCAGCTCGATCAAATTCCTCATGACAGAATTGATTATGTGATTAATCTTGCAGGTGAAAGTATCGGCAAAGGTCGCTGGACAGAGACGCGTAAACAGCAATTATTAGAAAGTCGGGTCAAAACCACAGAAGCGCTGTATCAATATTTACGTAAACGTAAAATTTTTCCGAAATGCATTATTTCAGGTTCGGCTGTTGGCTATTATGGTATTGATATTGAAGAACAATGGACAAAAGTGTGCGATGAAAATACTGCACCACAAGCCATTTTTATGTCAGAGCTATGCCAAAGTTGGGAGCAAGTCACACGCCAATTTCCTGAACAAAATACCATTATCACACGACTAGGTGTGGTCTTGGCTGAAGGTGGCGGGATCTTACCGCAAATGTTGCGACCGATTCAGTTCAATTTGGTCAATAAAATAGGTTCTGGTCGGCAGCCTTTTGTGTGGATACACATACAAGATGTGATCCGAAGTATGCTGTTTTTAATGAAACAAGCAGAGAAAAAACATGCATTGCTTGAACCCACGCCAATCGATCCGCATATTTTTAATTTAGTTGCGCCTGAAAAATCGACGCAGGCTCAGTTTGCGCAGATTGCAGCACGTCAATTAGCGAAAAAGCCATGGCTCAATGTGCCTGCAATTGTTTTTAAAATTTTATTGGGTGAGCAATCGCAATTAATTTTAAATGGTCAATTGGTTCAGCCAGCCGCATTATTACAGCAAGGCTTTGAGTTTAAATTTCCGACGTTAAAAGAAGCCTTGCAGGATTTATTGGCTTAGTTGAATTTGACGGATTGACCATTATTCGACGCTTAACAATGCATCTTGAAACAGGCGACTCGGACTATAGTGGTCTGCATTGAATGAAGGCGTTTCCCCAGTCATCAGTTCAGCCAATAGCTGAGCTGAAGCTGGTCCCATGCATAAACCATTTCTAAAATGCCCAAAATTTGCCCAAAGATTGTCGAAATTTGGCATCTGCCCAATATATGGAATCCCTTCAGGCGAAGATGGGCGCAGGCCAGCCCAAGATTTCACAATTGGAAAGTTGGCAAGCTCTGGTACCATGTCAAAGCAGGATTTTTGAATATGCTGTAAGGTTGCATCTGTGGTCTGAATATCAAAGCCACATTGGCGCATACTTGAGCCACAAACCACATGACCGTCTTGGCGTGGAATCAAGTACATCACCTTATTCATGCACATGGTCGGCAACCAGTTCTGCGGAGTTTTAAAGAGAAGCATTTGTCCCTGCACGGGTTGTACGGGTATCTCAATGTCTAGTTGTTCACTCCATGCGGCTGACCAAGCGCCCGTGGCAATAACGAATTGATCTGCTGTATGTTGCGTACCATCTGCGGTGGTGATGGACTGGATATGATTGTCCGAACGGTTTAATTGGCGGATCGGGCAATGTTCATAAATCTGAACTTTAGGATGCTGCTGTAAATAAGCTGTTAATGACTGCAAAAGTCGCGGATTACGGATGTTGGCTAATTGCGAAAAATAAATGCCATGTGCAAAGCGTGCTGAAATGTGAGGATTAATCTGCTCAATTTGCTCGGATTGTAAATATTCCGCCTGTTGCATTGGGTCTTGGTGCAAACGGGCATAATCTAAGCCGATTTCAAAATCATCTTCATCAAAAATCAACATGCCAGTTTCATGAATTTCAAAATCAATCCCAGTCATAGGTTTTAATTTTTCATTCCATTTTTGGTAGCTCTGCTTGCCATAACGTGCGAGCGCATTGACTTCATTGGGATATCGCCAAGGATACATCGGGGAGAGGATGCCACCACCAGCCCAAGATGCGGCAGAACCTGTGCGTTGTTGGTCGAAAATCGTCACCGTACAACCGCGTTCAACGAGTTCCAATGCGCTGAGTAAACCACTAATACCCGCCCCAATAATGGCAATATTCATGTTCTTTTAACCGATGAATGTATGAGTTTGATCTTAACTTCAGCAACGCCGAAGTTTTTCTTCCAAGACTGTTTTTTAAATTTTACAGATATAAAAAAGCCTTCCTGAACGTTACCATTTCAGGAAGGCTTTGCAGGTTATTTCATGTCTTTCAACATGAGTGCTGCATCTTCAGCAAAGTAAGTCCAGATCCCATCTGCACCTGCACGGCGGCAGCTCATAAGCGATTCGATAATCACGTTTTCAGATAGCCAACCATTTTGAATGGCACCTGCCAACATGGCGTATTCGCCACTCACTTGATAGACAAATGTTGGAACACCGAAATTATCTTTGACTTCACGGACGATATCTAAATACGGCATACCCGGTTTTACAATCACCATGTCGGCGCCTTCTTGAATATCGAGTGCGATTTCATGTAAAGCTTCAGCACGGTTACCGATGTCCATTTGGTAATTGTATTTATTGCCACCTTTGAGGTTGCTTGAAGAACCTACCGCATCACGGAATGGCCCGTAAAAGCTAGACGCATATTTTGCAGAATAAGCCATGATGTTGGTATAGATATGGCCATTGGCTTCAAGGGCTTGGCGAATTGCACCGATACGACCATCCATCATGTCACTTGGTGCAACCACATCTGCACCCGCTTCAGCATGGCTGAGTGCTTGTTTAATTAAGCATTCAACGGTTTCATCATTCAGTACATAGCCGGTATCATCAATGATACCGTCTTGACCATGTGTGGTGTATGGGTCGAGAGCACCATCAGTGATGAGAACCATTTCTGGTAGTTCTTTTTTTAATAAGCGGATGGTGCTTTGGACTAAGCCATCTTCATGCCAAGCTGCTTCAGCCGTTAAGCTTTTATCTTCCTGTGGTGTAACTGGGAACAAAGCTAATTTTGAAACACCCAATTCGAGTAAACGTTCTGCCTTTCTTAGTAACAAGTCAGCAGATAGACGCTGTACGTTTGGCATGCTTGGAATATCTTGAGTTTGTTGCTGGCCTGGCAACACAAATACTGGATAAATGAGATGATCAGTCGTCAGTTGAGTTTCACGCACCATAGCGCGAAGCTGGTCATTTTTACGAATGCGACGCATGCGAGTGGCAGGAAAAGCTGGACGATTGAACGTATAGGTCATAACAATCTCATTGATCAGTATTAAACTTTGACTATTGTAGACGCATAATGAGGGTTTGGCGCACCCCGTATTATTTTTTTATTCAATGACAGCGATTCGAGTAGGCTATGACAGATGTAAATAAGAGTTGGACCGGTAATATTGACCTAAACTCGAAGAATGAAATCGATACTTTATTAAATAACATTGCTCAAGCATTTAACAGCTCCCCATTTTTTGTACACAATGCCATGAAAATGACGGTGATTGATGGTCAGATCGAAGCACGTGTCGACATGGCCAGTAATCTAATTGGAAATGTCGCATTCCAAATTTTACATGGTGGTGTTGCGGCAACTTTACTCGACAGTATCGGTGGTATTTCAGCGATGGCTGAATTGTATAAAAAGGCCACAGCTGAAGATCTAGCAGAAACGAGTAAAAAGGTATCTCGCTTAGCGACCGTCGATATGCGTGTGGATTATTTGGCGCCAGGACGTGGACAGTATTTCGTTGCACGAGCTGAAACCTTACGTTTAGGTCGTAAGGGCTGCACCATGCGTATGACCATGGTCAATGATGAAGGTAAAGCGATTGCAACAGCGATTGCATCGTATGCTTATTAAGCCATTTTTAAGTTAACACATTCAAAATGATGAAAAAATAAAGTCCAGCATTGGCAGCAGGGCATGATTTTATCCTGTTGCCGACGAAAAAAAGACTGACGAGTTACATTTTCTATTCTCAGGATATGATTTTTTAGCTTTAAAATGCCGGAAAATTGAAGAAGATAGACTTTCTCACGACACCATTATCTGACAGCAAAGTTGACATGCTTTGCAAAGCTCATGATGCCATGACCAAGTCTGCTAGATTTAGGACAAATCTATGACAGATACCGTTAGTAACCTGCCAGAAACCCCATCTACAGAGCAGCCCACCGATCAGGAATTAAAAGCACGCAGAAAAAAAGGCCTTGGTATAGTGGCTGTATTGATCGTGATTGCTTTGGTGATGTATTTGATTTGGTCAATATTTCTAAATCATTCCGTCAGTACCGATAATGCCTATGTCGGTGCAGAAACAGCGTCGATTACCTCGATGGTCACGGGGCAAGTGGCAGAGGTTTTGGTGAGTGATACGCAGCAAGTGAAAAAAGGCGATGTGCTTGTTCGCATTGATGCTCGTGATGCTGAAATTGCCTTAGCTCAAGCTCAGGCTGAATTACTTAAAGCAAAACGCCAATACAAACAAACAGCGGCGAATAGTAGCTCTTTAAACTCACAAATCTTTGTCAGTGATGATGCGATTCATAGTGCAAGCGCACAAGTGGCCAAAGCACAAGCCGATCTGAATAAAGCACAAGATGAATTACAACGTCGTCAACAATTGGCTGCTTCAGGTGCGATTTCTAAAGAAGAATTAAGCACAGCGCAGAGTGCTGTGAATACCGCTAAAGCCAGTTTTGATGTGGCTCAAGCAGGACTCGCTCAAGCCAAATCTAGTCAAAAAGCGGCACAAAGTAATAAAGCGGCGAATGATGCATTAATTCAAGACAGCAATGAAAACTCAACCCCAGATGTTTTAGTTGCGCAAGCACGTCTACAACAAGCTCAGTTGGACTTAGAACGTACACAAATCAAAGCGCCCTTTGATGGTGTAGTGACACGTCGCAATATTCAAGTTGGGCAACGCATTGCACCGGGAACGTCATTAATGATGGTGGTGCCTGTCTCTCAGTTATATGTCGATGCCAACTTTAAAGAAAGTCAATTGGCAGGGGTGCAAGCGGGTCAAAAAGTTGAACTGACGTCTGATCTGTATGGTGACAAAGTTAAATTTAATGGCACAGTAATCGGTTTTTCTGGGGGTACAGGTTCAGCATTTGCCTTGATTCCTGCACAAAATGCCACAGGAAACTGGATTAAAGTGGTTCAGCGTTTACCTGTGAGGATTCGTTTGGATCCAAAAGAGTTGGCAGAACACCCTCTCCGTGTGGGGCTGTCTATGGAAGCGACGATTGACCTGAAATCGAAGTAATTGCCTATGAATCAGCAAATGCAAATGACTGACCTGAAAGGTGGTCGTCTGATTCTCGCTGCCTTGGTCTTGGCATTGGCGAACTTTATGGTTGTGCTCGACATGACTATTGCCAATGTATCAGTGCCGCATATTACCGGTAGTCTTGCAGTATCGGCATCCCAAGGGACATGGGTCATTACCTCCTATGCTGTGGCCGAGGCGATTTGTGTGCCATTAACGGGTTGGCTCGCTGGGCGCTTTGGTTCTGTACGGGTTTTTGTGATCAGCCTGTTTGGCTTTACTGTATTTTCGATACTGTGTGGTTTATCGACCAGTTTAGAAATGTTGGTGTTTTGCCGAATTGGGCAAGGTTTGTTTGGTGGTCCGATTATGCCACTGAGCCAAACGTTGTTAATGCGCATTTTCCCTCCTGAAAAGCAATCCCAAGCCATGGGGATGTGGGCAATGACCACTGTAGTTGGCCCTATTTTAGGTCCAATTTTGGGTGGTACGATCAGTGATAATTTATCTTGGCATTGGATTTTCTTTATCAATATTCCTGTCGGAATCGGTTGTGCTATCGCAGCGATGCGCTTACTGAAAACGGCTGAAACTCCAACACAGAAATTGAAAATTGACCGCGGTGGCTTGCTGCTGTTGGTGTTATGGATCGGTGCCTTGCAATTGATGTTGGACTTGGGCCATGAACGAGATTGGTTTAATAATCCATTTATCGTGGTGCTGGCACTGACGGCATTTGTTGGGCTGATCGTTTTCACGATTTGGGAGCTGACTGAGCGGCATCCAGTGGTGAATATACTGCTGTTTAAGTACCGAAGTTTTACCATTTCGGTCTTGGCTTTGGCGTTTGGTTTTGGTGCCTTCTTTGGCAGTATTGTCCTGATTCCGCAGTGGTTACAAATTAACTTGGGCTATACCGCAACGTGGGCCGGTTATCTCACGGCAACGATGGGCGTCGGTAGTTTGACCATGTCGCCAATTGTTGCAAAGCTTGCAACCAAATACGATCAACGTGCTTTGGCGAGTTTTGGTTTAAGTATCTTGGGCGGAGTCACCCTTATGCGCGCCTTTTGGACCACGGATGCAGACTTTATGGCTTTGGCTTTACCGCAAATATTACAAGGTTTTGCCGTGCCATTTTTCTTTATTCCCTTGTCAAATATGGCCTTAGCATCTGTACTGCCACAAGACATGGCATCTGCAGCAGGTTTGATGAACTTCTTAAGAACCATGGCAGGGGCAATTGGAGCCTCGATTGCAGTAACCATTTGGGATGATCACACCAAAGTCGCACGCAGTGAAATGGTCAGTAATTTACATGTTACTGAGGTACAAAACACCTTGGTGAATCATGGAATGAGTTCAGAAGCTGCTTTGGGATATATCTCCAGTTTAGTGGATAAGGAAGCCTTAACGCTTTC
Source organism: Acinetobacter sp. YH12126 (assembly GCF_013418745.1). Classification (NCBI taxonomy): domain Bacteria; kingdom Pseudomonadati; phylum Pseudomonadota; class Gammaproteobacteria; order Moraxellales; family Moraxellaceae; genus Acinetobacter; species Acinetobacter sp. YH12126. The sequence continues at coordinate 28,048 of NZ_VPBM01000009.1, read as the reverse complement.
AGCCAATCATGTGTTTTTAGTTCTGGCAGGTGTTTTCATATTCGCTGCACTGATCATTTGGCTCTGTCCACGACCTAAAGCAGGTGTAGGTGGCGGTCATGCACATTAAATAACATCAAGTATAAAAAACCGCTCATTCGAGCGGTTTTTTATTGCATACGGCGTTGATTGGAAAAAATTAAAGGTCCGAGCGCGCCCGTTTAAGTGCAGATTGCCACTGAGCCAAATGAAATTCACGTTGATCAGCATTCATTTTTGGTTCAAAAGCACGTTCTAATTGCCATGATGCGGCAATTTCATCAAGATTTGAAAACACACCCGCTTTGAGTCCGGCCATCGCGGCAGCACCCCATGCAGTTGATTCTAAAAGTTTAGGACGCAGTACAGGCACATTTAAGATATCGGCCTGAAATTGCATCAGCATATCATTGCTACTGGCACCGCCATCGACTCGGAGTTCTTTAAGTGGACTAGACAGGTCGGACTGCATGGCGGTCAATACATCCGACACTTGAAAGGCAATGGCCTCTAGGGCGGCACGAGCTATGTGGGATTTATTTGTACCACGTGACATTCCACAGAGGAGGGCACGGGCATCACTATCCCAATGCGGAGCGCCTAGCCCAGTAAAGGCAGGAACCAAAACCACGCCATCGGTATGCTCCACTTGGCACGCGAGTTTCTCAACATCACTACTTTTTTGAATAATCCCTAAACCGTCTCTTAGCCATTGCACGATTGCGCCAGCCATAAACACACTGCCTTCTAGTGCATAATGGGCTTGACTTTGAGCTTGCCATGCAAGGGTTGAGAGTAATTTATTGTGGCTATATTGAACTTCAGTGCCGGTGTTAAAGAGCATGAAACAGCCGGTACCATAGGTATTTTTTGCTGTTCCTGCGTCAAAGCATGACTGTCCAAATAACGCAGATTGCTGATCACCTAAAATGCCGGTAATGGGAATGTTTGCGCCAAGTAAACCTGTAGCGGTATCTGCAATATATTCATCTGAACTGATGATTTTAGGGAGGACCGACAGGGGAATATCGAATAATTCTAAGAGTTCTTCATCCCAAGCTTGTTGCTGTAAGTTCATCAGCATGGTTCGTGAGGCATTGCTGGCTTCAATCACATGCTCTGCACCTTGCGTCAGGTTCCACACCAACCAACTGTCAATCGTGCCAAAAGCCACATGACCTTGCTGAGCGAGTTCACGTAGACCCTGAACGTGTTCGAGTAACCAGACCAATTTTCCCGCACTGAAGTATGGGTCTATACGTAAACCAGTTTTTCTATGAATGATGTCATTTAGGTTTTGTTGGGTCAGTTGATTACACCATTCAGTGGCACGACGGTCTTGCCAGACAATTGCAGGGGCAAGGGGTTGTCCACTTCGTTTGTCCCACACGACGGTGGTTTCACGTTGGTTGGTTAAACCTATGGCTTTAATGTCTTTTGCTAGGATACGAGCAGAAGCGAGTGCTTGTTGCACGACGGCAATTTGGGTACTCCAAATTTCTTGAGCATCTTGCTCCACCCAGCCCGAATGAGGAGTTTGAATGTGGGTTTCCCGTTGAGCTGTAGCTTGAACTTGTCCATGTTCGTTAAAAATGATCGCACGACTTGAAGTCGTTCCTTGATCGAGTGCCAATAAATAGCTCATATATTTTTCTTTTGCGGTCTTGAAAAATAAAATATTAACGCAATTATGTAATTAAGCGCAGATCAATGTGTAATTGTTTCGAAATTGCATCGCAATTTTTTGAAGTTATGCTATGATGACGCTACTTTGGGGATGTTTCTGGCTTCGACGCTGGTGATGAAACTCATAGATGCATGTCGAGAGCGCATTTTCTCTCGTAAATCAAATTTGCATATTTTAGTCGCAAACGACGAAACTTACGCTCTAGCTGCCTAAGGGCAGCTTGTCCGCATCCCTGAATACTTGTGGTTAGGGGTCCCGACTGAAGCGAACGCACACAAGTCCGTATAAGATCAAGCCTTGGGGTCTTATACTAAATCTTAAAGGATCGCGATTTGTACCCTGTTCGTCGGGTCACAAAGAGCTAAATCAATAGACGATATCTAAGCATGTAGTATTCTCGAGCGTAGTGCTGGCGGACGCGGGTTCAACTCCCGCCATCTCCACCAAAATTCAATTCAGAGATGTTCGTCTGAATGTAAAAAAGCCCTTAAATTCAATGTTTAAGGGCTTTTTTATTGGTTGTATTGTCCGATTCTGTCCTAAGCTGTGTGACCCAATTTTTGCCTTCTGCGGGTAATTATTGGGAAAATTTCCCCAATTATTTTTAGTCTAGATAAAGGGTATATGCAGATGAAACTCACGGATACTGAATGCAGAAAAGCACAGCCCCAAGATAAGCGTTATCGTATTTCAGATGAAAATGGTTTGTCATTATTGGTGACACCTGCAGGGCAAAAATACTGGAATGTACGTTATACCGTTCATGGTGAGCGTAAGTCGGAGTCACTCGGTCTATATCCAGACATGAGTTTAAAGAAAGCAAGGGAGCTTGCACTTGAGCTGAAATAAATGTATTACAAGTCAGTCTATTACAAATATATCAAGCTTTTTTTTAAAGTGGTCGTTGAGAATCAAAGAATAAATAGTCATGATCTAAAAATGATAATCTGCTTTATTCAACACTCTTGAGATAACAGTGCAATCTTTAATCCCTTAGGAAAATTCGGTTCAAATTGGATGGTATAAGCATATTGTTGCAGCATTATTTTGACCAAAGATAAGCCCAGTCCATGACCTTTCTGCTGAGACGATTTACGCCAAAAACGTTGCCCTAAGTAACGAATGTCTTCGGCATTTAAATGTCGGCCGTTATCTTGAATGTGTAAAGTGTTTTTCTGCATGCTCACCTCAATCACATCAGCGTTTGCATGCAATAAGGCATTTTCAAGCAGATTTTTAAGAACAGAATACAAGACAAATTCAGGTAATATCAAATCACCAAGACTGTGCCAATCGACCTGAATTTTAGCTGTTGCTTCAGGATAAATTAGTGCTAAATCATCAAGTACTTTGGCAATAATGGGCTGTACCTGAATGCTTGCTTTGATCTGTTCAATAGATTGATCGGTATTCGATAACATCAGTAATTGCTCAAGTAAATCAGCATAGCGACGGACACTTTGATTTGCTTGATCCAAGCTATATTGCAATTTCATATTGCCGTCCGTTTTCGCTATCAGTTGTGCCAATTGCACATTGGTTTTAATTGCGGTTAAAGGACTCCGTAATTCATGCGCAGCGTATGCACTAAAGACTTTTTCATTTTCAAGACTTTGATGCAGTTTATGGACTAAGCGATTCGAATTTTGCACAAAAGGGTAGACCTCTGAGGGCATGGTATTGGCATCTAAGCTCGTTAAATATTGGCTTGCTTCATTGAGCGATAAATTAGACTGACTTAAATCGCTTACAACCTGATCCAAGGCTTTAAATTCCCGACGAATAATCAAAACAATTAAGCCGATACACAACAATAATGACAAGATCAGCGGAATTAAGACCGATTGCAAAATCTGTTTTAGCAAAGACTCCCGCAAAAACATACGCTCTGCAGCCACCACTTGAATCTCACCACGGCGTAACACATAACTGCGCCATTGCGTCTCACCTTGTTGCCAAGTACTAAAACCAACTGCTTGCTGACTTAAATCTTTCGGTGCACCGCGTGTTTTGGCAATGACATGCTGTCCTACACTGATGTCAGAGCTAAATAATGATACTTCGCACGCGATCAATTGTTCTTGGTCTGTGGAATGAAGTTGTTGGGCTAAGGCAGACTCATCCAAGCTTTGCACTGGTAATTGTTGAATTAGCCGTGCCACCATTTGTGCGGAGGCATGTAGACGTTGATCTAGAGTCTCCTGTAGACGTTTTTGTAAGTCGATATACAGCCAAACAAATACTACACTCCATAAGCCGATCATCAAGGCCAAAAGACTGCTGACCAAGCGCCATTTTAAGCTGTGTGATTTTTGCATGGGATTGACTCAGCAATTCTAAACATATAACCGACACCACGAATGGTTTGAATATAGTCCGCATTCAATTTTTGCCTTAGGTGATAAATATGGACATTCAGGGCATTACTTTCAATGCTATCTTGAAAGCCGTATAACTTGTCTAACAGCACTTCGTTTTTAAGTACTTGATTTGGATGGCTCATCAAGGTTTCAAGCAAACTGTATTCACGGCGTGAAAGCTGAATCATCTGATCTTGATAATGGACTTCTTGAGTGTCTTTATTGAGCTTTAAGTGGTCAAATTGAATGACATTCGATGAAAAACCGCGGTGACGTCGGGTGAGTGCATGAACCCGTGCAATTAGTTCATCCAGTTCAAAAGGCTTGGTTAAATAGTCATCGGCACCGACATTTAATGCCTCAACACATTGTTGGGTCTGTAACCGTGCGGTTAAAACCAAAACAGGGATATGGATCTGATCTCTGCGCCATGATCGCAGTAAGTCTAAACCATCTTGGTCAGGTAAGCCTAAATCCAGCAAACATAGATCGACCGCACTGTGGCGGATAAAATAATCTGCATCACGCGCATGACTCACATGTTCTACTGAAATATTTAAAAAATCCAATGTGGCACAAATACTTGAGGCAATATATGGATCATCTTCAACCAAAACAACAAACATAGCGTTTTCCTGACTTCCTGCCTGTATTTTATAAATGATTTATCTTGTTAATGCTCCCTTAATTTATGCTTTTGCATAATCAACTGAAATAGATTTATGTCGGGTATTAAAGTCATCTATGCGTATAGGGTTAGTAGGGTTGTGTGGAATATTCAGCATTTTGAGTATGCAAAGTGCATCCGCTGATTTTTTACCTCCTGATCAAGCATTTTCTTTTCAGGCTGTATCCACAGCGCAAGACCAAGCCAGCTTCACGTGGCGTATTGCTGATGGATATTATCTGTATCATGATCAGATTAAAGTCATTGAAAATGGCAAAGCATTATCACTGCAACTGCCTCGTCCACAGCAAAAAGATGACCCTAATTTCGGCATGACTGAAGTACATTATGGGCAAGTGCAAGCGACTGTCGCCATGCAACCCAATCAAAGCTATAAAATTGAATGGCAAGGCTGTGCCGAAAGTGGCTTATGTTATCCAGTACAGCGTACAACCATTCACACCGATGGCGATGGATTATTGCCTGAAAGCAAGCTGAGTCAGCAAAGTACAACGCAAAAGAAATTATTAGATGCAGTCACATCGTCGTCATTACCCAATACTGCAATACCTGTAGAACTACAGGCGAAAAACACTGAAACTGTAACCGTTGTAACGCCAGCAAATACAGTAGAAATCAAAGAAGATGAAAATGGTTTAAGTCCCTCTTCTGAAGTGACTACTTTAACAGAACCTAGCGAAGCCAGTACGCCAGAGCTAGACGATGCCTTGATGATGCAGGCAAGTTCTGAATCTGTGACTACAACGAATGCTGAACAGCGTACGAAGCAGGCCGATTGGAACAATGATCAGTACTTCTTTTATTTACTTTCAACAGACAATATTGCACTGAATCTGATCATTTTTTTAGGTTTAGGTGTATTGCTCGCATTCTTACCTTGTTCCTTACCATTGATTCCGATCTTATCCAGTATTTTAGTGCAACGTCATCGTGGCTATCGTGCCGGCATGATTGCAGGTGTCTTTGTGGTCGGAATGGCATTGATTTATGCCTTGATGGGTTTAGCTGTGGCTGGACTTGGCTATAACTTCCAACGTTGGTTACAAAGTCCCATCTTTATTGGGTTATTTGCCGTGATGTTCGTGCTGTTTGCATTGAATTTATTTGGCATATTCCAGTTGTCTTTACCACAAGGTGTATTACAGCGTTTAGATCAATGGCAACAACGACAAAAAGGTGGAACCTTATGGGGTTCATTCATTATGGGCATGATCTCTGCGCTAATTGTCGGACCCTGTATGAGTGCGCCATTGGCAGGGGCTTTGCTGTTTGTTGCGCAATTGCCTGAACCGTGGATGGGGGCTAGTTACCTGTTTATTCTAGGTCTAGGTGTGGGCTTACCATTGTTGATTGCCTGTGTGTTTGGTGCACAGTACTTACCCAAACCGGGCGTGTGGATGGATCGTCTGAAATTCACTTTCGGTTTTGTCATGCTGTTGTTGGCGGTGTATTTCCTGCGTCCTTTACTGCCGAGTGTGGTTTATTTGACGTTGATGGGACTCTTATTCATCAGTATCACGGTTTACATTTTATGGAAGATTCGTCCGCATATTTCACAAATGCCGACGCAACTGCTGTTCATTGTTATGAGCTTAGCGACCGCAATATCGGGTGGATGGTATATCACGCAAGCATGGTCACAACTGAGTACGACACAAGCCACATCATTAGTCGCATGGCAAAAAGTACGTACCCAAGCCGAGCTTGAACAGGCACTCAATCAAGTCAAAGGAGAAGCAGTACTCATAGATGTGTATGCTGATTGGTGTGTGGCTTGTCAGCCGATTGAAAAAGAGGTGATGCCTCGTGCCGATGTACAAACAGCTTTAGATGCTGTTGCTCGAATCAAACTCGATTTAACCGAATATGAAGCAAGTCAAGATATTGTGCTGAAAGACTGGCAGATTTTAGGACCTCCAACCATGATTTTCTTAGATGTACAGCATCAAGAACAGCGTAATCTACGTTTGACGGGTACCTTTAGTGCAGAGCAACTCTTGAGCCGATTAAACCGAGGTACACCGCCATGATTTCGAATGAAGCACTGCATCTTGGACCCTTGATGTTGCCATGGGCATTATTATGTTTGGTGTTGGCTTTGCTGATCACTGCCATGGTTGGACGAAAAATCGGGCAACAAGCACAGTGGTCAACCGAAATCCAACAGCGTTTCCAAGATTCGATTTGGAGCAGTGTTTGGATCGGATTACTTGGTGCACGCTTGATCTTTATTGGATTGAATATGGAGTCTTATCTCGCATCGCCCATTGATATGCTGAAAATTCAAGACAAAGGTTTTCATCTAATAGGCGGTGTGCTGACAGGAAGTGCGTGGTTTTGGTGGAAAAACTCAGCCATGACAAAAAAAGCCAAGGCCATTTTATTACTGATCTTTGTCATGCTTATGGGGGTAGGATGGACAGTACAAAAAATCATGTATCAAGATAGCCATTATCCAAGTTTGAGTTTTCCAAGTCTGAAGCTTGCCCATCAAGATCCGTCAGAAATCATTGCGCTAAAACAATTTCAAGGTCAGCCCACGGTTGTGAATTTATGGGCGAGTTGGTGTCCGCCGTGTCATCGTGAAATGCCTGTATTACAGCGTGCGCAGGATCAATATCCTGAGGTGCATTTTGTCATGCTCAATCAAGGCGAAGAGGTCGATACCGTCCGTGCTTATCTCACAAAACATCACTTCAGTTTTAAACACGTTCTGCTGGATGCACATGGTGAAATGCCACAGGCACTGAACAGTTTTGGTTTACCGACCACTTTATTTTTTAATGCACAGGGACAGTTGGTTGAGCGTCATCAAGGCGAACTTAGTCAAGCCATGTTGCAACAATATCTCAAGAAAATTAACCCATAAATTTATTATAGAATATGTGTCATGAAGACTTTACTTAAAACCAGTTTACTCATCGGAACACTGTTGATGGTGGCATGTGGTGTCAGTGCCAATCCGAATGCAATTAAAAAACAACTAGAAAAAGAAGGCTTTCAATTTGTCAAACAAATTCCTGCACCTGAAGGTTTAAACGGTTGGGTGGGGCATGAAGACCAATATTCCAATACTATTTTTATTTCCAATGATGGCAAGTATTACATCAAAGGCGAGTTGTTTGATGCTCAAGGCAATAATCTTTCAAACACCCAAATTGAAACGCATATGAAAAAAGCCATTTTGGATGATGTATGGAAAACATTAGAAGGTTCAACTTGGATTCAAGATGGCAAAAGCGATGCACCACGTATCGTCTATGTGTTCTCTGATCCCAATTGCCCGTATTGCCATAAATTTTGGCAAGAAGCACGTCCTTGGGTAGAGTCAGGCAAGGTTCAATTACGTCATATTCAAGTGGGTGTGATTCGTGAAGAAAGCCGTGCTCAGGTGGCAACTTTACTCATGTCAAAAAATCCAACAGCCGTATTTAATGACATTAATATCAATCGTGGCAAAAATCGTCTTAAACCAGCTGAAAATATTCCTTTAGAGATTGCAGAAAAAATTGATTTTAACCAAAGCTTAATGGGCAAATATGGTTTCTTCTCAACACCATCCATTGCTTGGCGTGATAGCAAGGGTAACTTCCAGTCTGCACAAGGGATGCCGAGTGATCTCAAAGAAATCTTTGAAAAATAAGGAAAATAGATGCTCACCAAGCCAACACAACAGCGCGTCTAAGATCATGCTAAGCTCAACGTCAACGACTTAAACATCAGGGGGCGCAATGTCAAATTTACAAGATCCACGCGTATTGTTCGCTTTGGAACGTACAGCATTGGCATGGAACTGCAGTGGTTTAGCCCTGATAGCCTTTGGTTTTGTGATTGAAAAATCAAATGTATTGCTACAACTACTGCACCCTGAGCAATATCAGCACAAAATTATCTATGGACAGTGGCTTGGCATTGCCGTGATTGTATTTGGTTTATTGGTGAACTTTGCCTCAATTTTGCAATATCGTCGAGGATTGAGCTCATTAACCGAACAGGAATTTATTGCGGATTATCAGACCCAACATCCCGTGTGGCTGAATTTATTGACCATGCTGACTGGGTTTTTACTGATCATCTCATTTTGGATTTACTAAACTTGGTTGAGCTTCCATACAAAAGCATGCACAAAAATGTTTATTCCTGACAGTACAATTGATACAGCGTTTGCATAATACCCAGCACTTTAGGGTCTGCTAATTGATAATAAATTTGTTTGCCTTCGCGACGTGTCGAAACAATTTTATTGTTCCGTAAAACGGTCAATTGTTGTGATAGGGTCGGCTGATGAATATCGGTACATTCCTCAATTTGCTGAACATTTAATTCGCCATTGATCAACACACATAAAATTTTTAAACGGTCCGGATTTGATAACACTTTCAAACAATTGGAAACGGTATCAACCTGCGTAAATTCAATTTTTAAGTTATCGAATGCGATGTTCATAACGTCTAACCTGAATCATAAAAAGCAAAAGGAGCAAAGTATATCGAGATAATAACATAAAATGACTTGATTAATATATAACATTATATAATATAAGTTTAAATATTGTTTTATGGCGCATTAACTATGCATGATTTTGTGACAGCGTTTCTTGGTGGTGCTCTGTTGGGTATAGCAGTGGTGGGTTATTTGTATGTCCATGGGCGTATTGCAGGCATCAGTGGCTTGATTGCGCAGGTACTGAATCCACAGACGATTTTTAAAACGCCTGCAGTGTGGTTTCTTTCAGGCTTGATCATCACGCCATTTATTTATGGTCTTTTTGTACAACCAGAGATTATCGTGTCTGCTAGCCCAATAATGATGATTATTGCTGGTTTACTGGTGGGTTTTGGTACCCGCTTAGGTTCTGGTTGTACCAGTGGTCACGGTATTTGTGGGATCAGCCGATTATCTAAACGTTCCATCATTGCAACTATGACCTTTATGTTTGCAGGCTTTATTGCTGTATATGTCGTTCGTCACTTGATTGGAGCATTCTAAAATGAAAAACTTTTTAGCTTTTGTATTTGGTTCGCTTTTTTCAGTGGGTTTGATGTTCTCTGGCATGTCTAATCCGCAAAAAGTGATCGATTTTTTAGACATATTTGGTAATTGGGATGCAAGCCTTGCCTTTGTCATGATGGGGGCAATTGCTGTGGCATTTATTCCATTCCAAAAAGCGGTACGTAGCAGTGCACCAACCACAGTATTTAATGAGCAGATTGATTTACCAAGTAACAATAAAATTGATTCAAAGCTTATTATCGGTGCCTTAATATTTGGTGCAGGATGGGGGATTGCCGGCATTTGCCCAGCGCCAAGTTTCACCTTAATTGGCTTAGGGCATTATCAAGTTTTATATTTTATAGTGGCGATGCTTGCAGGCGTGTTGATTCACCGTAAATGGTCAGGAGCTTAACTATGCAACAACCGATTGTTCAGGATTTTTTTGATCAAGCGACCAATACATTTAGTTATGTGGTGAGTGATCCGGTAACCAAGCGCTGCGCTATCATTGACAGTGTTTTGGACTATGATGCGGCTTCGGCAACCACCTCGACAACCCATGCTGATGCAATCATTGCATATGTCAAAGTGCAAGATTTAAAAGTAGATTGGATTTTGGAAACCCATGTGCATGCCGATCATTTGACTGCAGCACAATATTTAAAATCTGTACTCGGTGGCAAAATTGCCATGAGTCATCATATTGCCTTGGTGCAAGAAACCTTTAGTGCCATTTATAATTTAGATATCAAGCAGTTTAATGCTCAACAACCATTTGATTATTTATTTGATGATCATGAGCATTTTCATATTGGTGAGCTAGAGGCATATAACATCCCGACACCAGGTCATACGCCTGCATGTTTAAGTTATGTAGTGGGTGATGCAGTCTTTGTCGGTGATACTTTATTTATGCCAGATTATGGCACAGCACGTTGTGATTTTCCGCGTGGTAGTGCAGATACCTTATTTGATTCGGTGCAAAAACTGTATCAATTGCCAGCGTCCACCCGGGTGTTCTTGTGCCATGACTATTTGCCAAAAACGCGTGATGAATATCACTGCCAAACCGATATTCAAACGCAAAAAGAGCACAATATTCATATTCATGAGGGAACTACAAAATCTGAATTTGTGCAGATGCGTCATGAGCGGGATGCAACATTAAGTATGCCTAAACTGATTTTGCCGTCGATTCAAATCAATATGAAAGCGGGCCAATTTCCCGAACCTGAAGAAAATGGGGTGTCGTATTTAAAGTTACCGCTTAATTTTTTTAAAACCTAAAAATATTGTATTTCAAATTATTAAAGACTTATTTATGTCTTTATCTTAAAAATTAATATTTATATCTTTAAAGTGAATATTCACTTTAAAGATCTTGGTATTTTAGGTATATTTATTCTATAAAGCTGACTTGTATGATCGGATTTCAAGCCAGCACTGCCTTTTAAGTATTTTTGCTTTCGTTGGCATCTGTTGAGAGAATATGTTGCTAAGACAGAGTGGACTGTTTTTTGCAATTTTAACTTTAGTTTTGCAAATCGCAGTATATTTACAACCGCTATTACCCGAAGAATTTCAAATTGCTCCGGTATGTCTCTCTATTACACATAATTTACTGTCCCCAGAAAAGCACAAACACGTACATGAGACGTATAACGAACTTGTTCATCATCTGACCCACGATCATAATCACGACGATCACAATGGACATAACCATCAATGCCAATACTGTACCGTCTATGGTGATGTTGTCCTACCTTTTGATTTTGAGATAGTTGAAATCATCGATAAGATTCAAGTCCGTCTAAGTTTCTATAAAGATGCTTTCCGACATGTATATTTCTCACTGCAAAGGCTTTACTTACTTCCACAAGGTAGGGCACCTCCACACACACTTTAAATCCTAATCAGACCAACAATTTGAATTGTTGATTTACCTCGGTATTTAAAGAGTGATTTTATGAAACTTTATATTTTTGCACCGTTTAGCGGATGCGAACAGAATCGGTTCGCCTATATCATTAGGCTAAAACAATTGATCAAATCCCAACAGATTCACAACAGTCTGCGTCATCGTACTGATCTATCTTTCCTAAAGCAGTCCCGAAATTATGGGCCGTTAGTGGTTCACCGCATAATTCCACAATAAGGTGATAGACATGGATTTAGGTTTGACAGCACTTGAATTGGCGCGAATTCAATTCGCTTTTACAGTTTCTTTTCATATTATTTTCCCTGCAATTTCCATTGGGCTAGCAAGTTTTCTTGCGGTCTTAGAATGGCGTTGGCTTAAAACACAAGATCCCGTTTACCGAGATCTGTTCCAATTTTGGATCAAGGTGTTTGCATTGTCTTTCGGAATGGGAGTAGTTTCAGGGGTAGTCATGAGCTACCAATTTGGCACCAACTGGAGTGAATTCTCTCGTATTGCGGGTAGTGTCACTGGCCCCTTACTCAGTTATGAGGTCTTGAGTGCCTTCTTCTTAGAAGCGGGTTTCCTAGGCATTATGCTGTTTGGGTGGGGAAGAGTGGGTCCTAAAACCCATTTCTTTGCCACACTGATGGTGGCAATTGGCACCTGTATTTCCATGTTTTGGATTTTATCTTCCAATAGCTGGATGCAAACTCCACAAGGCTTCAGCTTTGAAAATGGCATTATAGTGCCGCAAGATTGGTTTGCTATCGTTTTTAACCCATCATTCCCTTATCGCTTAGCGCATATGGCTCTAGCAGCATTCCTTGTATCTGGCTTATTGGTCGCTGCTACTGCAGCATGGCACTTACTCAAAGGTCGCCGTGATGCCTTAGTAAAAAAATCATTTTCTATGGCGATGTGGATGATTCTCGCACTTGCACCTTTACAGGTATTTGTGGGGGATATGCATGGTCTAAATACTTTAGAACATCAACCTGCGAAACTTGCTGCAATTGAAGGACATTGGGAAACTAATAAAGATCATGGCATGCCGTTATATTTGTTCGGTATTCCTGATATGGAGGCGGAAGAAACCAAGTATGCAATTGGCATTCCGAACCTCGGTAGTCTGATCATGACGCACACCTTAGAGGGAGAGGTGAAAGGCTTAAAAGAATTTGCCCCTGAAGATCGACCAAACTCGCTCATAGTATTTTGGAGCTTCCGCATTATGGTCGGTATGGGAGTCTTGATGATTTTGCTTGCTCTGATGGGTGCATGGTTGCGTAAAACTGGGAAATTTTATGAGTCAAAATGGCTCCACAAATTTGCCTTATGTATGGGACCTTCAGGCTTTATTGCCTTGCTTGCTGGTTGGTTTACCACAGAAGTCGGTCGTCAACCTTGGGTCGTGTATGGCGTACTGCGTACCAAAGACGCCTTGTCACCAGTATCGGCAGAACAAGTCGGTTTAACCTTAATAATCTTTGTGATCGTGTACTGCATCGTATTTGGTATTGGGATTTATTACATGCTCAAATTGATGGTTAAAGGACCACAGTTCATTCATTCTCAAGCCCATAGTGATGGTGAGGTCATTCGTGCATCAAATCGTCCAATGAGTACGATTGATGAGTCGCTTGAAGTACAACCACAGGAGAAAAACCATGATTGATTTATCCTTAATTTGGGTAGTAATCATTGCTGTAGGTGTGCTGATTTATGTGGTACTCGATGGCTTTGATTTAGGGATTGGTATCCTTTTTCCTTTAGTAAAAGATCGCCAAGAACGCGATGTGATGATGAATACCGTTGCACCAGTTTGGGATGGCAATGAAACTTGGATGGTTTTAGGTGGTGCAGGCTTATTTGCGGCATTTCCATTAGTGTATTCGACTGTGCTTTCTGCGCTGTATATGCCGATTATCTTAATGGTCATCTCACTGATTTTCCGTGGTGTCGCCTTTGAGTTTCGTTTTAAAGCGAACCGCACCAAACATTTATGGGATCAAGCGTTTATTTGGGGCTCGATCTTGGCATCATTTTTCCAAGGTATGATTTTAGGTGCTTATATCCAAGGGATTGAAACCACCAATGGTATTTATAGTGGTGGCGGATTGGATTGGTTGACCCCATTTTCAATTTTTACCGGCATTGCTGTAGTGGTGCTGTATGCCACCTTAGGCTGTGGTTGGCTGATTTTTAAAACTGATGCACGTGTTCAAAATCATATGTTTAGCCTCATGCCCAAACTGATTATCGCCTTATTTGTGATTTTTGCTGCAGTGAGTATTTACACCCCATTGGTACATGCAGAGATTGCAAATCGTTGGTTTAGCTTGCCGCAACTGTACTATTTTAGCCCTGTGCCGATTTTAGTATTGATCTTCACATTATTGGCTTTACGTGCCTGTAAAAGACGTCAGGAATTTGCGCCATTTATTTATACACTTGTCTTAGTTGTGCTGGCATATACAGGGTTTTTAATCAGTCTATGGCCAAATATCATCCCACCATCCGTCACCATTTGGCAGGCAGCAGCACCGCAAAGTAGTCAATTGTTCGCCTTGATTGGAGCATTGGTGCTGATACCGATTATTTTGTTCTATACCGCACTGTCGTATTGGGTGTTCCGTGACAAAGTTCGTGTCGGCGATGATGGCTATCATTAAGGAGAATCATCATGAAACTGAATCAAGCAGGCTGGTTTATTGTGCTATGGCTTGGTGGTGTCTTGAGTTTGGCGCTTCTCGCAGGGTTCTTTAGACTGCTAGTGCAGTGGGCTTACTAGAACCTATGCCTTAAATCTGAATCCACTATCTTGCCGGGTAAGATAGTGGATTTTTTTGAGGGACTAAAGGTGAATTGAGTAGGTAGAATATGACAATTTAAAGTGTCGAAATACATAAAATATATTTTTTTTATATTCAATACTTCTTTTGAATGATTTTTCTGTTTTTTTAGCTTCTATATTGTTAAAACTAACATGAAGCATGAAAAAATCTTAAGGAGCGTGAGTGGAACTTAAACAGCTCAAATATTTCATCACCATTGTAGAATCTGGAAGTTTAGGCAAAGCTGCACAAAAACTTGAGGTTGGCACATCGGCACTCAGTCAACAAATTGCAAAACTTGAAGATGAACTTTGCACACGTTTATTACAGCGAAATTCTACAGGTGTGACGCCCACGCCAGCGGGTTTAGCATTTTTTAAGCAAGCTCAACTTTCTCTACGTCATGTGCAATATGCCATTGAGGCGGCGCACTCATCTCGTCTGACGGGTCATGTCAGCGTTGGATTTTCACCCAGTATAGCGTCAGTTCTGGGCATACCATTTATGCAGCTCATGTCAGAGCGTTATCCTGATATTAAAATTCATTTAGTTGAAAGTCTCTCGGGAAATTTAACCAATTTAGTCAACTCAAGACAGCTCGACATTGCCATTATTTTTACCCAAGATGTCGATGCCAATTGGGCAGTACAACCGTTATTAAAAGAACAAATGTTTCTTATGGCAAATCGTTCTTTACTGAAAGAGTATGGCTTTGAACACTGCATTGAAAATGGAAAAATTGATTTAGAAAATGTGAATCGTTTGCCTCTGGTATTACCAAGCCAACGACATGGACTACGTAAATTCATAGATCAAAAGGTTGAGGGGCTGGACGTAAATTATGAAGTTGATGGTTTACACTTACTCATGAACTGTGTCAGCAACTTAAATATGGCGACCATTCAACCTGTCAGTGCACATTTTGATTATCTCAAATCAGATATTTGTTTACTCAAAGTAGTCGAACCAGTGCTGGATCGAATTAATTATCTTATTAGTATTGCAGAAGAAGAGCTTTCTCCTGCAAGTCTCGCCACCAAAGTAGCAATTAAAATTTGTGTTAAGCAGCTGATCAATAAAGGATTATGGTCAAGTGCAGAGCTATTAGACTTTTAGCCTATTTAATTTTACTAAACACCTATTTAAAAGTTGCCTATCACAGCGCTAGGCAGTTTTGGTCTTAAATTACATCAAATTCGAAAGGGAAGACATCGAATGCATGATGTAATTGTAATTGGCGGTGGGAATGCCGCTTTATGTGCAGCACTGACAGCAAGGGAGGCTGGGGCTTCAGTTTTATTGCTAGAAGCAGCACCAAAGGAATGGCGCGGTGGAAATTCACAACATACCCGTAACCTGCGTTGTATGCATGATGAACCTCAAGATGTATTAGTCGATGCCTACCCAGAAGAAGAATATTGGCAGGACTTACTCAAAGTGACTGCAGGTAAAACCAATGAGCATTTAGCGCGTTTAGTGATTCGCACGACGGCAACTTGCCGTAATTGGATGCGTCAACATGGGGTAAATTTTCAACCACCGTTATCAGGTGCCTTACATGTAGCACGGACCAATGCTTTTTTTATGGGCGGTGGTAAAGCTTTGGTAAATGCCTATTTTAGAAGTGCAAAAGATTTAGGGGTCGAGATTCGCTACAACACAAAAATCAATGAACTGATTATTGAAGATGGGACATTTATTGCTGCAATTGCTGAAGATGGCACGCGTTTTGACGGCGCTTCATGTGTATTAGCTGCAGGTGGATTTGAATCCAATCGCGAATGGTTAAAAGAAGCGTGGGGACAAAATGAAAATGGAGAATGGCCTGCAGATCATTTCATTATACGAGGCACACGTTTTAACCAAGGCAACTTATTAAAGTTCATGATTGATCAGGGTGCAGATATTATTGGCGACCCATCTCAATCACATTGTGTCGCAGTTGATGCCCGCGCACCGCTCTACGATGGTGGCATTTGCACCCGTATTGACTGTGTTTCGCTTGGTATCGTGGTTAATAAAAATGCGCAACGTTTTTATGATGAAGGCGAAGATTTCTGGCCGAAACGTTATGCCATTTGGGGGCGTTTAGTTGCAAAACAGCCAAGTCAGATTGCGTATTCAATTATTGATTCAAAATCGGTTGGGCGTTTTATGCCACCAGTCTTTGAAGGTACTAAGGCAGATACGATCGAAGAGTTGGCAGAAAAATTAAATCTAGATGTTGCGACTTTAGTTCAAACAGTGAAGGACTATAACCAAGCCTGTGTAGCGGGTGAGTTTAATCACACCGTACTGGATAATTGCCATACCGAGAATTTAACGCCCGCAAAAACACATTGGGCTGTTCCTTTAAACCAACCGCCATATTATGCCTACGCATTACGTCCAGGCATTACTTTCACCTATCTGGGCTTAAAAGTCGAAGATGATGCCGCTGTGCGCTTTGAAAATGTCGCGAGTCCAAATCTATTTGTTGCAGGCGAAATGATGGCAGGCAATGTACTTGGGCAAGGCTACACAGCCGGTGTAGGTATGTCGATTGGAACGACATTTGGTCGGATTGCAGGAAAAAATGCGGCTCAAGCTGCATTTAAACTGGGAGTTTAAAGAATGAATGCAAATGTTAAAAACTTAATACCAGTTGTGCAGCTCTCGGATCATGAACAGCAAGTAAAACAGGCTTTACAGATTTGTAATGCATGTCGTTACTGCGAGACATTTTGTGCGGTTTTCCCTGCAATGACCAAAAGACTTGAGTTTACGCAAGCCGATATTCATTACATGGCAAATTTATGTCACAACTGTGGCGCATGTTTACATGCCTGTCAGTATGCGCCTCCGCATGAATTTGGCGTCAATATTCCTCAAGCCATGGCACAAGTTCGCCTAGAAACCTATCAAGAATTTGCAGTTCCTGCATCTTTTGGTGCGATTTATAAAAAGACCGGAATTCCGCTAGTTTCTGCGATGTCGGTATTTTTTGCATTACTGATGCTCTTGGGTGTTTGGCTCAATGGCACCAATATCTTTGGTCAATATCAAGGGAATTTTTATGCAATTTTTCCGCATAACTTTCTTGCCGTGTTATTTGGCTCTGTATTTATCTTAGCTTTTATGCTTTTGGGCTTGGGAATAGCAAAATTTTGGAAACAAACTTCAAAAATTATTCCAGAAGGCGTTGCTCAACCCGATATCTTACAAGCGTCAAAAAATGTCCTGACCTTAAAATATTTAGATGGTGGACATGGTAAAGGCTGTAATGAGGAAGATGATCGTTATACACAAATCCGCCGTGTTTTCCATCACTTTACGATGTATGGATTTTTACTTTGCTTTATGGCAACCAGTGTCGCGACGATGTATCACTACTTTTTAGGCTTAGAAGCACCGTATGCCTACACCAGTTTACCGGTGATTTTGGGTACATTGGGCGGTATTGGTCTGATCATTGGACCGATCGGGCTGCTTCATCTCAATATTAAACGACATCCGATGCATGGTGATGCAAAACAAAAACCAATGGACCGTGGTTTTATCTTCCTGTTATTGCTGATCAGCATTACAGGTCTGGCGTTATTGGTATTTCGCGATAGTTCCGCAATGGCTCTCTTGCTGATTGTTCATCTTGCAACCGTTATGACTTTCTTCTTGACGATCCCTTTTGGTAAGTTTGCGCACGGCTTTTACCGAAGTGCCGCATTACTAAAATTTGCCGTCGAAGAACGTGTCGCAAAACTTAAAACGAATTCAAAAACCAAGTAAGCACCCAAACCACAACCGGACCATGGAGGTCGATGATGGCTATAGGTAAGAAAATTGAATTTTTAAATGGACTACAACGTTATAAGGATATTTTAACAATGAAGAAATTAAAATGGTTAGCCGTCGCTTGCACCAGTATTGCTGTCGTTGGCTGTGGCACAGGCAATGCCTTAAAAGATCCAGGTCATCCAAAACGTGCAGAATGTATTGCCCCTGCAAAGCCGGGCGGTGGTTTTGATATGACCTGTAAGCTGATCCAATCCGGCTTTAAAGAAACAGAAGTATTAAAAGACCCCATGCGTGTGACCTATATGCCAGGCGGCGTTGGGGCCGTTGCTTACAATAAAATTGTGAATAATGATCCAGCAAATAACAATGCGGTCATCGCATTTTCAACTGGTTCTTTACTGAATTTGGCTCAAGGTAAATTTGGTAATTTTACCGAGAAAGATGTGAAGTGGCTTTTGGGTGTAGCTGTTGATTACGGTTTAGTGGCAGTGCATAAGGATTCGCCATTAAAAACACTGGAGGATCTGATGAAGGCGCTAAAAGAAAATCCAAAAGGGATCAGTTTTGGTGGTGCTGGCAGTGTGGGTGGTCAAGATTGGATGCAAACGGCAATTTTGGCTAAAAAGGCTGGGGTAAATCCTGCCAACTTGAGTTTTGTAGCTCTCGAAGGCGGTGGCGAAGTATTAACAGCCTTGTTAGGTCAACATATTCAAGTGGGCGTGGGGAATGTGAGTGAAATTGGCTCGCATCTCGAAGCGGGTAATATCCGCGTTCTAGCAGTGTTTTCAGATAAACGTTTAGCGGGTAAATTTTCTAACTTATTAACCGCGAAGGAACAAGGTTATGACTTGGAATGGCCTGTGATTCGTGGTTTCTACATGGGGCCAAAGGTCAGTGATGAGGCATATGCATGGTGGAAAAATGCCTTTGATAAAATGATGACCAATCAAAAATTTGATGCCGTTCGAGAAAATCAGGATCTGTTGCCATTTGAATTAACAGGTGAAGAAATTAGTGCTTATGTCTATAAGCAAACGGCTGAAATGCGTCAATTATCAGAAGAATATAAATTATCAAAATAACAAATACGCTGAGTTGAATGCCTTTTCAACTCAGTTTTTTGTTTTCGAGGATAGATGATGAAATCTGAACGGATTCTTACGGCCATCATTGCGGTCTGCGGCTTTTTCTTATTAATTTACGCATGCAATTTTGAAGCGCCTATTTCCTACGATCCTGTAGGACCGAAAGCCTTTCCAATTTTACTGATGGGCTTAATTACAGTGAGTGCCATTTATTTGACTGTGCGCCCAGCCATGATGTTTGAACCTGTTGAACTAGGTTGGAATAAGCATTTAATCGGCAAACTTGTTCTATGTACATTGGCATTGTCACTGTATGCGCTTTGCTTCGAATGGTTGGGATTTATCGCAGCAACGCTACTGATGACCATCGCGGTTGGGAAACTTTTTAACGGGAAAACAGTACCAGTTGTTATTACGGGTTTGGTGCTGAGTATGAGTACCTACTATCTGTTTGACCGTGTTTTGGATGTGCCATTGCCACTAGGCTTCTTGGGTTAGGGATGACAACGACATGGACATATTTAATTTCTTAATGACAGGTTTTGAAGTTGCCTTACAACCACAAAATTTACTCATTGCTTTTATTGGTGCATTTATTGGAACGATTGTCGGACTGTTGCCGGGATTGGGTCCAATCAATGGTGTTGCCATCTTATTACCATTTGCTTACGCCTTAGGATTACCCGTTGATAGTGCTTTAATTTTATTGGCAGCAGTCTATCTCGGTTGTGAATATGGTGGACGAATTTCTGCAATTTTGCTGAATGTACCGGGCGATGCGGGTGCAATTATGACCACTTTAGATGGTTATCCTTTGGCTCAGCAAGGTAAGGCAGGTATTGCTTTATCCCTTTCATCTTTTAGCTCATTTATAGGTAGTACGATTGCCTTTATTGGGATTGTTTTATTTGCTCCGATTTTGGCACGATGGGCGGTTTCCTTTGGACCAGCGGAATACTTTGCCTTGATGGTTTTTGCCATTGTTTGCCTGACGGGTTTAGTCAGCACGCAACCATTTAAAACGTTAATCATGGCGCTGATCGGTCTGGCAATTTCGACCGTGGGTATGGATGCGATTACTGGTGTTTATCGTTTTACCTTTGATAGTGTGGGTTTAAGTGACGGCATTGCCTTTACAACTGTGGTGATTGGTTTATTTAGTATCAGTGAAATTTTACTGCTGCTTGAACGGACCACGATGGGCAAAGTGGTTTTAGAACAAGGAAAACGCTCATTATTTAATGTCAAAGAGTTTCTGAGTGCTTTAGCCACCATGATTCGTGGATCCTTGATTGGGTTTTTCTCAGGGATTTTACCGGGTGCGGGTGCCAGTGTGGCGAGTGCCATGGCGTATACCACTGAACGGAAAATGGCGGGTGACAGTAGTCAATTTGGTAAAGGTGATCTACGTGGTTTGGCCGCGCCAGAAAGTGCTAATAACGCGGCAGCATGTGGTTCTTTTGTCCCAATGTTGACTTTAGGTGTGCCGGGTTCTGGAACAACTGCGGTCATGATGGGGGCTTTGACCATGTATAACATTACTCCAGGTCCGCAGTTATTTACGGAGCAACCAGTTTTGGTTTGGGCATTGATTGCATCCTTAATGGTGGGAAATATTATCTTATTGATATTGAACTTACCTTTAGTTGGCTTCTTTGCGCGTTTACTTTCGATTCCAAGCTATATTTTGATTCCTATTATTGCAACCGTCAGCTTTGTTGGGGTATTTGCAATTCATAGCACTGTTTTCGATCTTGTGCTTTGTATGGGGCTCGGTATTGTTGGATATATCCTTCGAAAATTTGATTTTCCATTGGCACCTCTGATTCTTGGTTTTGTACTGGGTGAATTGATGGAGTCAAATCTACGACGTGCACTCTCCATTTCTCAAGGTGAGCTCAGTATTCTGTGGAGCAGTAACATCAGTATGGGACTATGGGTCATGTCAGCACTGTTGTTGATCTTTCCAATCGTCCGTAAATATCTATTCATTAAGAAGCAAAAAGCTTAAATGGAGAAGCAATGGTCAGCGAGTCTGACCATTGCTGTTAGATCATATGGAAATCATAAAATTAAATGCCAAAGGATTGGTATGCGCACTGATCGGTGCGCTCATCGCAAATTTACTTCATCTCCCTTTACCGTGGTTGCTCGGGCCATTACTCGCGGCTTTATTGTTTGGTTGTATAGGCCAACCACTCACATGTTCACCGCATTGGCGTAAAGTGGGACAAGTCATTATTGGTATGGTTTTGGGACTATATTTTACCCCAGCGCTAGTCCATGCTATTTCTGCCTATTGGATATTTATCGTACTCGGCATCTTATGGTCATTGATTTTGGGAACACTTATCGCAGGATTACAATATCGTATCAATGGTTTAGATTGGGCAACGGCGTGGTTTTCTTCTGCAATCGGCAGTGCCAGTGAAATGGTGAATATCGCAGAACATCACCATGCGCAAGTAGATAAAGTCGTTGCTGCACATAGTTTAAGAATTGTGGCACTTGTGGTGCTTGTACCAATCGTTTTAGCAGCATTATTTGATATTCATTGGGTGAGTCTAGACCAACATATCATTGAACACTTTAGAATTGCCCAAATTCTTCTTTTATTTGCTTTGGCCTGTTTGATAGCGAAAATATTTCAAAAATTCAATGTATTAAATGCGTGGGTTCTCGGACCATTAGTTATGGTGGGATTTCTTTCATTTTTCGGAGCATTGGAATTAAAATTCCCGACGTGGTTTACGGCCTTTGGACAAATATGTATAGGTTGGTCATTAGGCACAAAGTTTCCTTTTGGCTTTTTAAAAAGCCATAAAAAATTCATCGCCATCACGACCATTTTAAATTTGTTGGCATTAGGATTATCCATCCTGTTTGCATTGTTCTTGGTGTATATCAGTCACGCCAATGGAAAAATTTTAGTTTTAGGCTTATCTCCCGGCGGCATTGCAGAAATGTCTTTAATGGCAAAAGCTCTTGGATTAGCTGTGCCTATCGTGGTTGCGTTTCAACTATCACGGCTGATTTTTGTGATATTGACGACCAATTATTTTTATCAATTGAGCAAAAAAATATTTTTTAAAACAACAGATAAGCCTTAATTATCCCCAATTCAATCTTTGATTCAGATGAATTAAATAGAATACTTTCTATAGCTTGGCATTTAAATACAGCGGAGTAGAAGTTAGAAAAATATGAGATTAATGAAAGATAGTTGAGAAAGCGGTCTTAAATGATGGTTTGAAAGTGAAGATGAGTAAGTGAGATCAATTTGATTCAGGACTGCTTTCGTCAGTCCCTTATTATTTTAATGCCGTTTTAGAGCAGTAAATTTTAAATTTCATTATTATGCAAAATTCGAAGATTTAACGTCAAAATTAAATTTCGCGCCAAACATCATTCTTATCTTTGAATGAAATCATAAAGTTAAATTTGTCATCATTACTTACCAAAAGGCCTTCTGGCGTTTGCATAATCACTTTTAAAACGGTACCAGTTTCAAAAACCAAAGGACTGCAATTTTCTTTATTTAATGTAATTGGTTTGAGTAATTCAACAATTGCACTTTCCATTTTACTTCCCCAAGCATCGGTTGTTAATTGAACTTAGCATATTATTGGTGAAGAAACAGGTTTTGTAAATGACGTGAGCTACATCGCAGAAAATATTTTAGAATTTTCCATAACTTAAGTTTAAATAATGGTTAAATAAATTAAGGTTTTTTAATCTATTGATATCAAAAATAATTTTAAAATATGACAAACTTTTTAACTGTAATTATATGTCCTAAGGTGTGTTTTTTGTTCCACAAACAATGACCAGATCATCGAAAGTGCATGATCAATAATGAATTTAAGGTGAATTTCAATTTTCATGCTTAAGCTAACAGAATGATGTGTCGTCTTGTATTTGATTGTTAAATTTCAGATTAAACAGCGTTAAATATTCAATCTGAACAAGAAAATTAATGAAATAAAACTTATCATCAGCAACTCAAACTAAAAACAAAGATTCAGGGAAATGTAGGACCAATGTTTAAATCTTTTTTTCCAAATCCAAAATGGTTTTTTGGATCATTCCTTATATGGTTCGTCATCAATATTGTCTTGTGGTATAGCGGTGGCAATAGTTGGGGTACGATGTTTGGTTTAGCTGCAAATTATCATCAAGCAGAGCTGCCTATTGGTATTAGCCGATTTTGGAGTCCCAAATTTTTATGGTTCTATGCTTGGTTTTTTGTAGCAACGGCGCTTTTTGCAGCCTTTTGGAAGATTAAATCAGATAATCCTTGGCAACGATGGTCTGTGTGGGGAACCGCATTTATCCTGTTTAATGTTTGGTTTAGTGTGGAATGTAATGTCGTAATCAATGCTTGGTATAACCCATTCTATGATCTGATCCAGAAGATGCTTTCAGGTGGTGGGGGCGAAGTGGCGACGCTATATTCAGAGACGCTGACTTTTCTCTATGTAGCCATGGTATATGTCACACTGGCGGTATTGAACCTGTTTTTCGTTAGTCATTATGTTTTTCGTTGGCGTACCGCAATGAATGACTTTTATACAGCGCATTGGAAAAAACTGAGAACCATCGAAGGTGCCTCACAGCGTATTCAAGAAGACACGATGCGTTTTGCGAGAACCACAGAAGGACTTGGGGTTAGCTTAGTTGAATCGGTGATGACCTTAATTGCATTTCTACCTGTGCTGTTAACTTTATCAACACATGTAAAGAAATTACCTGTCGTGGGGGAAATCGCCTATGCATTGGTTTGGGCGGCAGTCCTTTGGGCAGTATTAGGGACGGTTATTTTAATGCTGGTGGGTTATAAACTACCGGGTTTGGAGTTTAATAATCAAAAAGTCGAAGCAGCATATCGTAAAGAATTAGTTTATGGTGAAGATCATGCAGATCGAGCAGACCCTCTAACATTAAAACAATTATTTGGTAAAGTCCGATTTAATTATTTTAGACTGTATTTTCACTATGCTTATTTCAACCTAGTTCGTATTTGGTATATGCAGCTTGATAATATTTATGGGTTCTTTGTATTGTTTCCAAGTATTGCAGCGGGAACAATCACGCTCGGTATATTAATGCAAATTTTAAATGTCTTTGGGCGTGTACGTGATTCTTTCCAATACCTGATTTCTTCGTGGACAACCATTATTGAACTGATTTCTATTTATAAGCGTTTAAGAGCATTTGAAAAAACAATTAATAATTAATTTTTAATCTTAAAAATGACCTGTAATTAATTACAGGTTTTTTTTATGGTTTTAATTAATGAGAATTACAAATAAATAAAATCAATAAATTAAAGAGGTTAGATCTTATTTCATGATTTTATAAAAAAATGTAAATAAAAATACTTATTATGTAATTTTGGTAATTTTGCGTATGTATATTGTATCCATATCGATGATTAATTTATAAAAATTACATTTTTGTTGAATTTTATCACATTCTATTTGCTTTTTTTTACATTTGAAATGCAAACAAAATCACATATTTTGGGTATTGGTGTGTATTTGTGTGCAAATTCATTCTTTCTGTTTGGTGTGAAGCATCTTAACAATGCGATAAAGAAAAAAACTTTAATATTTTTTTTAACTTTGCTGAACTGTTATATGTCCATTCACATGCCTTTTTATTAGCTAGATAAAGCATGTGATTTAAAAAATTATTTAAAACATATATTTATAAATAAGCCAGAGGGTAATTATCATGTTACAAGTCCAAGTTGTATCAAAAGAACATCATTCTGTTTTAGAAAACATACAAACGAGTAATATTTCATTAAAGGAGGCTTCTGTTGTTGTTATACATACTTCAAAAGAAAATGTTTTAAGTATGGAGAGAAGTGGAAATACTTTAATTATAAAAATGAAAGACGGACAGCAACTAATAATTGAGAATTACTTTACAGATAATCTAAATGAAAACAATGTTGTACTAGAAGAAGATGATAAATTATATCTATTAGAAACAAATCCAAATGAAGCTGGATTATTTGAAATTAACTATAATCCGATCGATGAAATTAATCCTTTACTCTATTCAGATTCAACAGTTGGTTTATGGACGTGGTTAGTTCCTTTAGTTACTGCTGGAGGCATTTTAGCTTGGGCAAATAATGATTCAGATAGTTCATCGGGTTCGGGCGACTCAAATCAAGCACTCGATGCGGCAGAAAAAGCGGTAAAAGCAGCAGAAGATGCAAATAAAGCCGCAAAGGATGCTTTGACCGATGCACAAGCGGATGGATTAATTACCCCTGAAGAAAAGACCAAGCTTGAGCAAGCACTTGCCGATGCCAAAGCCGCTGAAGATGCTGCTCAGAAAGCTGTTGACGCATTAAAAGACAGTACTGAAAAAGACGACTTACAAGATCGTCTCGATAACTTAACGGATATCGTGATTCCACCTGTGACCGATGCAAATGGTAATGGCATTGATGATACGGTGGATGCTCAAATTGCCGATGCAGAAGCGGCAGTGAAAGCGGCGGAAGATGCGTATCAAGCAGCAGAAGATGCATTAGAAGAAGCCAATGCAAACGGCTTAATTACGCCAACCGAAAAAGCCGAACTTGAAGAAGCACTCAAAGCGGCACAAGACGCCAAAGACGCAGCGCAAGATGCGGTCGATGCCTTACCATCGGCACCTGCAGCAGTGCAAGATGCCAAAGATGGCTTCCAAGATCGAATTGATGCGTTGACGGATATCACTATTCCAGCAGTCAACGATGCCAATGAAAACGGAGTTGATGACAGCACAGAAAATCCAGTTGATTTAGCCACAGATCTTGTTGAAGCAGCAGAAGATGCGTATCAAGCAGCAGAAGATGCACTCACTGATGCGAATACAGATGGCTTAATCACAACTGAAGAAAAAGCTGCTTTAGAAGATGCCTTAAAAAATGCGCAAGATGCTAAAGATGTAGCACAAAATGCAGTGGATGCCTTGCCAGACAGTACGGACAAAGATGCACTGCAAGATCGAATTGATGCCTTAACGGATATCGAGATTCCAGCGGTCACTGATACCGATGGCAATGGTATTGATGATGCAGTTGATGCACAAATTGCCGATGCCGAAGCGGCAGTAAAAGCCGCAGAAGATGCGTATCAAGCAGCAGAAGATGCATTAGAAGAAGCCAATGCAAACGGCTTAATCACCCCAACCGAAAAAGCCGAACTTGAAGAAGCCCTCAAAGCGGCACAAGATGCCAAAGATGCAGCACAAGACGCGGTGAATGCCTTGCCATCTGCACCTGCAGCAGTACAAGATGCCAAAGATGGCTTCCAAGACCGTATTGATGCGTTGACAGATATCACCATTCCAGCAGTCAACGATGCCAATGAAAACGGAGTTGATGACAGCACAGAAAATCCAGTTGATTTAGCCACAGATCTTGTTGAAGCAGCAGAAGATGCGTATCAAGCAGCAGAAGATGCACTCACTGATGCGAATGCAGATGGCGTGATTACAGCAGAAGAACAAGCAGCTTTAGAAGATGCCTTGAAAGATGCGCAAGATGCCAAAGATGCAGCACAAAATGCAGTGGATGCCTTGCCAGCAGGAACAGATAAAGACGACTTACAAGATCGTCTCGATAACTTAACGGATATCGTGATTCCACCTGTGACCGATGCAGATGGTAATGGCATTGATGATGCGGTGGATGCGCAAATTGCTGATGCAGAAGCGGCAGTGAAAGCGGCAGAAGATGCGTACCAAGCTGCAGAAGATGCCTTAGCGGATGCTGAATCAAATGGCTTAATTACACCAACCGAAAAAGCCGAACTTGAAGAAGCCCTCAAAGCGGCACAAGATGCCAAAGATGCAGCACAAGACGCGGTGAATGCCTTGCCATCTGCACCTGCAGCAGTACAAGATGCCAAAGATGGCTTCCAAGACCGTATTGATGCGTTGACGGATATCACTATTCCAGCGGTGACAGATACCGATGGCAACGGTATTGATGATACCGTTGATGCACAAATTGCCGATGCCGAAGCGGCAGTAAAAGCCGCAGAAGATGCGTACCAAGCCGCAGAAGATGCATTAGAAGAAGCCAATGCAAACGGCTTAATCACCCCAACCGAAAAAGCTGAACTTGAAGAAGCACTTCAAGCGGCACAAGAAGCCAAAGACGCAGCGCAAGATGCGGTCGATGCCTTACCATCGGCACCTGCAGCAGTGCAAGATGCCAAAGATGGCTTCCAAGATCGTTTGGATGCGTTGACGGATATCACCATTCCAGCGGTCAACGATGCGAATGAAAACGGAGTCGATGACAGCACAGAAAATCCAGTTGATTTAGCCACAGATCTTGTTGAAGCAGCAGAAGATGCATATCAAGCAGCAGAAGATGCACTCACTGATGCGAATGCAGATGGCTTAATCACACCTGAAGAAAAAGTAGCTTTAGAAGATGCCTTAAAAGATGCGCAAGATGCCAAAGATGCAGCACAAAATGCAGTGGATGCCTTGCCAGACAGTACGGACAAAGATGCACTGCAAGATCGAATTGATGCGTTAACGGATATCGTGATTCCAGCGGTAACGGATAGCAACAACAACGGTGTTGATGATGCAACTGAAATTGCAGCGGTAGAAGATTTGGTTGCAGCGGCTGAGGCAGCGTATGCAGCAGCGGATCAAGCCCTAG
>NZ_VPBM01000008.1:0-194892 GCF_013418745.1 Acinetobacter sp. YH12126 | reverse complement strand
AGCGCCTTGCTGATTTTTTATTGCTGACACGCCATTTCAGCTTTGCCTTTTTAAATTGCTTTCTTCGGGTGACTAATTCTTCAGTTACAGCCTGAATGGTTTGACTATGTAAATTACATTCTTTGGACGTGCCTTTCGTATATTTGGCAATATCAAAAGCAGAGAGAAATTCACCTTTCCGCTTCAAATGCCTAAACCCTAAATCATTGACATAATTCCAGACGAAGTTCACTTCTGATGCTAGTTGGTCTAACACCTTGCAATGTTTGTCTTTTATACGTAATTTAAGGGTTTTCATGTACTTATATTAACAATCAAAACTCAAGGAAAATAGTCCTTAGTTAAATCAAACGACACTTCAGGTCGTGTTGCTTATATCTCTGACCTGAAGGACAGAGTTTTACGCTCCATTTGATAAAGCGGCCTTGTTTTAGGTCCTCATAGGCTTGCATGACTTCAGCAAAATGATTCATCACAAAATAACCGCCCATAAATGGGTTCATTTAAAGGCTGCGCTGATAAATACAACATGTGGCTATCTTCGACTGCCGTCAATTCGACATTTTCACCTTGGCTCGACATAACTGCCATATGCTGTGCATTTAACTGTTCATCCGTTTCATTAAATTTCAGTTTGCCTGAGCGTAAATACACAAGCGTGGTATCCCCTTCCTGTGCAGGCAGGGTGATGCTTTGATTGGCTCTGACAAAGACATCAAATACCTGCATAGGCGTATGTGTTTCTGCGGGGCCGTCGGCTGTTAAATAATGCCCTGCAATAATCCTTACATAACCTGCATCTTGGGCTAAATCGACCTTTGGAATATTGGCTTTGGCTAAGCTCTGATAACGTGCAGGATTCATTTTATCTTTGGCAGGCAGATTGACCCAAAGTTGCAAAATTTCAAATGCTCCACCCCGCTGAGCAAAGGCTTGGCTAAAAACTTCTTCGTGTTGTATGCCTGAAGCAGCAGTCATCCACTGTACATCGCCCTCACCAATGACTCCACCGCCGCCAGTCGTATCATGATGTTCGAGTTCGCCTTTAAACACTAATGTGACGGTTTCAAACCCTCGATGTGGATGTTCCAATACGCCTTTTTTCAGTTTGGTTGGTTTCAAAACCCCAGGCCCTAAGTGGTCGAGCAATAAAAAAGGCGAAACGGTATTTCCCAATTCATAATGGGAAAAAACTGAAGTCACTGGAGCAAAGTCACCGACAGGTGAGCCTGAATCATTGACGTGAATAAAAGCGAGGGTTTTCATCATACAATTGTATAGAAAATAAATTTTAATCGTAAAAATGCTGTTTTATACGGAAACTATACTCTGTGAGATAAGACTGTAATTTGTGTAAATCATTGGTTGCTTCTATCGGCTTTGCATTAAGTGCTTCAATTTTATCATTCAGCAATTTTAAAATTTGGGTTTGCTCAGCCAATGGAACTTGTGCCTTTTCTTTTTGCTGTTTTTTAATTTCCAAATAATCTTCTGCCCAATGACGCAATGGATCTTGTGCATCAATCTGTTCAAACAACTGTGTAATCAATAGTTCAGGCATAATTTTTTGTGTAGCCAACTCAGCAGACATTAACCCTCGAATCGAATAGAACACTTTTTTATAGGTAAAATTCTCTGCCGTTTGCATGACATTCATACCACCTTTTGCCAGTGATAAATAATGATAATACAAAGCCTTATAATCTATACGCTCAAGTAGACCCTCACGAAAATTCTCCCACTCAGGAAACTGATTCAAATAAATAATATGTGCGCGGACCCATTCCAATACTGTCGGATTGCTCTTTGCCAATAGACCAAACATTTTATTCAAATCAAAAGAGACGAAATCAAAATCACCATCCATGATTTCAATAAGGTCACGATGTTTCCGATAGTCATAATATTGTGCTTTAGACGGGAGATGAAAACCTCGTACATCATAATCACTGTCTGGACTTGCCATGCCCCATAATCGACTGCCACTCTCAATATAAAATAATGGAAATTCATCTCGGTTTTGGAATAATTTTTGGATTTCTTGTTGGATGTTCATAAATTTATGTTTTAGGCAGTGTGACTGTTTTTATACCATTAATATGGCCAAACTGTGGATTTTATAAAACTTTAATTCAACTTTATTTAGGGTCTGTTGACATTTGTTGATTAAAAAAATAGCGAGATAGTAAAATTAAATCGCCAAACCCAATTTTACACTCGCTATGCCTCGAACAATGCTAAATGATCAACACTGGTCCAAGTTACTTGCTATTTTCCGTCACTTTAATATTTATCTCAAATTAAATTTACGGAATTTTATTGAAGCGATTTTATTTCGAATTAGAACAGGCTGTCCTTGGCGTGATTTACCTCAAGAGTTTGGTAAATCAAATTCTATTTTTAAGAAATATAATCGATGGTCTAAAAATAGTAAGTTTATGAATATTTTTAAATTATTCAGCCAGCATGCTGATAAAGAGTGGATTTTTATCGATGGGAGCCATGTACGAGCGCATCAACATTCAGCTGGTATTAAGAATCAAAGTATTTCCAAAAGTATTGGTGGTAATAGTTCAAAAATACATTTAGCAATCGATTCAAATGGTAATCCTATTGAATTTATTATTTCAGATGGAACTTCACATGATATTAAGGTTGCACCTGATCTTGTATCAAAATTAGATTTAACAGAGTCAGAAATGCTATGTGCAGATAAAGGCTATGATTCAGAAAGTTTCAGAAAGAAAAT
Source organism: Acinetobacter sp. YH12126 (assembly GCF_013418745.1). Taxonomy (NCBI): domain Bacteria; kingdom Pseudomonadati; phylum Pseudomonadota; class Gammaproteobacteria; order Moraxellales; family Moraxellaceae; genus Acinetobacter; species Acinetobacter sp. YH12126. The sequence goes on along the minus strand of NZ_VPBM01000008.1, from coordinate 192,143 downwards.
TAGAGAAAGTAATACGAAAGCAAACATTCCTCGAAGATCAAATGCCAAATCTAGCAATGATGATATGGACTGGTATATGTATAAAATCAGACATTTAGTTGAAAATGCATTTTGTAGATTAAAACAATTTAGAGGAATTGCCACAAGATACGATAAGCTAAAACGTAACTATCAAAGCGCTGTTGCTTTAACTTGTATATTTATATGGTTGCCTCTTTAGCTCAATTTATCGGCTGTAAATGTCAACACACCCTAACATTGATTAAGAAATAAATTAAATAATATGAAGATATATTCAAAATTTGATTTGAATTGTCACGCTAGCTTGTTCTTTCTGAAATAAAAAAGCGCATCAATCGATACGCTTTTTATGAGGCACACATGCCTAAATTCCAACCATAAATCAAAGATTTATTAAGGACACTTCGCCGATTGGAAAGTCTTGGTATTTTTACCACGTTGGCACTGATATTCCTTTTGCGTATTTACACGCTGCCAGTCACCATCCACCAATCTAAAACTATAAATAGTACGAATTGATTTCACCGAATCATCCATCAAACCTGTTTCCGTCACTTTCACCTGCCCCGCATTTGGCGACTCGACACGGTTAAAGTACTGACGAATTTCTACAGTCGACAGCTCTTTACGCAAATCAGGACGTTCTTTTAATACCTGATCGAGTGGCGTAGCAGAAGAACCGACTTTAGACACAATTTTCTGCGTTGTCGCACAACCCGCCAACATCCCCACACACAATGCAGACACAGCAATTAAACGATACATAGAAGCAACTCAAATTTATTATTCAGTCCTATCATGCCGAACATTTGTCCAAAACACTATTTAAGCAATGTAAAAGAAGTACCTCACTCCACAAAATCAACGTGCTGTTTCTCATCCATGTGCGGCTAAAAAGGCGTGCTATAGCCATAAAAAAACGCACCCGAAGATGCGTTCTAGTACGTCTTTAAAAAAATTAAAGATCGAACAATTTACCTGGGTTCATAATTGCATTTGGATCGAATACTTTTTTCAATGCTTTCATATATTCGATTTCTTCTGCTGAACGTGTGTAATCGAGGTAAGGCTTTTTGGTCATACCCACGCCATGTTCTGCTGAAATTGAACCGTCATATTTTTTCACAGTTTCAAATACGTATTTGTTTACCACTTGGCATTTTGCAAAGAATTCATCTTTACTTAAATCCGCAGGTTTCAAAATATTTAAGTGCAAGTTACCGTCACCAATATGACCGAACCAGCAAATTTCAAAGTCTGGGTAATTCGCTTCCACAATTGCATCAATTTCTTTAATAAATGCAGGAACATGTGTAATCAGAACTGAGATGTCATTTTTGTATGGTGTGAACGGTGCGATTGACTCTGAAATGTCTTCGCGTAAACGCCATAAGCTATGTACTTGGTCTAAGCTTTGGCTCATCACGCCATCCAGTACCCAACCTTGTTCCATGCAATGTTCAAAAATTTCCATTGCCGCATCCATGATCGGTTCAAATGGTGCTTCAAACTCAAGTAATACATAGAACGGACATGGTGTTTCAAACGGACGTTGCACATGACCATTGTCCAATACTTTTTGCATCGCAAGCTCACCAAAGAACTCAAATGCAGTCAGGTCGATTTTCTTTTGGAAGGCATGTAGAACAGGCATAATCGCATCAAAATCAGGCACACCGAGAACCAACACTTGTAAGTCATGGGGTTGGCGTTCAAGTTTGATTTCAGCTTCAGTCACTAAACCTAGCGTACCTTCACCACCAATAAATAAGTGTTGAAGCGCATAACCAGTCGCGTTTTTGATCATGCCTTTGTTCAAGCGCAGGATGTCACCTTTACCTGTAACCACGGTCATGCCCAACACCCAGTTACGAGTCATGCCGTATTTGATGACTTTAATACCACCTGCGTTGGTACCAATGTTGCCGCCAATTTGAGATGAACCTGAAGATGCAAAATCAACTGGGTAGTACATGCCCTGTTCTTCAGCATAGTTCTGAAGTTGTTCAGTCACCACGCCTGCTTGTACGCGTACCATACGGTCAGCTGGGAAGAATTCCAAGATTTGGTTCATCTTGTCCATGCTCACCACGATTTCACCGTTAGCAGCCACAGCACCCGCAGATAAACCTGTACGACCGCCACTTGGTGTGATCGCTACATTAAATTGGTTGGCAAGTTTTACAATCTGTTGAACTTGTTCTGTGCTTGAAGGGAAAACGACGACCGACGGGTTTGGATCGAAGTGCTTAGTATGGTCACGACCCCAATTTTGGAGACTATCCGCATCAGTTTTAATTCGGCTTTCGCCAACAATAGCGGTCAATTGGGTCAATAACTCTGGGGTTAAAGCGACTGGAGCATTCATCGTTTTCAGACCTTGCAAGAAGTAAACAAGTTTTTTTAAAGGTCCAGACTTCATTCAGTCAAAACTGCGGTAACGCATATTTCAAGGGAAAAAGCCTGAAACAGAGCGCATCAAAATGTCAGGGAATTGGTCATGATGATTTTGAGCGGCACCATTATAAGCTATAACTGGGCTTTTTTTGACAAAACCCAAAGAAAAACGTGATTTCAAAATGTCACGAGGAATATGACCAAGTTAATTAGACCAAATCTAAAAAAATTGACTCATCATTCGCCAAAATAGCCATGACGTCAGTCATAAAGGAAATGTATATCAGGCGACTTCCTATGCTATTATATGCGCACTAAATTTGGCCTTTGTAGCGGAGCCGTAATGAGCCAACATCTTTCTTTACCTAAAGATAAAATTCGTTTCTTGTTGTTAGAAGGCGTTCACCAAAACGCAATCGACACTCTAAATGCTGCTGGATACACCAACATTGACTACCGTAAAACTGCGCTTGAGGGTGAAGCGTTGAAAGAAGCGGTTAAAGATGCTCACTTCATTGGTATTCGTTCACGTACTCAATTAACTGAAGAAGTTTTTGAAGCGGCGAACAAACTGATTGCTGTGGGTTGTTTCTGTATCGGTACAAACCAAGTGAACTTAAATGCTGCAATGATTCGCGGTATTCCAGTATTTAACGCACCATACTCAAATACGCGTTCAGTTGCTGAACTAGTACTTGCTGAAGCGATTCTATTACTTCGTGGTGTTCCTGCAAAATCTGCTTCAACTCACCGTGGTGGTTGGAACAAGTCTGCAGTTGGTTCATTTGAAACTCGTGGTAAAACTTTAGGTATTGTTGGTTACGGTTCGATTGGCTCGCAACTTTCTGTACTTGCTGAAAGTTTAGGTATGCACGTAATTTATTACGATGCCGTAACTAAACTTCCAATGGGTAATGCACGTCAAGTCGGTTCTATGGGTGAACTTCTTGCCAATGCAGACGTCGTATCTCTACACGTTCCAGACGTTCCATCAACTCGCAACTTCTTCGGCAAAGACCAATTTGCTCAAATGAAAGAAGGCGCAATCTTCCTCAATGCTGCACGTGGTACATGTGTCATCATTGAAGATCTTGCTGATGCAATCAAATCTGGTCACATTGCTGGTGCTGCGGTTGACGTATTCCCGAAAGAACCAAAAGCAAACGGTGAAGAATTTGTTTCTCCACTTCGTGGCTTAGACAACGTGATTTTAACCCCTCACGTAGGTGGTTCTACGATGGAAGCGCAAGCAAACATCGGTCTTGAAGTTGCTGAAAAATTCGTTGCTTACTCTGATAAAGGTATGACTTTATCTGCAGTGAACTTCCCAGAAATCGCCTTACCGTTGACTGAAGGCAAACACCGTTTACTTCATATCCACAAAAACGTGCCAGGCGTTCTTTCAAAAATCAACAACTTGTTTGCTGAACACGGTATCAACATCTCTGGTCAGTCTTTAATGACCAAAGGCGATGTGGGTTATCTTGTGATGGACGTTGATGCAACTGCATCTAAAGAAGCTTTGGATACTCTTCACGAAGTTGAAGGTACCATCCGCGTTCGCGTATTGTTCTAATTTAATTAGACACTGAAGCCACAGCCTTCGGGCTGTGGTTTTTTTATTGTAGTAGACTTTTAAAATCTGGCTTTTGCCAATCTCCCGCTATTCGAGTCATCGAAACAAATTTAGTCTATGCCAAATTTTAAAATTATCCCTGCTCTACAAGCACCACTGATCTTGCTTATTGCAATGATCAGTATGCAAAGCAGTGGTTCGTTTGCCAAATATCTTTTCGGTCAATTTCCCATACTGACCGTTTCGGCGATGCGTTTAATGCTAGGCGCTTTAATTTTGGCGATTATTTTTAAAGTTTGGCAGATCAATTTTAAACAAGTGAAATGGTCATCTATTCTGAGCTATGGCTGTGCCTTAGCAGGGATGAATGTATTATTTTACTTGTCGATTGATCGACTCCCGCTCGGCATTGCCGTCTCTTTTGAATTTATTGGTCCGCTCAGTGTCGCACTATTTGCTGCACGCCGAAAATTTGACTTTATTTGGGTCGGACTGGCTATTTTAGGCCTTATCCTGCTCTTTCCTTTTGACCAAGCTGCACAACGACTTGATCCTGTTGGCATTGCCCTCGCCCTTGGCGCAGGTGCCTGTTGGGCACTCTATATCGTGGCTGGTCAAAAACCGTCAGGGGTCTCAGGCAATCATACCGTTTGCTTAGGCATGTTCGTCGGCATGTGTGTTTTGATGCCCATCGCACTCTTTGCAGGTATGCCGGCACAGGCGTTTGAGCCAAGTAGTCTGCTGTATTTTATTGCACTTGCGATCCTAGCCAGTGCTTTACCTTTTACTCTAGAAATGATTGCGCTCCGCAATTTAACGGCGCTCAGTTTCGGAACGCTCATGAGCCTAGAACCTGCAATTGCAGCACTCTCTGGTTTTGTTTTCTTAAATGAACAATTGCTGTGGACCCAGTGGTTAGCCCTTGCTGTCATCATCTGTGCATCGATTGGGTGTACCTATACCACGCAAAAAGCCAAAGTCATTTAAATTCAAAATCCATCATGATTTGGTCAAATGTTAAAATTCACTCAATTGTTAGCATTAACCGCTATACTGTATTGACTCAAAAATAGGGCTCAACACCGCCCAACAACTGTGTGCCGCATGCCAAATTCACAACTTCTCGCTGTTGTTTTCATGGTGCTCTCCATGATCTCCTATCAAATCAGTGCATCATTCGCCAAACAATTATTTTTGGTGCTTGATCCACTCAGTGTGACCATTTTACGACTCTGTTTTGCTTCAATTATTATTTGTTTAATGTTTCGTTCATGGCACATTTTAAAACGGCTGTCGTTTTTAAAATGGCGCGATCTGCTCTGCTATAGCGCAGCACTGTGCCTCATGAATGTCTTGTTCTATATGTCACTGGGCAAACTCCCTCAAGGCATTGCCGTTGGACTCGAGTTTATTGGCCCACTGGGTTTGGCACTGCTGTCGATAAAAAATCGTAGTGACTATATTTGGGTGTTTTTGGCGATCTTAGGGATTGCGCTGATGGTGCCTTGGGGACAAGCCCAGAGCGGAAATTTCTCACTGATTGGTGCGGCGTGTGCATTGGCTGCCGGACTTTGTTGGGCCTTTTATATTTATTTCGGGCAAAAAGTGGTACACCAAAATATTGGCATGCATGCACTGACCATTGCCATTAGTTTATCGGCATTGACCTTATTACCCATCGGCCTCTATAACAACGCAGCAGCTTTATTGGATACACAATATTGGCCTAAAGCACTATTGATTGCCATTTTAGCCACAGCGATTCCCTATGCCCTAGACCTCAAAGCCTTAAAGATTCTAAGTAAGCTGAGTTATGGAACATTGTCGAGTATCTCACCTGCTTTGGCAGCTATTACGGGTATGGTTTTATTGGGAGAACGTATCGGCATGTGGCAATGGCTCGCTCTGGTGTGCATTATGCTCGCCTCAGTCGGGGTGACGATGCGTTCCTCTAAATCGGAAACAGCCAACTAAATTTTTAAAGGCAAAATAGTTAAATAAAAATGGCGGGATTGCCGCCATTTTTCAACACCTTGTCTAAGAACTCCTACATCTAAGCTTTTAAATACAAGGCTTTTAAATACAAGGTTCGAAAAAGTCTAGCTTCTATAAAGGACTTAACCAGTCAGGCTGTCTTTATCTGCTTTTTTATATTTTTTATACTCGGCTAAGTATTGTTTAGCCAAAGCTTCTTTTTGCTTATCATCCAATATTTTACCGGCTTGTTGAAAGAAACCGTGTTCCTCTTCCTGTAAATGATGATGCACAGTTTCTGAAAGTTTTTTGGCAATGGCCAGCCAGCCCGGATTGCTAAATTCAGTCTCAGTCAACTGCTCTAAAAGTTCGTCCATTTCATGATGTTCAGCCAAGGCATGACGGGTAATATTCAGCCCCGAATCGGTCATCATTAAAGGAATATAAAAATATCGGTCTTCCCCGACAGCATGCGCGAATAATTCATTTTTAAGTCGGTCAAACAAATCCCGACGTTCTGGACTATCACCAGAAGTTTGTACTAATTGTTCTGCAAGCGCTCTTTGTTGTTCATGACTTTGACGTAAAGCTTCAAAAATATTCATTCTGATGATGCCCTCTGATGCTTAGCGATAGCTGAGTATTTTTTTAATTCAGCAAAATAAAGTGCTTCATTTTTATACTAAACATATCCGCATCAGAATACAGCGCAGCTCTGTTAAGTTTTGTTTTAAGCTTGTCCCGTAAAGGTTTGATACCCTAGCCGTACAATCAAAATACTCACCAAAATCAAAAATAGAATTCGAATAAAGCCACTGCCGTATTTAATCGCCGCACGTACACCAACGATCGAGCCTAATATATTCGCCACAGCCATCATTAAGCCTATAGCAAATAACACATGGCCTGTGGGCGCAAAAAAACTCAATGCAGCCAAATTGGTGGTTAAGTTAGCCACTTTAGACAAAGCAGAGGCATGTAAAAAGTCGGCTTGTAGATAACGAATAAAAAAGAAGATAAAGAAACTGCCCGTGCCTGGCCCAAAGATGCCGTCATAAAAGCCAATCACCAAACTACCAAGAGCGGCAAGACCGAGAATTTTAGGGGTCAGTTCTTGGCGTACATGCACCTGACCAAATTGTTTTTTGGCAAAGGTATAGATCGCAATCACGATCAACATGACCAAAACAAAAGGCCGTAAGACTTCTTTTGGAATCATCGATACACAAGCTGCGCCCACAAAGGAGGCAACGAATGCACAACTTGCAATGACCGCAAGTAATTTCCAACGTAGTTTAACTTGGCGTAAAAAGGAATAGGACGCTGAAGCCGTACCAAAGATCGAAGACAACTTATTGGTGCCAAACACCGTCGCCGGAGATAAGTGCGGCATGGCATTCATAATGGCTGGAATTTGAATTAATCCTCCGCCCCCCACTGCTGCATCAATTGCACCGGCAAAAAATGCAAAAAATAAGAGGCTTAAAATAATTTCAATGTCCATAAGAACTCTTCAATGCTGTATCAGCTACTCTAGATTTAACACACGCTTAGGCACCAAACGTTTACGGTCTGTAATTTCAGCCAGCCCTAAACAACGCTCACCTTCAAATACCAAGACCTGCGCTTCTGCCTCATGTTCAATATTACTTTCCATGCCACGACTGAAATATTCTGCACGCCCTTCTGGCGCTTGCACTTTGCAGAAATGATCGACGGGTGAATACACCGGCAGCAATAATGCTTCACGCTCCACTTCAGTCAAGCTTTCCAAATATTCAATGGTGTAAGTTGGATTAAGGTCAAAATGCCCCGTTTGCGTACGGTGTAGATAGGTCAAATGTCCAAAAGTACCTAATGCTTTGGCAATATCTTCGCCTAAAACACGAATATACGTGCCTTTGGAACAGGTGATGTCGAGTGTAATACTATTCTCATCAAATGATAATAACTCGATGGCATAAATCGAAATCGGACGTGCTTCACGCTCTATTTCTATGCCTTTACGCGCCAACTCGTACAGCGGGCGACCTTCTTTTTTCAGCGCAGAATACATCGGTGGAATTTGTTGAATATCTCCCACGAACTGTGCCAACACCTGCTGAATAGATGCCTCGGTCAAAACAGGTACGGCTTGTTCCATCAGTACCTCACCTTCCACATCACCCGTCGTGGTGCTGTGTCCTAAAAAGACGGTGGTTTTATAACGTTTAGTCGAATCCAATAAAAAATGCGAAAACTTTGTTGCTTCACCCAAACAAATCGGCAATAAACCTGAAGCCAGCGGATCAAGCGCACCAGTATGTCCTGCTTTTTGTGCACGAAACAACCAACGCACCTTCTGTAAGGCTGCATTCGAGCTAATACCTAATGGCTTATTCAAAAGAAATACACCATGTACAGGACGACGTTGGATCTTAGGAGAGGCTTTTTTCATGTCAAAATTTGGCTAATACAGGAACAGCGCAATGGTAACAACCCACCTCTAACGTTTACAACTCTTCTATGTTTTTATCTGCATTTTATGTCATATTGAGTTCGCATTTAGAACTCTAAAACAATTAAAAACGGAATAAAGGTGCATTGGGATATGCAAAAAAATAAACTTTGGCTCATCATTGCCTTGGTCGTTATCGCTGTTGCTGCATTTATATTTTGGCTGGCGCCAAAAGCATCACAAAATGATCCTTCAGATCAATCGGTTCAACAACAAAATACGCCTTTAGCGCAGGGCGAAAATGCTACAGCACAAGCCACAAGCGGTTCTTCACTGCTCAGTCCAAGTCAACAAGACACGGAAGTTAACTGTCAAATCAGTATGGATGGTTCAAACCGTCTGATCGTGAACGAACAAACACGGAATTGTTTTGAATATTTCATCACTCAATATGGTGAAAAGTCGATAGATCAAATCAAAAAGGATTTTAAAACCTACATTGCACAAGGTCATAAAGAACCTGCGCTATCCCAAATTTATGATTTGTGGGATCGCTATATGAAATATCGTGAACAATTAGGTCATTTACAGCCACCAAGTGACGACAAAGAATCACCACAATATTATCGCTCGATCTATAGCAGCACTCAGAATTTAAGAAAACAGTTCTTTTCTGATTATGAAATTGAAGGTTTATTTGGCAAGGAAAATACCTATCACGAATACACCCTAAAACGTATGGAAGTGGTGAATGACAAAAAACTGTCTGAATCAGAAAAAGCCAAAAAACTAAAAGCTCTGTTTGATGAGCTCCCAGAAGACTGGAAAGAAAATCTGGAACAAATCAATAAACTTGAAGATTTACGCAAACTCACAGCGGACATTAAAGCCCGTGGTGGTTCAAGCGAAGAAATCCATCAAATGCGGTTAAATTTAGTTGGTCCAGAAGCCACTCAGCGCCTTGAAAATCTAGACACCCAGCGCAGCTCTTGGAAATCTAGTGTGAATCAATATCTCACAGAGCGTGACAGTATTGTGAAAAGCAATATGAGTGACAGCGCTAAACAACAAGCAGTACAGCAGCTCCGTAATCAACATTTTAAATCGAAGGAAGATCAGCTCCGCGTCAGTACCTTTGAATCTGTGCATGATCAGGGTGGAAAATTACCTTTCGCAGAATAAGTGCAAATAACAATTTAAAAATAACTTCAATTTCAGGATGAAATGATGAAAAAATCACAAGCTCTTTTATGCGCAATTATGGCTGCATCAGCAGCGATCGCAAATACACAGTCCCAAGCTGCGGCTGGACTCCAACATGTCACCGCCAATAGCTCGGCAAGCTATGCCAAGACCAAATATCCGATTGTATTTACTCATGGCATGTTCGGGTTTACTCGCATTGGTTTTGACAGCTTTGGCATGGATTATTTTTATCAAATTTTGCCAGATTTAGCTCGTAATGGGGCCAATACCTTTGCTGCCCAAGTTTCACCGCTAGAGTCGACAGAAGTCCGTGGTGAGCAATTGCTCTCTCAAGTCGAAGAAGTTCTTGCTCTGACCGGCCAACCCAAAGTGAACCTCATTGGTCATTCACATGGTGGACCGACAACTCGCTACATTGCAGCGATCAAACCTGAATATGTGGCTTCGGTGACTGGGGTTGCAGGCACTTATCGTGGCTCTCTAGTCGCAGATAAAATCCAAGCGAATAAAACTATTAACTCAGTCTTTGGAGTCCTTGGCGATCAACTCTTAGCACCGATTATTACTTGGGCTGAAGGCAACTCGAGTCTACCCAACAGTGTTGATGCATCACTTACAGCGATCAGTGAAAAAGGTTCTGCTGAATTTAATGCAAAATTTCCAACCGCAGCACTGGCTGCGAACTGTAATCAGTCGGGTGCCAAAGTCGACAATGGCGTGTATTACTACTCATGGACAGGTACAGCACAAACCACGAATCTATTAGATGTACTAGATACAGTGATTAGTCAGCTTGCACCTTTGGCCTATGGAAATCGTGACAATGACGGTTTGGTTGGCCGCTGTAGCACCCACATCGGACAAGTGATCCGTGACGACTACAATCACAACCACTTAGATGAAGTGAATATGGTCTTTGGTCTACGCAGCCTATTTTCACCTGACCCAGTTGCGCTCTATCGCCAACATGCCAATCGTTTAAAATTACAGGGACTGTAACTTCAAAAGTCGGTTCCCTTTAAGTACTGAACAGGACGTCTTTGGACGTCCTTTTTTGTTTACAATGTTTTTATTTGTAAGCATTAAACAAATTAATTCAATAAGTTATTAAATCATAACAACTAAAATAAGCGATCAAAATAAAAGACAAATGTATATAAATATGCATATCATCTGAATGCAGCCCATGTCCTAAAATGACATGGAATTTCAAACCGAGCATGAAAAAATGACAATGCATCTTTGTCTATTCAAACTCTCTAAAATCAAAGATATGGCCTAGCCAATCACAAAGATGTTGCTTAAAAACAGAGAGTATTTTCATGATTAAAAAGTAATAAAAACAACATCAGATCAAGGAACATTTATGCGATCTTTAGTAAACACGGCCAAGATGGCCTCTGCAGCTGCAGTTGCAGGCTTAGCGATGAGTATATCGGCAAGCACTCAAGCTGCGCCTAGCGTCCTCCAGGTGAAGGAAACGGCAAAATCTGACTACGCAAAAACCAAATATCCAATTTTAATGGTGCATGGTTGGCTCGGTTGGTCACGTATCGGCACTGACACCATCGGACTAGATTATTGGTACCAAATCTTGCCAGATATGGCACGAAATGGCTCAACCGTATTCGCAGCGCAATTATCTCCTGCAAATACCACAGCACATCGTGGTGAGCAGTTAATTGCACAAGTTGAAGATGTTTTGGCTATTACAGGGAAGCCAAAACTTAACTTAATCGGTCACTCTCATGGTGGTCCAACTGTATTGTATGTTGCTCAAACAAAACCACAGTACATTGCGTCTATTACAGGTGTTGCAGGTACCTATCACGGCTCTAAAGTAGCGGATGATATTCAAGGCAACTCACTTTCTCGTACTGCCTTCAATATTTTAGGTGATTATATTGTCGGCCCACTGATTGCTTTAGGTCAGGCAAAACCTGAGCTTGAAATTGATTTCGATGCTTCTATGAAATCATTATCACAAACAGGTTCTGCTGCATTTAACAGTACGGTTGCAAAATCTGCTGTAGCTGACGGTGTTTTGGCATCTTCAGAAAATTGCAGCAAAAACTTAAAGCAAGTCGACAGCAAAGGCATTCAGTACTATTCATGGACCGGTGTTGCGCAAACCACAAATCTACTTGATATCGATACGATCCTAATGCAACTCGGGCCATTGTCGTATGGCAATAAAGACAATGACGGTATGGTTGCACGTTGTAGTGCTTATATCGGTAAAGTCATTAACGATAGCTACAAACTTAACCATACCGATTTAGCCAATATGATGTTTGGCTTAACAGGGCTATTTGCACAAGATCCTGTGGCGCTGTACCGTCAACATGCAAACCGTTTAAAACTGCAAGGACTTTAATTCTTATCGTTGAAATTTAAATGCAATAAGGGGGCTTCGGCCCTCTTATTTACTTTAATCGATCTGATAAATCATGCTCTTTTATTTTGTTACATTTAGCGTCACAGTTAATCTTTTTCAATTTGCAACAGGTGATCTTTATTGCTTTATTAGAAGTGACAATAAATATTGTCATAAAACAATAATACATTGAGGATCGCTCATGAAATACGGACCATTTTTAGCAGGTTTAATTGCAGCTACATGCATCGGTAATGTATCTGCATCGCAAGCAACCCAAGTCACCGCCAAAGCTAGTTCTAGCTATGCAAAGACCAAATATCCAATCGTATTTAACCATGGTATGGGTGGTTTCATTACCGTTGGTACGGACTCTTTTGGACTCGACTATTGGTATCAAATCCTGCCTGATCTTGCCCGCAATGGTGCAAATGTCTGGGCAACGCGCGTATCGCCGTTTAACTCCACCGAAGTACGTGGCGAACAACTTTTACAACAGGTCCTTGAAATCCGAGCACTCACCGGTGCAGATAAAGTGAATTTGATTGGACATAGTCATGGTGGACCAACGATTCGTTATGTTGCCGGTGTGCGCCCAGATGTCGTGGCTTCATTAACCAGTGTTGCAGGACCTCATCAAGGCTCCCCTGTTGCAGATTTAATTTTAAAAGCTGAAGGCACCGCTGTCGAAGCACCCTTGGTCGGAGCTGTGAATTTTGTCTCTAAAGCCATTGTTTGGGCGCAAGGTCTAGATCCAAAGACTTATCCTCATGATGCATTGGCAGGTGGTTCAAGTTTAACGCTAGCGGGTTCTGCAAAGTACAATACCGCATTCCCTCTGGGCTTGCCTAAATCCAATTGTGCTGATGGTAATAGCGTGGAAAAAGGCATTTATAACTATTCATTTACAGGTGTGGGCCAAATCACCAATATTTTAGATTTAGACTCAGCACTAAAAGTGACCGCATTACTGATCGATGGCGGAAAAGACAATGATGGCCTCGTATCACGCTGTAGTGCCAAGTTTGGTAAAACCATTCGTGATAACTACAACTGGAACCATTTAGATGAAGTCAACCAAGTGCTTGGTCTCAAAGCGTTGTTCGCACCAGATCCTGTCGATGTCTATCGTCAACATGCAAACCGGCTAAAATCTCAAGGTTTATAATTTTCTTTCTCGCATAAAAAATGCGCCAAAAGGCGCATTTTTTACAGCGTTGTAAAACAAATTATTTTGCTTTACGAGCTGGTAATTTTTCACGAATACGTGCAGCTTTACCAGACAATTCACGTAGGTAGTAAAGTTTAGCACGACGAACGTCACCTCGACGTTTCACTTCGATACCAGCAACGATTGGTGAGTGAGTTTGGAATACACGCTCAACACCGAAACCGCTAGAAATTTTACGTACTGTGAACGCAGAGTTCAAACCACGATTTTTCTTAGCAATTACAACACCTTCAAATGCCTGAAGACGTTCACGCTCACCTTCTTTTACTTTAACTTGAACAACTACTGTGTCACCAGGAGCAAAAGCAGGGATGTCTTGTTTCAACTGTGCATTTTCAACAGCTTGTACTAAAGGATGTTTACCGCTCATGGGGTATCTCCGATTATGCGAGTTAGAAGAGGTCTAATCATCGCTGGGGCTAGAGGCTAAAGCGCATAGACCCGATTGACTTTCCCTTTATGCTTGACCGCTTCAATGCATAAAGAGCCTAATATAAGATTTAAAAAATTTAAACCTTGGAATCTTTTAGCCATTTCTTTTGCTGCTTGGTCAATTCAACTTTTTCAACCAACTCAGGTCGGCGTTCTAAAGTGCGTTGATATCGCTGCAAAAACCGCCATTTCTCAATATTGGCATGATGTCCCGATTTTAATACTTCAGGAACATCTAAACCTTCAAAATGGTCTGGCTTGGTATATTGTGGGCAATCTAAAAGACCATCCACAAATGAGTCTTGCACATGTGATTGCTCATCAGACATTGCACCCGGAAGTCTCCGAATCACACTATCCAATAAAACCATCGCAGGGAGTTCACCACCAGATAAAACGTAATCGCCTATTGACCATTCCTGATCAACATATTGTTGGATCAAACGCTCATCTACACCTTCATAACGACCACACAATACAATCAAACCATCATATTTGACGAAATCTTGTACCGCAGGTTCATTTAAGGTCTTTCCTTGCGGCGACATATACACCACAGGGACATGAACAGCACCCGCTTGCTTGGCAAGCTCTTTGGCACGATGAATTGCTTTCGCTAATGGCTCAGCCATCATCACCATACCTGGACCACCACCAAATGGACGTTCATCCACTCTTTTGTAGTTGCCCTCAGCAAATTCGCGTGGATTGATACAATGAACTTGCACAATGTCACGTTTTGCTGCGCGCCCGCTAATACCGTAGGCTGTAATCGCTTCAAACATTTCAGGAAAAAGCGTAATGACTGCAAAAAACATCGCAGACTCCTCTATTTTCCTGCTGCGTCAATCCTTAAAGGATTAATAATCTACGCCCCAATTTACGTAGATACGACCAGCTTCGAGATCAACACGCTGTACTACATCTTTATGCCATGGAATCATTCGCTCTTCGCTATCGACACTGTCAGCAGTAGCGCGAACTACCATCACGTCGTTAGCACCTGTTTCAAACAATTCATGGATTTGACCGAGGTTGACTTCTTGTTCATCTTCTCCAAGACCTAACACTGTTAAGCCCTTCAAATCTGACCAGTAATACTCGTCCACGCCTGCTTGAGGCAGTTGCGATTTAGAAATCCAGATATTTGCGCCAACCAAGTTATCTGCCGCGGTACGATCACTCACACCTTTTAGCGAAACAACCAAGCCTTTGCCATGTGGTTTCCAACGTTTTACATCTACTGTTTGCCAACCTGCTTTGGTCTCAATGTACCAAGGGAGGTAGTCAAAAATATTGCTCATAGGTTCTGTATTGGAATAGACCCAGAGCCACCCATTTAATCCATATGCTGAACGTAGCTGTCCAATCTGAATACGATCTTCGGGAACATTCTGTGTTGGTGTCATGGGTAACCTACTACTAATTAAGCAGTAGCTGCAGCTTTCTTAGCTTCAGCAGCTAAAGAAGCAACACGTTCTGAAGGTTGAGCACCTTGTGAAACCCAGTGAGCAAAACGGTCAGCATCTAAACGAAGTTTTTCTGCTTTACCTTGAGCTGTAGGGTTGAAGAAACCGATACGTTCGATGAAACGACCGTCACGTGCATTACGGCTATCAGTCACAATGATTTGATAGAACGGACGTTTTTTAGCACCACCGCGTGCAAGACGAATAACAACCATGATAGAACCTTATAGTTTTTACGGATTATCCCTGTACCGACCATCGATACATTTCAAACCCCTTTCATAGAGGGCAATATTTTACGTGAAATTTGCCCTGAATGAAAGATCAAAAAGTGTTTATCCACAATTTTGAATTTAAGGTTATTTGCCGTCCCAGTTTGAGGTGGCAGATGGAGTACATGCTGTACCAGAATTATCTGTACCTTGGGTCCAACAACGCTCACCTTTAAAATTCAAACCAATATGGCCATCACGATATTGTGTTGCAGTCGAAATTGGTGTTGCAATCAAGACCCATCTTTCAGAACCTAAAGGTGTCGTATCTTTTACACTCCCATCTGTATCAATCCATTTTAAAGCTACTGTATAAAGAGGAGTCCCTTGTTCCGGATAGGCTGCTTTAATCCCAAAATCATTAGCAACTGCACCTTTTACCTTAAAATTTGCAATTTTATAACGCTGTATCTGGGAAGCAATCTGTAGCATACTTGCCTGCATATCCGTTCTTTTTGTTTTACGCACGTGTTGTTGATAGGAGGGATAAGCAATTGCAGCCAGAATGCCAATAATAGCAACAACTATCATTAACTCAATAAAAGTGAAGCCTGTCTGTCGGTTTCTAATCACCATTCTTCACCCCCTGTACCACAGCTGCTATAGGTAATATTTGCCTTTGCTTTATTTTTACACTTTAATCCTGTACTGGTTTGCAAGAAAGAGACATTCGTTCCATCTGCATGAATTGCTTTAATTACCCATTGCTGGCCATTAGCCTTGTATTCAGTACCATCTTTATCATCTAGTTTAAAAGCAGTATCGGTTCCATCTTTGATTTCAATAGTGTAATTTCTTATGGTTTGTGGCGTTAAATTGAATCCTTGATAACTGAAATTCCGAGACTTCCACTTAGACAATTCACTGGCTAATCTTTGAATTTCTTGTTGCACTTGGGATGCCTCTGCACGCCGAATATAATTCTGATAACTCGGGATAGCAATTGCAGCAAAAATTGCCACAATTACTACCACGACCATAAGTTCTATCAGAGTAAAACCTCGTTCAGCAAATTTATTCATTTTATTCATAAACTCACCTTAACGAAATTTCTGGTACCAGCGTTGAGGAATTAAGCACATTTGTGTTTCTTCGCTTGCACCACCTGCTCCTGTTACTGTAATTGTCATACGCCCACCAGTTGAAATACAGTAATTTGAAGCACTTGTTGGTCGCTCATCACCAGAGCCACCACCGGAACCACCGCCAGAACCACCACCGGAACCACCGCCTTTTTTATTGTCGTTACCGACAGTAATGGTGTGAATGCCTGCACCAATAAATGAACGTCCCGAACCTGTAGGGTCTGAACTCTTACACTGTCCATAAGGCAAGCAGAAAGTGGTCATCAAACTTGCCCCTTTCACACCTGCACCGCAGTCGCCAGACAGACCATCTTTACTTGCATCAAATGTTGAAACAAATAATTTATTATTTAAAGCAACTGGGGTTCCAAAAACCTTTTCTGTCTGCTTGGTATAATCATCACAATCACCATGCCCTGTTAGACAGTTGCTAAACTCATAGTACCAACCGTCAGAACTAGCAGGTGCTTTGATTGTAGTGTCATTTTTACGATCATCATCGGTAAGTTTAATTAATTCTGAGACTTCAATATCTTTAGTTAACCAAGATGTCGCTCCAAATAAATCTTTGCGGGATACGTCTTTATCATAAATATTATAAATTGCATCGTATTCATAACTACTATCTGCAAATAATGGTTTACTACGGTTACCACTACCCTGAGAAATTAGTGCGAAAATATTGCCATTATTACTATAGAGTGAAAAAGCTGGCATATCATAAAAACGAGGGCTTTTACCTCCACTTGCATGACCATCAAAGAGACGAACTGGGGCTTTTACAACCTTACCAATTGTAGATTGCGTATTATCAAAATCTACACGGAAAATTTGCCCACCGAGATCACCAAAATAAATATGATCTATCAGATCATCGCCATTACGATCTACACTTCGAATTTCACTGACTACACTATATTGCATTTCTGCGTGGTGAGTACCAACTACCCCACTAGTTGTTGTATTTGCACTTGATGTAGCATTGGCACTACCCCACCACAATAAATCTCCAGCTTTGATCGTACCTATATCATCGGCTGCGAACATATATACACCTGCACCAATTTTATTAGTTTGGTTATATGCGGGATTTTCATATCCCATATCGTAACCACCACCAACAAACATTACACGTGTACGCTTTCCAGCCCAATTCACAAAGCCAATAGTGGGCTTTGACCAGCTTTGTCCCATACAACCCAAAGGATTCGAATTACTACAATTTCCAGATGGATCTATATGAAACTTGAGTTTAGGATTATTAATATTCTGAAGATTCAACGCATAGTAACTTTTGCCACCCATGCGTAAACCGCCATAGACATCCTGTACTCCCTTCTGACCGCCTTTACCCGTTCCAACTGTTAAATTACCAGAATCATCAATAACATATTCAGTATATGCAGTCCAAGGTCCATCTATACCATAAAACAGATTATTTAACCCGCCATTAGTTGCTTCAGGTACATCAAGTGCCTTTCTTTGTTTTTCTAGCATCTCATTTGGTAT
The DNA here is from genome assembly GCF_013418745.1 of Acinetobacter sp. YH12126. Lineage (NCBI taxonomy): Bacteria > Pseudomonadati > Pseudomonadota > Gammaproteobacteria > Moraxellales > Moraxellaceae > Acinetobacter > Acinetobacter sp. YH12126. The sequence goes on along the minus strand of NZ_VPBM01000008.1, from coordinate 174,157 downwards.
AAATGTAAAGACCTCTTCACCTCCACCCGCTTTACCAGACTCTCCAGCTTTCACCACATGCAACATACCCTGTGTGGTACCAAACAAGATGTAGTCTTCACGATTTGTTGAATCCATTCTCTTGTCTGTTGTATTGAAAGCAAGCTTCCCCTTATTTGTTAACATAAGTGGATATGAATGCATGACTGCACCAGTTTGACGAAATTCTGGCTCTAAAATCAAAGCATTTAAATCAGTTGGCGGATTTGCTGCATCAATGTTATATCCTAATGACCGTATTAGATATCCTCTATACTGGTCATACTTGTATACATTATCAGTCAAATCAGTAGGTTTAACTTGTCTTAAATCGCCGCTAGAAATTCCAGAAAATATAGAATCTCCAGCAGAGCCAGAAGAATATTTACGATCAGTAAAAACTTTACGCTTTATCGTTCCAGTACTTGGATTGTTTAATGGATCTGTTCTTAAAGCCAATTTAGACCAGAATCCACCACGTAAAGCAAATTTTGTACTTCCCAGAGTATTTTCATCCATATCAACATTAGCCGGTGTTATTGACTCAGCCCAATAATCAAAATTATCAAGGATCTTTCCATCATCATCGACTATTTTGTTGCCATTCTTGCCTTTTAATACCCCATTTTCATCTACTAAATATTTCTTTAAGTTACCCGTCCATAATTGGAATGTTTTATCTGGCGTTGGCTGGAACTGTTGATAATAAGCATCATCCTGTAATACAGCCGGATTTAATGCATCCTTAGGAATAGTTGGCGAACCGGTGGTAACTGAAGGAATTTCTGTGGTTAAATCATTAATAAAGTGATTGACACTATCCACAACATCTTTTGAACTTGAGCCTGAATACCATCCACCACCTCCACGGATTCCCCATTCTGCGGCTCTTTTAGTTGCCGTATTAATACTACCTAATGCAGCTAAATTCTGTTCACGTGTTTTATTACGGTCAAATGATGGAATACTATTAAAAGAATTACCAAAGCCTACAACTGCTGTTTTAATTTGTAATGATGTCGGGTTATTACTTAATAAACGATTACTAAAGTTTAAAACACAGTTAGTACCGTCTGCACTTTGAGTACAAGAGAAACTATTATCATTAAGAGCGTTTCTCATTGCTTTTTGTTCATTAGACTGGCCACTTGGCTCACCGTCCGTCAGTACATAAATTCCTTGTCCACTGCATTGCTTTTCTTCGGGAGTTTGACTTAGAGATGAAGGCATCTCGTATTTAGTAGCATTACTAACTTTAGCTGAACTGATTGAATAGTTAAAACCATTTTCAAGTGAACTATCACGAACAACTGGCCCTGTATAAATATAACAAGTACCTGTCTTATTAGAGGTGCTGCCTGTAGCACTACTTTTAACTCCTACTGTACATGATGACGCCGTATATTTAGTCAAATCAATAGGTAGGAAGTTAAAATCTCGTGCTGCTGTATTAGAGTGACTTGTTGAAGGCCAGTAATTACAAACACCGTTTGTATCCCAGCTCATACATTGAGTATATTTCAGGCCTCCATCATTATAGGTAAAGAATACTTGCTTACCGGTAGTTCCACTATATAACTCAGTATCATTAAAAGTTTTAGTGCCCATCATGTATGCAGCAGCTTCAGCATAAGCATTTGCTGTTGGAGTACCACCACGAGCATATAATTTGGTCGCTACAGCCTCTAGTAACCAAGCACGCTGTGTTTTTGTTACACCATTTATTGTGACATTTTCATCTAAACGTCGTGCTGGTACCAATATATAACCGTTACTACCTGTTCCATTGAAAGAATAAGCTGATAACCCAATAATCTTATCATCAGTTACTGCTGTAATTCCTTTACTTGTATTGCCATGTAACAAATCGAACATAGCATCTTTAATCCGAGTCAAACGATCATAATAGTGACGCTGTTCACCTTCATATCGATAGTTATACCCCCCAGAGCCATTTTCATTAGTATAACTATTATGATCCGATGGTATTGTGGTTAGTACGTCCCCCCAAGTACACCCTTCTTTAGTTTCAGCATCATTTTCACATTTTTGCCAACGGTTATGGGTACCATATCCTCCACCATTACGCCATGATCTATATTTATAAGCTCGTGCAGTCACCTGACAGTAATATCTAGTATAAGTTGGTGAACCATTTGTTGATGTTTCCGTACCAGATGACCCCATACTAATGTGACTTGGGACATCACAAGCATCTCTATTATTTGTAAGCTGTGGAGCCCCCATACTTCCTGAAATATCAAATAACATCATTAAAGTAATATTACCTGAACGGGCTTGTTGATAAATATCTATGTCACTAGCTTGCGTGGTTGTACCTGTAATCATCACAGTAGATAATGCAGCAATACTGGCAACAAGCAGCTTATGACGATAAGAAGTATGATTTTTATTTTGCATCGTTTTCATCTTTTCTTACTTCCCCTATTACACGAAATCTTGAGCAATTACATATTCAGTGACTGTCGATTCAAAAGGTACATTTAGTTCTGACAAACACTGAGTTACACTTTTATCCGCCCCTGTAGATGGAGTTACACCACTCGGAATAACAACCTCATTCATGTGAGAGTCAAGACATTCATCAATTTTTGTTTTATCTGCAGTAGTTAAGGCCGGCATGATTGAAACGGCAAAAACTTTAACTGGCTTACTTCGTTGCAATTTCACAGTATTATCATCTGTTCCTAAAATTTGCCCATAGAATGCATCTTTCTCTGCTTCTGATGAATATTTAACAGCAACTTGAGTCATGACAGCCTTACGACCACTCGTAAAAAAATTTGTTCCACTTACATTCGTTTTACAATATCCATCTTTACCAAAGCTATCATTTTTAGGTTTTACATCAGGCGCATTCCATTCAATGATGCTGGCAAGAGTAATATCGAAAAAATTAGCTTGATCCGCACCACGAAAACAAAATACAAGTTCTTTATCTTTATTCACTGCACCATCAATATACCCAAACATTCCGCTACTGCTTAATGACTGAATAATATTATTTTCTTTCTCCACATTAAAAAATGCAGCATCTGCGTTCTGGAGCATCAATTGAGTGGCCTGACTATTTGTTGCAATATTTAAAGTCACCATACTTTGACGGATTGCCAATGTTCCTATAACCGTAATAGCAACAAGTAGAATAAGAACAACAATTAAAGTTGCTCCTCGCTGACTTTTATTCATTGTCCTCTCTCCCCAAAAGTATTACGCAGTGCAACTGTTTGAGAAACCACCTGACGGACATATTTGCTTGTTGTGTTAGTCGGTACTTTCACTGTTACTTTTTTATCGAGTACTTGAAACTCTTGATCATCTTTAATCATTGGTTCATTCCCCACACCTTGTACAGAACGAACTAATGCTCCTAATTGAACAGATAAGATACGTGGTCGGGGAGCACTAAGTGCCATATAATCATTAATAGAAATATATCGAAGCTTTTCACCATTCTGGATACCCAGCATGACATGAAAATAATCGACCCGCTTCATAATAACTTCGCCATCATTACCAAAAGACTCGATCTTATCTGGTAGCGGAGTACCCGATTCACTGTACCACCCAGCATCACACGCCAAGGCCAAAGCAGTATTTGGCTCCTTGCTATCTTTATTGGTATCTTCCCTAAGAAAATAACGCTGTACGATTATGCGCAATGGTGTTTCAACCCCACCAGTCATTACTGGGAACTTGATTTCTTCTCCTTCACAATCAAAACCCCCAACCCAATTACTGCCAACTCTTGTATATTGAGGTCTATACTGAATGACCAATTGATCACTACTTTCCCCTCGTACATTAGACAAACCCGTAGCTCCACTTGACAATAAGTTCGTTGCTACGGTTGTTCCTATTAAGTTTTCAGGCAAATTACTGTAAGTAATATTTGGTGTAACTGTTGTGTCTTTAAAACCATTAGCACTAGAAGTAAGTACAATCCCACCTTGAATCGTTCGATCATTAATTCCAGAATTTAGACTATTAAGATTTGTATGTCTGATATCCTGTGCTATGTATCCCAATCCAAAGTTCGCATCGTCCTGAATATTTGCAAACCCTTGTTGTAATGCACTGCTTTTTTGACCTGTTACAAATAACATGATCGCTGCAGCCATTATAATCAACCCTAGAGCCAGCGATATCATTAACTCAATTAAGGTAAAACCTGTCTGTTTATATGAATTTAATGGCATTTTTAATACACCTCCATAATCAAACAGGTTGATGACGGATCATAAACTGTCCCTGTTGTACAATTTCCTGCATCTTCTTGCCCATCTGTTGCTGCTGTATTTCCCCAAGCAACATAGATACATTTACGATCATCACTATTACCTTGACAATCTAACAAGTTGACTGTCATCCCTACCGAGTTAGCACGCTGCACAACCTGTGCTACGTCATAATCTGCCATTTCACCTGTTGAACACTCTTCTGCTGAACAGTTTTTACTATATTCAGCTTGAGCATCAGCATCTGCTATTTCATCCACATAATTATCCAAAGCGCCACGATTTACCCTAATTCTTTCAGCAAAATCTCGCGATAAATTAATTGCCTGAACTCGATAGCTCCCTTCAGAAGTTGCCTCAACTGCCCTATATTGCAGAGCAATAAATCCCAACACACCCAATGCGAGAATCAGAAGAGCTACTAATATTTCCATCAATCCAACACCTAATTGATGCTTTGTATAGCGCATTAGCAATCTCCCTCGCTAATTGGTCGGAGTGAACCCATTTTTGTTATTGTTATTGTTTTTGATTTATCACCCTCTGCTTCATCGCAGATTACAATTGTTGTATCTGAACTTGCACCCTTCACTTTTCCAGTCATTTCAAACGTAATTGAAGTTTCTGTCCCCGACAATATCGACTTTCCAGTTGGCCCCCAAAGATATAAAAGCTTACTTTCTCTCTGCTTTTTTAAGGTAGCATCCGCAGCAATTTCATCAGAACGTTCAATCAACTTTTCCTGATCTTCTACAATTTCTAACTTTACATCCTGACGAACTAAAACTGCTTGGGCACGTGCTTCCATAATTAAGCCATATAAATCACGGGTACTTTTTGTTAAATTTTGATTCCGAATTAAACTATTGAAAGAAGGCGCAGCGATCGTTGCAATAATCCCTAGTACTGCAATCGTCACCAGTAACTCAATTAACGTAAATCCATTATTTTTCTGCATACTCCCCCCCAAGGCGCGCCAAAATTTACCCTATTAAAAATAATATCCAATTAAATTACAAAACAAACACAAATAAGGATAAAAGGCATAAAAAAACAGATAATTGCCAAAAAGCAATTATCTGTCAATTCTTAAAAAAATTCAGAATGTTAAGTCATTAACACTTTATGCCTGAGTTACAGGAATACGTAACTCTTTTGGCAAACTAAATGTAATATTTTCTTCACGACCATCCAACTCTTGCGGCGCTTTTGCTCCCCAATCTTGCAGTCGCTGAATTACTTGTTTAATTAATATTTCAGGTGCAGATGCTCCTGCAGTTACACCAATTTTTGTGTGTTCATTAAACCATTCTTGCTGCAACTGATCTGCATTGTCCACCAAATACGCATGCTTACCCATCCGTTCAGCCAATTCACGTAATCGGTTCGAGTTCGAAGAGTTCGGGGACCCCACAACCAATACAACATCACATTGCGCGGCCAGATCACGTACGGCATCTTGGCGGTTTTGAGTGGCATAACAAATATCATCTTTACGCGGCCCCTGAATTTCAGGGAACTTCTGACGTAGGGCATCAATGACTTTTGCTGTATCGTCTATAGAAAGCGTCGTCTGAGTTACAAACGCTACTTTTTCAGGATGCACTACTTTTAGATCAGCAACATCTTGTTCATCTTCAACCAAATAAATCGAACCACCATTTTTGGTGTCATATTGGCCCATTGTCCCTTCAACCTCAGGGTGACCTTCATGACCAATCAAAATTGCTTCCACACCTTCACGTGCGTACTTGGTCACTTCGATATGTACTTTAGTCACCAAAGGGCAAGTCGCATCAAAAACTTTTAGCCCACGGCGTTCAGCTTCTTGTTGTACCGCTTTAGATACACCATGCGCACTGAAGATCACGATATTGTCATCAGGCACTTCATCCAGTTCATCCACAAATATCGCACCGCGTTGACGCAAGTCGTCCACCACAAATTTATTATGCACTACCTCATGACGCACATATATTGGGGGATTAAAGCATTCCAGTGCACGGTTCACAATCGCGATGGCGCGATCAACACCTGCACAGAAACCGCGTGGATTAGCTAAAACAATTTCCATAGAATCCTCAATGCCCACTCAATTTTACGGGTATCACTTGAAATAAATGTAAACAATAGACGTCTAACTATTTTGTTTGGCGCGCGTCTGCTCTAAAATAGAGAAGATATTTTATCATATCAGGAAAAATATCATGTCGGGTCTCTTGTTTGTCGTTTCTGCTGCTTCGGGAACGGGCAAAACATCCCTCGTTAAAGCCCTGCTTGAACGTGTAAACAATTTACATGTCTCTGTTTCTCATACCACTCGTGGTCAGCGTCCTGGCGAATTAGACGGCGTACATTACCATTTTGCAAAAAAAGAAGATTTTCTATCTTTAGTGAATGAAGGTGGCTTCATTGAATATGCAGAAGTTTTTGGTAATTATTACGGTACTGCGCAGCGCACAGTAAAAGAACAATTGGCCAAAGGTCATGACGTTTTACTTGAAATTGACTGGCAAGGTGCTGAACAGGTTCGTAAACTTTTTCCTGAATCTAGACAAATTTTTATTCTCCCTCCGAGTCAGTTCGATTTACGTCAACGTTTATCCAATCGTGGTACAGACTCTGTTGAAGTGATTGAACATCGCCTCAGCTGTGCCGTAGAAGATATGCAGCAATACGTTAATTTTGACTATGTCATTATTAATGATGACTTTAATAAAGCACTGCATGACTTAGAGTCTGTGATTATTGCCAATCGTCTTGTTTTAAAACAACAAGCCATGCGCCATGAAAAACTGATTGAGAAATTAATCACCCCTACAGAACAGTGATTAAAACTTGAGTCTATAGACAAAGCACCTTATACTGCACAGTCTGTTAAAAATTTATATTCAAACGAGAATTCTTATGGCACGCGTAACCGTTGAAGATTGTTTAGACCATGTAGACAACCGCTTTGAGCTTGTACTAGTGGCAAGCAAACGCGCGCGTCAATTGGCACGTCAAGGTATCGAACCTACTGTTGAGTGGGACAATGACAAACCAACCGTTGTTGCTCTTCGTGAAATCGCAGCGGGTCACGTTTCTAAAGACATTTTGAAACAACGTGAACAAGACTACCAAACTTCAAGTTTAGACCTTGCACTTTCTGCAAATAACCTAAACTTAGACGGTTTTTCTTTCCAATAAGATAAACCTGACCTTAAAAGCCTAGTTTTTAACTAGGCTTTTTTTATGGATTCTCTTTAATATTTTACTCAGAACAGTTATAACATAAGCTTAAGAAGTGCAAAGCAAGCGAAAAAGATTTTCATTTTTTTAAACTAAAAAATTGACAAGTCATGCAATATGCATTTCATTAAAGTATTAACCGTTTCATTTGTAAATTAGTAGTAAAAGGGTGTTCTATGCCAGGCCCAATGGTCAGCCAAGCCAAGCAACAGTTAAATGTGATAATCGACGCTTACCTTTCAGTAAGTGATGTCGAACGCGTGCTTGAAGCTTGCGACTATGCGGATATTGCCCATGATGGCATTACACGTAAAAGTGGCGAACCCTACATCCTCCACCCAATTGCGGTGAGCTGTATTTTGGCGCATATGCGTCTTGATGCGGAAACTTTAATGGCTGCTTTACTACATGATGTCATCGAAGATACCGAATTTACAAAACAAGATATTACTGAAAAATTTGGTCTGACCGTTGCTGAACTCGTCGACGGCGTCACTAAACTCAGCCACTCTAGTGATAAAGAATATAATAAGGCAGCATCTTTCCGTAAAATTCTGCAAGCCACACTACAAGACCCACGTGTCATTATTATTAAACTAGCAGATCGCTATCATAATATGACCACACTAGGTGCTTTACGCCCTGACAAACGTGCTCGTATTGCCCAAGAAACCTTTGAAATTTTTGTGCCTATGGCACGCCTTGTCGGTATGAATGAAATGGCCGACAACCTTGAACATTTGTGTTATCAAAATCTAGATTTAGATATGTATAACAATGTTCAAGAAGCTTTATTACAAACCAAACCGAAACGCTGCGAATACCAAACCAAGTGGGAAAACAACCTCACCGCCTTACTAGAACAACACCATATTTCAGGTCGAATTAAAAAGAAGAATAATAATATTGAATTACTTCGTCACTTTGTAAAAAACGATATCGATCTGCAAGAGCTCACCCATAGTCATGCCTTTGAAATTATTTTACAAAGCATTGCAGACTGTGACCGACTTGCTGATATCCTCAAAGAAAGCTTTAAAGTTCTAAATTACGCCGATCATATCCGTCGCCCACTCCCTGGTGGCAACCAGTCACTGATGATGCGCTTAAAAGGTGAAAAAACCATTTTATCGCTGACCATCCAAACGGAGCTGATGCGCAAAGCAGCGCGCTTTGGTGTGGTTCTTGGTGAAAATGCACCACAAGCTTGTCGCTCAGCGATCCAAGCCTCCATGCAAAATTTAAACGTGTTAGTCGATGGCGCATGTGCCAAGACCACATTTAGTGAATTACTCGATTATCTACATCAAGAGAAAATTTGGGTTTATACCCCACACGGTCATTTGCATGAACTCCCTCAGGGTGCCACAGCGGTTGATTTCGCTTATTCAGCAAGCTTATTTTTGGGCAATCATGCCGTTGGTGCGAAAATTGATGGGGAAACCAAGCCCCTTTCAACACCATTATTGAGTGGTCAAGTGGTTGAAATTATCACCGATGTTCTTGCAACACCAAACCCTGACTGGCTGAGCTTTATTAACACCCAAAAAGCCCGTCGTGCATTACAAAATATCCTTCGTGACCAAGACCAAGACGAACAACGTTTAGTTGGTCAGCAAGCTTTAAATCGCGCATTAAAACTCTTTAACCGTTCTGTGAGTGATTTGACATTAGCCGATTGGGAAAATGTGCTGAATTGGCGTCATTTAAATGATAAAGAACAATTGTTTGAACAGATTGCAGTCGGTGACTTACTACCTCAATTGGTTGCCAATCATTTATATGCTCAAGACACCTTTCAGACTTCAAATTCTGCACGCTTGATCTTGGGCACAGATGGTGTCGACGTTAAATATGCGCACTGCTGTAACCCGGTTTTAGGTGATCCAATACAAGGGCATTTATCACGTCGTGGTTTGATTGTGCACCGTTCACGTTGTCACAACTTATTGCATGAACAGCATTTACATCCTGAAAATATCATGCCTTTACACTGGACAACAGAAGACAGTGAAGACATTAGTTTTACAGCCTATTTATGCCTAAACATCCTGTTAAATGATGAGCAAATTTCAGAACTGATCTATCTATGCCGTAAAGAAAAAGTCGGTGTAGAAACTGTCCGCTCACATGAAGAAAAAACCTATGTGAATATTGTTGTACATAACCGTAAACAAATTGCCGAAATTATCCGTAATTTAAGAATGCATTTTGGCTTCCCACGCATCAGTCGTTTGGCACAACCTGTTGCTATAAATGAACCTGCGAAAGTTGCCAGCTAACCTGACACCACATATGTATATGTGACGTGTCTGTGATGATAATAGGAGAAATAGATGTCCCGCCAGGTAATCCATACTGAAAATGCACCCGCTGCAATTGGTACTTACTCACAAGCCATTTTAGTGGGCGACACTTTGTATTTATCAGGTCAAATTGGCTTAGATCCATATAGCATGGAGCTGGTAGAAGGCATTGAAGCTCAAATTCGCCGTGTATTCGACAACTTAAAAGCGGTATGTGAAGCTGCAGGTGGTACGCTAGCCGATATCGCTAAGCTGAATATTTTCCTCACCGACCTTTCTAACTTCCAATTGGTCAACCAAATTATGGGCGAATACTTTGCTCAACCCTACCCAGCACGTGCAGCACTCGGTGTAGCAAGTCTACCAAAAGGTGCTTTGGTTGAAATGGATGGCGTAGTGATTATTAATCAATAACTTGTAATATCTCAACCAAGCCTTTCACAAAAAATCTCATTCTAAAAGATCAAAAAATCTTAAGCGAAAATCTGAGCATCACTCGGATTTCCGCTTAAATGACAGTTTTTATTCAAAAACTCAATCACCTTAAAAGCATTTTTAAATGATTTTCATTGACAGACGATAATAATTATCAATAATATTACTTATCCCATTTATTCACTTGGTTTAATTTCATGTACGTTTGTTTGTGCCGTGGTATTACTGATCAAGACATTAAAGATGCAATTGCCAATGGCGCAGAAAGCTATCGTGAAGTTCGCGATATGCTCGATTTAGGCACCTGTTGTGGTCGCTGTGCTCCTGAAGCACGTATGATCATCAGTGATGAAGTTGCACAAATTGCAGCCCGTATCGCAATTGCTGCATAAGCCAAGCTTTTAAATTTTCTCAACAATCATAATTATAAAACCAATGGTCTCAGACCATTCCTCCTCCCCCGCTTCTGACTCTAAGCGGGTTTTTATTTATTAAAACCTGAAAATTAGTGCCTTGTTTTGATTGTGATTTTCATTTGCTGTTCTATAAAACACTCGCTAAATTACACTTTGTTGTTTAAGATATTTCTATTCTAATATCGAATTTATATTGCTTAGTTCGAGCTTTATTGCAGTTAAGGAGTCAGACATGAAAGGCAATCGTGATGTAATTAATCAGTTAAATCAGGTGCTTTATCATCATTTAACTGCAATTAACCAATATTTTCTTCATTCACGTATGTTTAACGATTGGGGCATTGAGCAACTGGGTTCTGCGGAATATAAAGAATCAATTCGTCAAATGAAGCATGCTGATAAAATTATTGAGCGTATTCTATTTTTAGAAGGCCTGCCAAACTTGCAGCACCTCGGTAAACTCTATATCGGTCAGCATACCGTTGAAGTCTTAAATTGTGATGTACGTAAAGTCAAAGAGAACATTGAAGCCATTCAAACTGCAGTTAAACTAGCAGAAGAACAGTTAGATTATGTCACTCGAGATCTGGCTCAAGAAATCTTAGAAAAAGAAGAAGAATGGTTGGATTGGGCAACAACTCAGCTTGATTTAGTTGAATCTGTTGGTATAGAGAATTACATTCAGAGCCAACTGTAGTTTTAAGACATGGTTGCTAAATAGACCAAAAAATGCTTATACCCCATTTAATATATGACCCACGGACAGTAAGGAATAGGGATAAACTACGAAGGAAAAATCAGTATGATTAAAATTATGGCTTTCATAAAACCATCGATGCATCCAGATATTACACAATAAGTAAATCACAAATTAAAAGGTAATCTACTTTTTTATAAACTTATTCTTACCACGGTCGCAGATCTACAATGTCAATCACATCAAAGTTCTGAGCAACCAAAACTGTCATATCTTGTTCAAGTGCTTTTAATGGGAAGAAATAGCGTGCTTGAGGGTATTTCTGCAATTGAGCCTGAACCAAGGCTGAATCATTAAACTGAGTCAACTGTTGTACAGGTATCGCATACTTTTGCATGTCGTCTTTGGCTTTTGACCATGCAATATGACGCTCCTGAAATTGCGCCAAACTATAACCTTTTAATTCAAGCGTGAGTTCTTCATCATATTTTTTAGGGTCTTGGCTTAATTTTACTGCGGTATATTGAGGACCTAGCCATGGGCTAGACACAGCTTGACCTGCCGGTGCGACTACATCACTATGTCGAATCAGCTCATAACTATTTTTGTAATAGACCAGCCATGCCGGACGCCCTTGTGCAATATTATAGAGTCCATAACCAAGCGCACACAGCTGCAACACAATAATCACACTTAAATCAAAGACAAGCGTTTTCTTGCCTTCTTTATACACAATAAAACTTAGAATTGGCCCAATCACCAAATCAATGCCAATCAGCATAAATAAAATGTGACTCACACCTACGGCTTTTGCCAAGGGCGTTGGATACCACACGCAAAAAATTAGTGCTAATACCATGCATGCAATAAAAATTGAGCAGAACAAATGTGATAAAAAGTATCGAGATCTCTTACCTAACTGCATTTTTATTTCCTATAATCATGCAATGACAAAAAACAATAAAATCCAACAACAGCAGAAATTGCTATATTTCTACAAAATTTGTCATAATCTTACCATAATAAAATTAAATTATATTTATAACAAATTGATTATTAAAAGTTTTTTTATGGCATATAATTTGCGATAAGACTTAAATAGAATAATCACCATTGAGTGAGTACTGACATGAAAACATCTCAACACGGGTTTACCCTTATCGAACTCATGATTGTTGTGGCGATCATTGGTATTTTAGCCGCGGTTGCGATTCCTGCTTATCAAAACTACATTGCACGTGCCCAAGTCACTGAAGCACTCACTTTTGCAGCCAGTTTTAAAAACAAAGTCAGTGATACATTTTGGTAAACTGGCAACTGCCCCACCCTCAACAATTTAGGCGTGAGCGCACCGCTATTTGGCATAAGTGAATATCACTACGCGTAGTGGCGACCAATATAACCTTGCCATTACTTTTAAAAGCAGTAATATGTCTGCAGGGCTGCTGTCAAAAAATCTAAATTTGGCATGATGACCGACCCAAGTAACCCGAGTGTTAGCCAATGGGACTGTACCTCGAGCGATATTGCACAAACGTTATTACCTTTGACCTGTCAAGGAATTTAAATACATATCAAATAAGGCTGCTATGCAGCCTTTTTTATATCTGTCATCACATACCGCTCAATTTTAGCTATAAAAAAAGCTGCCGAAGCAGCTTTTTTTTATGCCTAATATTACTGACCTGCACACGCTTTTGGTACATATTTTTGAGCAGCATTTGATGAGCAAGTCCAAGTTACAGAACCTGTTGCATCAGCAGGAGTTAAAGTTAAAGTTTTGCTTACGATACCCGCAGAAACACCAGTACCTTTCATTGTTGCAGTGATCACACCATCAGCCACAGCAACTTGGGCAACATAAGCACCAGTGATGTCGGTAGCTGCAGGGATACCGTTAGAACCTGAAGAAATACCAGTGAAAGTACCAATTTGGCCATACGTTTCAGTTACATTGGTTTTTTGGCCAGAAGCAAGTGACATTGCTTCAGTCATTTGCGAACGCGCAATGTAGTCTTGGTAAGCAGGAATCGCGATTGCAGCAAGAATACCAATAATTGCAACAACGATCATTAATTCGATATATTCCATAAGTCACTTTATATGGACACACCTCAAACCATTGAATTATATTAATTTAATTCACCATCCATTTTGTCCATATGGACATGCTTTTTAATGGACAAATTTTTTAAGTTTGTCCATATCAAAAAAAGGTCTTGGTTGAGTACGGTAAGATAAATTTTTCAGAAACAAATGCTTCATGGTAGAGCTGAGAATATTAGACCATTACATTTGGGATTCTTAGAACCCATTCCAATGAATGATAGGTTCACTTCAGCCCAAACTCATCTAGGCTTGCAGGATCAAAATTTTCATCAAACATAAACGCATCTCTACGCTCTTTCTTTAATATCGCCAGCACATAAAAAAAGCATTTCTCACACAACTGCAACTCATATCGTTCTCCATCATGTGTAGAACCATAACCCCAGTGTGCCGATAAGGTTGCAAACTCTAATTTTGTTGATTGGTTACATACATCACAAACCACATCTGTTATGACTTCGACTTGTTGCAGTTGTTTGATTTCCATAGGCGACTCCTGATCTCAATTGAATTCTTCTCTATCCTAGGCAACTGCCACGGCACAAAATAAGTGGGATGCTACTGTAATGCTAATCAGTTAAGGAGTTTCGTATTAAGTCCCTTAACTTTTTAGTTCTTTATTACGGAGTCTTACCGTTTTAAATTTAATTTTAGGAGTTCGTTTTGTTCTTTTGTTTCGCCAAAAGAACCAAAAACATTTGTCATCCGCAAAACCTGTTCACTGTCTGCATGTAAAACAACCTTTGTTGCAAAAACAGTTCCTTTAAAAAGTCGGACAGGTTGCGGATGACGTTATCGCGTATCGAATAACCTCTAGGATTTAAAAAGAAAACGCCAGTCAATTTCTTAACTGACTGGCATTAGGGCGCTACTTTTCTTTTTAAAGTATGCTAGGCACTGCTCAAACCCTTAACCGCTTCTCCCTGCACGACCCTTTCTTTTAAGTGAGCAAATGTTAAGCCTGTCTTAACCCAAAACGATTGACCATAAGCACTATCACAATGCATACAAAGCTGACAATTTACGTCACTTTATTACATAAAATTACCTAATATTTTTTTGTGACTGTTAATCACATAAACAATGTATTGATTTCATGTGAGATATTTAGATAATATGCTTTGGCACACTTTGTGCAAACTATAAACCAGCTTACAAAGCTTATAACTAAATTAACAAAACATTTGTGGAGAATGTTATGAACGCACAAAAAGGCTTTACGCTCATCGAGCTCATGATTGTTGTCGCTATTATTGGTATTCTAGCTGCGATTGCGATTCCAGCATATAGTAAATATCAAGCACGCTCTAAAGCTGCTGCTGCTGCTGCTGAACTAGCTGGTGTTAAAACTATAGCAGACCAACTCATTAATGATGGTGTTGTTGCTCCAGCTGCTAGTGATTGGACCGCCCAAGGGGTGGATCTTGCCACTGCAAATTGTACTACTGTGAGCACGATTGCTGCTGGTGCTGGTACACTTACTTGTACATTAGCGAATGCTCCATCTCAACTTACTGGTGTAGCATTAGTTGTAACTCGAACCACTGATGGTCTTTGGTCTTATTCTCATACTGGAACACCATCTGACGTAAATATTCTTCCAAAAGCATACCAATAATAGGTCTTGAGTAATTTAAATAAAGACGCATCAAATTTGATGCGTTTTTTTTGTTTTTATCACTCTAAAAGGAGAAATTTATGCTTTTAGAAGCACTAGAAAAAAACTTATCGCCACAAGCACGACAGAAACTCAATACATTTAAAGCCTTAGTCAATCCAAGCATGAATGCAAATTTCAATTCAAGTGATGAACTTGCATGGTATGACTTTATTATTCAAATTCACTTGGATCAATCTGAAATAGATTCTGAAATTTTTCAGCAATGGTTAATACAAGATATTAAATTTTCAGAAAAAGCAACATCCATTCTTTCTGATCGCTTAAGCTCAGGTTTATCTCTACTCAATCATTATGAAAGTTGAATTCATCTAAAATTAATTTACCGCTAATTATTAAGTTAGCGGTATGATCACTTAATCTTAGGCTTTCTGCCTCAACTCAAAATTTTCCAACAACAGCGAATTCATCTTTTCCAGCAGTTTTTCATAATCCTCCTTTAACTGCTCATAATCTGTTTTAACCGCCTTGGTCTTGATTTTTGCCTGTTCAATCTGTTGTGCAGGAGAAAGGTTTTCTTGCCCCATTTCCTGCGCAGCTAGCTCAATTGCCTCTATAAGTGCAGCATGACGGCTTTTCTTAATCGAACCCCGCTTACGCCCAGCCTCAAGTGCCACAGTATCATTATTAATCGCAGAACCTTTGGGTAGGACGTTTGGTTTATTGGCTTTTAACCGCTCTAAAGCGGCTTTATAATCATTAAGTGCAGTCATGTTTTAAATCTCAATATTGATCGTTTTAATTTTTCGAATCATTTTATCTAAAGCTGTAATGTCGCTGTCCATTTGTTTGTACAGCAAACTACTATGTACTTGCGCATCTCGCACTCGTTGCAATTTCTGAACTGCTTTCTGCATTTTATCAGCACTGACGGAATCAAATACCGCATGAGCACAACTCAAGCAACTAGTCATAGCTGTAAAAGAAATTTTTTCGCAAGAATCTGGATTTGTACAAGCACCAAAAAGACTCGGTTTATAGGCAATTTCCCCCCTCTTCATGCGCTTGATGGTTCCATCACGGTCTGGAAAAACCGTCAACAATTGCTCACGGTCTTTTTGCAACTGTAAGTAGGTTCCCGCACCACCAAATAGCTTACTAGAGCTATTAATCACACCCTCTTCAAATTGCGCATAAGAATGCACTAACCGCTGATATTCCAGCTCTTGAATAAATTCCTTTTGGCTATCGCTGGCTAAAATATTCGGAGCAAATACTGCATTGTCTCGGTAATAAAGTGTCATTGCTTCGGTTAAATGCTTATATTGAACCGACAAAGCTGCTAGCCCAATAATCCCTGAACGCGCACCATATACAGCTAACGAGCGTCTAAATTGATGCGTACAAATATTCCAATATTCACCAATTTGACAGTCTTTTTCTTCACGCCAATTGCGGAAACCATCGAAAGCTTCTAACTCCGCCAGATCCTCTTCACAAATTCGTAGATCATCACCAACAACAGACAGAATTCGAGGTATGTAATGATTAAAACTCGAATATGAACGAATAGGTGCTCCGTTAAAGTGTGATACATAATCCGTTTCCTTCTTGATATTCAGATTTTTTTTATGTCTATATTTTTGAGAAAATCTTGTTGGAAATAGCGGGTATTCTGCAGGATTAGACATATCATAATGCGGATTGAGCAAGGCATAGATTTCGCCAATACTTTGTGCTGCATTAATACCAAACTGAATATCTTCAAACGTGATCCAATATGTCGATTTATTACCACCGCCATGCAGTTTAGAGGTATAACCCATCAGTACATGCACAACATGCTCATTACTCTGAACAGTTTGATAGCAGTCATAAGACAGTTGATTCACTTCATTGTCACGCATACCTGTGAATAGGTGAATCCAAAGCTTCGCTATACCTTGAATTAACGTGATATAGCGAGTTAGATTCGCGTGTTTTTGAATGTTATTATTTTCAAAAAAATCAGTTAAACCAAGCAAATCACGAGCATCGGTAAAACTTGTTGCATGCTGTGTTCGTTTAAACTCAGCCGGCATACGAGCAAAATTCTTGTCTTGCAGGATACGCTGAAACCATTGCTGTAAGGCAGGTGCATTTTGGTTAAACTCAGTCAGCTTTTCAGACAACCCATTGATTAATTTTATATAAATTCTAGATGGAATAAGTTTGGTTTGCGGTCCAATTTTGTTAGATTGTATCCGCAATTTGGCAATGACTTTTTCCAGATGCAAAATCGGCTTATAGAGAGTAAATGCAGGAATAAGGTCAGGGTATTGCTGCTGTATAGAAAAGCAATCTTTCAGCAAAGCCTTGAGACATGAAGCAATTCTAAAACTGAATCCCACATACGCTTCTTGTAATTTTGTAATATAGACTGCATCTGTAAATAATTGCTGTAAAGTGCAGCCATTTCTATACGCAATTGCAGCTAAATGTCGTAGTACAGTATGCCGATTTTCAATACTTTTGATAATCGGCTTACCTGTTTTGACGTATAGCAGCGCAAAAGCGATTTTTTTCATTTCTGTGCGAATTTGACAGAAGAGAAAATCATCTTCACGTGCACTGTGAAGCCATGTATTAAAATTTAATCTACAATGGCAATTCGGTAAATAGGGTGAGAAGTCCCAAATATCATCTCCGTATTTAGACAATGTTGCACTATTTGGCATTCGGGATAGAATAAAGGATGCAGGAACAGTAAGCTGATTATTTTCAAGATGATACTCATCTGGTAAAAATTGTTTAGCACCAATCGCATATAAATAAGAATTAAAGGAACTCATGACACCCATCCTAGCTCGACAAGCAACTCAAAATGATTCAGCCAATATGCATCTAAATCGCCACTTTCAACCTCTTCTTGAATCGAGAAAATACGATCTCGTAAAGTAGCGTAAGTGTTCGACAGCTCAGTGAGCACTTCATCAATACGATGTAGTACAACCCCGAACTGTTGTTCCCACTTGATTAGATTAGTTGCTTTTTGTTTGACGTAGCCGAGTAAACTTTTTAGTGACAAAAGCTTACGTACGTCTTCGTCATCGGCATGAATTGCATAGTGCTGGCAGAACAGGCAATGCTCAAATTGTTGGCAGTTAGGTGTAGGAGCTTGCTCGGTTAAACCGAGCGCTTTTTCAGGTTGTAGTATTGTAGTAGTGCATGCACCGACAGGTAAGATATGACTATCTAGAGTCACATCAATAGTTTGCACAGCAATATGTTCAACAGTTCGAGTTTTTGCAACCGAAATGCTTCGCAGCTCATTAAAAAATTGAGAAATTTGCTGACCTGCTTCTTTAAATGAAGTACGCACATAATTATTTCGGGCTGTATCGAGTGAATGCCCCATTTTTTCAGCTTCGAGCAAGAGATCACCATTACTCAGCTCAACATATTGACTACTGACGTGCTTACGCCATTGCTGCGGAGTAATCCAAAACATTTTTGGAAAAATACGCTTTAAAAATCTTTTGACTAATTGCAGCTTGCCGTATCCAACTGGTCCAAATTTTTGAATTTCATTACGCAGTGGAAAGACAAAACCACACTGCTCATCTTGAATATACCAAGCTCTAAGTTCCAAAATTTTCCTAAAAATTGGCTCAAATTGAATCCCAAATTCAGGTTGAACTTGTTTTCCGCCTGCACGGCTTTTCGTGCCTGAAAATCGCCTGCCCTGAGTGGAGGGCAAAACTTTCATAGTCTCCAGTTGCAATTGCTGAGCCGTGTCTAAATTTGCTCCAGTCTGTGCAATAAATAACAGCATACCGATGACTAAACCATAGGAGGCGAGTCTTTCACGCTCTATGTGTCGCTTATCTACATTACGTTGTTGCAATTTATGCAGGGTTTCATTACGGTTTTCACGTAAGCGTTTTCTATGCTCACTATCTTCAGCAAGCTCAAAATCAGCCAGCATTTTGGAAAAAGCTGGGATAACTGCATATTTGGCTAAATAGCTTTGCATATCAAATTGAATATGCTGTTTTTCAGTTTGATGATGAAAACCGGAATAGAAAAAGAAACTTTCTTCATCAATCGATTGAAAATGAGCGGGGAAATTTCCCTCCTGCACAACGATACGATGAATTTCTAGAAATACATTCAACAAGGTAGCATAAGTCTTCTGATGATCCTGTTCAGCTAAAGGCAAGATAGGAACATCATAGCGCTGTGACTGTACTTGCAGTGCTTGTGCGAAAATATCAGCTTCATGACAGTTAAACGCATAAGCGATCACTTTGGCTACATTGCGTTGATAAATCTTAGCTGTATGGGCTACTAAATATTTTGCTACTGTATCAGATAGCAAAGTCCGATCGACGAGATGCTTACTGTAACGCTGGTAAGCATCTATCACACTGATTTTATCCGATAGATCAAAAACTTTCTTTTGCTGATCCACCCAATCTAGAAACATTTTACTAGTGTAATAAAAGAGTCCTTTTGATAAATCTGATCCATTCATTTGCATCAAATAATCTGTCAAGCATTGCAAAAAGTAGCGTCTTTTTTCATCAAAAGAGGCAGACATTTGCTGTTCAGACAAAACATCTCTAGATGCTCTTTTTTTATAAAACAATATTCCAATATCCAAATTCTTAGAACCAGAAGCAGCTGTTTTATCTTTACCTACAAGCACAAGGCGTTCATGTTCTGTAATTTGTATGTCTACATTAGAAATATCTACAAAAAAAGGAGAGCTATTAAAATTCATAAAGCATCTCCTGTTTTATTCACAGAAGACATCACGTATTGCATTAAACTCGATTCATACTCATGCTGAACTTTACTTCGCCACTGTAACCGTGATTTATAATTCAGATACTGCAAGGTAGTTTTTATGTTGCTATGACCCATTCTAGCTTGCACATATTCCACTGCTGTCATGTGGCTATGTCCATCAGGTAGGTATTTCAACTGACTCTCGAGCAGATTCATACCAAAACTAGCACGCAAATCATGAAATTTAAAACTTTGAAATTGCGTATCAATTAATCTGATTGTAGGTAATAACACTATTTTTAAATAGCTACGTACTGCTTCACCTTCGTACAGTTTAAGTTTTTCAGTAATGGATTCTGAGGCTTTGATTCTTTCAGTTAGTTCCTGTTGTTCTACTTTACTTGTATAAAAAGGAGTGCCTAACTTGGTGAGAAACACATAATTTTCATTTGAATCACCATAATTTGACTTTATTCTACGTTGACGAGCCTGTTCACTATTAATATAGATTTTAATGTCGTGCGCTAGCCACTGTGGAATCAACAACGTCATTGGCTTTTGAAACTTGGTATCGATGCCAGTACCCGCACCTACTGGCAGGCGAATAAAACCATGACTATCTGGCTGACGCTCTACCAAATATTTAATCCGCAAAGTACAAATCGTTTGCAGGCGAGCACCTGTAAAAAGTGCAAGATAAAATATTAACTGATATTCACGTGATGATTTTTGCAGTGCTTTTAATACTATCGCTTGCTCTTCAAATATCAGCGGTCTCAGCTCACCGCCATCGATAATAGCTTCAGGGTTTGGGGCTTTACCTGGAACACAAATCGAAAGATCATGTGACTTGATCGCCATTTGCCTACTTGCGCCAAATTCATTATCCACTGCAATGTATTTGTAGACATCTTGAAAAGGGATACCATAACGCTGATGATCAACCAAATCTTCTGTCACAAGAAGTCGATAAAAATTCACCGCGGCATTAATTCTGCCACGAGCGGTGCTTGGTTTAATCAAGTCTGCATTGGTCTGCTCTATTAATCGAGTACGGTATTTAAAAATTGCATTCAGTTGTTTCACTTTATTAAACTTTAAACAGTCAAGCTTTTCATCTTCCAAGAAGCGTAAAAAATCGACCAATTGATCTGCTATTGATCCAAAGGTCTTAAAGTTATAATTTAATGTTTGCTCTAGTTTCTTCAACAAGTACAGATTAAAAATTTCTGATGCGCTGCCATCCCCTTGAATAATTACGGGGAATTCTAAATAGACATCACCATACTTTTCAAATTCTGCATCATCTAAACAACGTACTGCTTGAGTTAATGTAGACAACTGAAATTTTGTGAGAGTCACAACTTCAGCTTCGGACCGGTAGCGCGACTGACCATTTTTAAATTTAGTGCTCATTTGAGTCTCCTGTTTATTAAAAAACAGGCAAAAAGCGATTTTGAGATAGGATTGACAAGATTGTCCCTATTCATCAAAATAGAAGTGTCTGGACGCCAATCAAGACACTATATAAAGGCTCATACTAACAACATTAATGTTTTAAGTATGGGCTTTTATACTTTTTGCCGAATAAAAAGTTAATTCAATTTTTTAATCGATTCTCCATGCTTTCCTTAAATTGAGTTAAAATAAAATTCACTTGTGAATTTAATGATCTATTTTGCAACTGAGCTTCTTTTTTTAACCAAGTTTTTAATACTGGTGAAATACGCAGCTTAAGTTGTGTCGAGGAACTTGCTAGTTTCATTTGAACCACTTTGGTTTATTAAGTTGGTGTAATTAAATCCACAAATTGATTAGAATTGTTTTTAATAAGATTATCAACATTGGATTGTATTATTTATGTTAGCAACACCAGATGCTCAATTAAAAATTCGTGTCCCAAGTGACCTAAAACAAAAAATTGAGGAAGCTGCAAATCAAGAAAAGCGTTCAATGAACGCTGAAATCGTTGATCGACTTGAAAAAAGTTTTCATTTCGTAAGCCCTCTTGAAACCAACTCGAAAAATTTAAAACTTGCCCACTACCAACTCATTGATAGAAAAGCAGAAGTAGCGGAAAGATTAGCTTATAGCTTGAATCTGATTAATAGTTTTAAAATGAATGTAGTAAAATATTCACATATTGCTAAAATGTGCGGCTATGAAAATGCTGAAATTTTTTTAAACTGGCTACAAGCAAAGCAAGAGCCTTCTTTTGCTGAATTGGAGAAAATTGCAGCCTATTTATATTTTAATGAGGATTGGTTGGTGCACGGAGATGGACACCCAATTCCAACATCTCGCTGGAAAATTGAACATAATGTAGATTCAAACATTAAATCTTTATTTTCTTATATAGACCCTATTTCCAAACTTGAGTCTGAAGTTCAAGAAATTATTTTTGTTCGAGATACCTCTCAAGAAGGTAATTTACTTGTCATAAAGGTACTACAAGAATGGCGTGTTGAAGTACTAACTACCAATATTCATGTTTCCACTTACAATGGTGTAGGTGGTAGAAACATGTTGGAAGACTTTTCTCGTTTGTGCTCGCACCTATATAAATCAACAAAATACATAACAAAAACAAATTCTTATTTAATTAACAATCAATTATTTGAAAAAATTCTGACACGCGAAGAACACCCCTTAACTCTATTAAAGAAAGAACGTACAAGTATTTGGTGGGAAGCTTTTTGGAATGCTACGGATGCAAAAAATATTCGTAAGGATTTTTTAACTACATGGTATGACTGGGACCAAACATCTGATATCGCTATAAATGCTTTTTCTTCCAAAATTTGTGATAAAGATTAAGTGATTATTAATCATCATAATTTCCAAAGCACACTTAGTATAATCAGATTTTACTCATCGACATATTCAAATAAATCCTGCATAGTGCAATTAAAATATTTACACAAAGTATCTGCTACTGAAAGCTCAACCCGAATAGCACGATCATAATACAGGCTCGTCAAAGTATTACGGTTAATTCCAGTCGCTTGAGCAACCTCACTTAACTTTAAAATTTTACGCTCACCCATTAATATTGATAACTTACATCTAACCATAATAACTCAAAAAAAAATAAAATGACTTTCTGTAGGTTATTTCTACTTGCTAAATAAAAATTACCGTGCTAATTTTACCCTACAGCAGGTTATTTTTATTTATAAAAAATAAATTAACCTTTCTAAACATCATTATATATTGTTTCTATGGAAGCTAAGCTATGAATAACTATTTTTCCCCAAAATTCTCTGTTTCAGAAGAAATTCGCTCAACTGCCGTTGCTCTAATCAAAGAGTTCAATATTGACCGGACATTTGATTTGGCTTTATTTTTGAATGTTAATCCTAATTTAAATGATCAAGATGCAACTTTAGCATGGGTAAATCATTTTTCAAAAACTCAAAATGACCTCAATGATTTCAATCAAGTTCGACGCAACTTTATGAAAAACTTTCCCAAAATTATGTTTGCAAACTTTAGCGAATAAGCTATATAAAAGGGAGATGACGATCATCTCCCTGAATTTATATTGAGCCTACAAACAATCATTGCTGAGTATTTAATCAAATCTTAGAATTACGATTGGTTAGCATTACTTTTTACCGAATCCAATTTCTCTTCTTTTATAATTCTAAGTATACGAAAAAAACATACCTCACAGAGTTGAACCCTATATTTTTCACCATCATATGTTGAACCATAACCCCATTCGGCCTTAAGTTCCCCATAATTCAGCTGAGTAGACTTATCGCATGCATCACAAAGCACATCTGTGATAATTTCGACATGCTGTAATTCTTTAATTTCCATGTGCTACGCCATTTTAAATTCATGGTTACTTGTCAGTATGATGATTTACTGACTCATAGAATGAGAGTAATTAGCATCACTACTTTGCTCTTATCGATTCAATAAAATTAAGGATAGAAATCAATCCATCCATCGTTTCAATTTGATTAGCAGGAATACCTCCCGTCACTCGATTTTCTGAAGCTAGAAAGTGATTTATCCACTCCCTATCACCACCCGTCAAAGTATATAATGCTTGATATAGGCGAATCAGCAACAATGCTAATTTACCTTGTTTAGAGTTCGGATCTATTTCAGTCTGGTTTTGCAATTGGGTTATTGCTACGACATCCATACCCAGCACTCTTGCAAGCTGAGACTGACTAAGATGGAGGTGCTCAGCAGCTCTAAGTACCGCTTTTCCCAGTACAGCCTTTGAGGACGTCTGTTGTTCTGATAGTGTCATAACATCACCCCAAGCTCTTATTTTATTGGTCAAGCCTTAAACTTAAACCTAGCAATATCATAATCAGCTCCATCATTAAAGCCTCTCAAAAATATTACATGTAACCAATAGCTTCTACAAGATTCAGAGTAAATCATAAAATACGCTAAACTTGATTATTTGATTCAACTTCATTTGTTTAGCTTTTCTATGTAAGCATCGCATTTAGAAAACGAACCAAAATTATATTTTAACGCAGCTTCTATTCCTGCGGTTGCATATTTGATATGTTTAATTTCACGTTGATGAGCAAATACTTAAATCGCTGGATGTAACTGTTCTAAGCAACTCACATGATTGCTAAAGTATTTTAACATTTTGGTTTCGGCAAAATAAATTGCAGCAAACAATCGCCCATCTTTAAAGATGACAGCGGAAGATGCATCTAAACTATATACAGACCTACCTTCATAATACAAAGCCTCATCTGTTCTCAGTAAATAGGGGGCTGAGTAATTTTCAAAGTTAGATTGAAATTCTTGATGGTCGTGCTTTAACAGCTTTTGAAGTTCTGTCTGGATTTTTTGATTCCAAGCAATTTGAGAAATTGACGAAATACTGAATATTTAACTATGTCTAACGTTTGTGCTTGAGTAACTGTGGAAATAAGTAAGAGAAGAGCAAGGGAATATTTGTACTTCATAGTCAGATATAGTTTGTAGTTATTTTCTGATGTCCATATTGACTTACTTATGGATTGTTTATTTTATATGGACACTTATGGAGTATCGATAAGAGTGAAACCCTTTTGAACTGATTTCATAACATTCTCCACAAATGTTTTTTAATTTAATTATTTAATAAAGCTATGTAGCTTGTTTTATAAATAGCACAGAGCGTGCCAAGATTTATTATAGTGAAAATGACAGAAAAAACAGCACTTTAAAAAAATATTTTTATTTTTTGTAATCATTACGTCTCTTTTTGTGTTTAAAAGTGACGATTTGTGTCACTTTATCACCGTTTTTTAGCGCAGAATTATTGGCGCATTTCCAATTTCATTCGTTCTATCTACAGACTTCCCTGCATAAAAGTGATCCATCACATCACCAATCTCTTTTACACCAACCGTTAAAGCTATTCGGTATTGTTTATTTTGCATGTTTTGGATAATTCGCGCGCAAATAGCCTGCCACACTTGGGCATCGGTTGCCTGTCTCATCCCGCGATCAATGACAATTTCAACCTGACGTTCACATAAGTTTAAATAAAGCAAAACACCACTATTAAATTCTGTATCCCACACACCCAATTCAGCAAAGAGCTGTTCAGCACGTGCGCGGGTATTTTGATAATAGGCTTGGTTCGAAGGAATATGCCCTTCGATCACCACTTGTATTTCGCCCACATGGCCATGTTCAGCTTCTGTCACCGCCTGAGCAATCGCCTGCTGATCTTGCTTATTAAAAAAGCGGTTTGCTGCAGGCATATAAAAGAAGTGCTTCAACCAGCGTTTAAAACTTGGTTGCTGTATTTCCTGTGTTTTAGGACAGGTGACAATTTCTGTTGTTTCTGTTTTCGTTACCATGAACCTGATGCTCCCCCACCGCCAAAGCCACCACCGCCTCCGCTATAGCCGCCGCCACCAAAGCCACCACCTCCGCTACGGCCTCCACTGCCCCCACCACCAGCAAGGAACATTTGAAAAATGGTTTGAGCAATGGCAGTGATGAGTAGAAAGAAAATTGCTCCACCCATCAACAGACTGGTGAGTAGACCTGCACCGTTGACCAAACCCGCAACGGTACCTGCAACAGCAGCAGTTGACGCACTTAAGCGCTTACCCACAATAAAGGATGCAAAAATACCAATCACCAAAATGATGAGAACCGTTGTAAACGTTTTCTCTTTGGCTTGTTGCTCGTGTAAGGCTTGTTCCTGACGTTCTTTTAACTCTTGGGCTGCTTGAGCTGCAACTTCAGGGTCTTGATTTAAAATACGTGTTATTTCCGTTAAGCCAGCATCAATGCCTTGAGCATACTGAGCTTGCTTAAAATACGGCGTGATTTGATTACGGATAATTCGACTAACAATAATGTCCGGCATAATGCCTTCAAAGCCATATCCAGTCAGAATCTGTATACGACGATCATTCACAGCGATCGCCATCAATATCCCATTGTCACGTTTTGCTGAACCGAGTTGCCATTTTTCTGCAACACGCATGGCGTAATCAAAAATATCTTCTTGACCTGTGGTTGGCACAATCACGATGCCAACTTGTGCCTTGCCTTGTTCGTGTAACTGTAAAATTTTCTGGCTAATGGCTTGCTTTTCAGCAGCCGAAAGTAAATTTGCTTGATCAACTACCGGTTCATTTAGCGTCGGCAAGCCACGAATCGACTCGCCATCTGCCATATCATTAGCGATATTCGGCTGCTGAATTTTGATTTCAGGCTGTGCTATTGTATCTTTTTGCGTAGCTGACTGTTGATCTTTTAATATTTTACCGACAACAACTGTTTCAGCATCTACATCTGTAGCGGTGGCAGTTTCTGCATGTGTGAAACCCACCACACACAATAAGCATGCTAAAACCATGCGCTGCAACCACAACAAACCTGTATGTTTTAGCTCAAAATCCACCATCAGCCCACCTCACAATGCAGTGATGCCAATTAATTAAAATCAACTTTCGGTGCAGTTTGTGCACTTTGCTCTGCGCTAAAGTTAGGCTTAGTATCCATGCCGATGACTTTAGCTGTCATCACTTGCGGGAACTGGCGTGCATAGCCGTTAAAGTCTTGTACCGTAGTAATGTAGCGATTACGTGCGACAGCGATCCTGTTTTCAGTGCCTTCAAGCTGTACCTGTAAATCACGGAATTGCTCATTGGCTTTTAAGTCTGGATAATTTTCCGAGACTGCAATTAAACGAGAAAGTGCGCTGGTCATCTGCGCTTGCGCTTCTTGATATTTTTGGAACAGTGCTGGATCTTCTAAAACTTCCTTATCCACTTTTAAGCCCGCAACATTGGCACGTGCTTGAGTCACTTCGGTCAGCACTTGTTCCTCATGTTTCGCGTAACCTTTAACCACATTGACAAGATTCGGTACCAAATCTGCACGGCGTTGATATTGGTTTTGCACTTCAGACCATGCTGCTGTAACGGCTTCGTCTTTAACTTGTAATGTGTTATAACCACAACCACTCAGGGTCAACGTACTGACTAATGCGATTGCGAGCATGCTTTTTTTCATTGAATTCATAACCCTTAACCTCAAGTATTTATTTGTAATTGTTTAAATAAATTCATTCTAACCTTATTTTTCGAATGAATTATGTATTTTCTTTGTGATTAAACTGATCTACTCGAAAAATATTTAGCATAAAAAAAAGCCCATAACTCGGGCTTTTTTAACATTTTGAATTAACTATACAATTGCGGTGTAATTTCAGTCTGAAAACTTTCCATTTGATATTCATCAGCAAGGCGTTCTTTCCAATATTTCACGATCTGACTGTAATCAATTTCGCTCGGATGAAATTCTGCTTTGTAATATGACAAATATTCTGGCGTCAATTGAATAAACATTTTTGCCAATAAATACGCCCCGAAAATATTTCCGCCCAGCTTTGGCAAACTTTTTTTCTTATCCTGCATAAATAGCTTAGTTGCAGAATAAAACGTGAGACTAGCAAAACCTGTGGTCACACTGCGCATAATCATGCGACGTATTTTATCATCACCATAGACATGCTGATATACATCGAATGCCACTGCGCGATGCTCAATCTCTTCAATCGCATGCCACACCCAAAGTTTCACCGCATCATCATCTAAAGTACTGAGCACTTCAGGATGTCTTAAAATATAACCACCGAGCAATGCGGTAAAATGTTCAAATGCACAGGTGATTGCAAGTTGAATCTTTGGATGTAAGTTTTTTACATAGCTGTCTTTACGCGCCAGCCATGCTTGGAAACGATCTAAATTATAGCTTTCACTGCGCCAAGCATCGTTAAATTCAGCATGGGCTTTGGAGTGCATCGCTTCTTGCCCAATGAATGCCGCGATCTCAGCTTGCAATTTTTCATCACTGACTTTATCGCGTACATTACGCACGCTATGCACAAAGAATTGCTCACCAATGGGAAAGGTCGATGACAATGCCGTCAACAAATGCGACATCACCGGTGAGTTGGCAAAATAATGCCGACGAATCGCTTTAGGATTGAATTGTGCTCGACGTACCGTAATGCCAATGGCTTTAGGACGATTTAGATATGTTTTTTGTGTCGTCACTTGCGTCATGGTCGCTTCCTAAGATTTAGATCATGATCGCAGTATGTAATTCCTAAGCTCTTTCACACATGGCAAAATGTGCTAGCACATTTGCATAATTCACCATTCTAAAGCACTGTCTGACAACTTTTCAGCGTATTTATCTGCAAAATCCATTTACGTGTCATTTGAGGTAAATTCCAAAAAATAAAAAACCCGCCGAAGCGAGTTTTTTTGAATAAATCCAATGCAATCACTGGCATGTCATGACTTAAACATCTAAATAGTCAAGAATACCTTCGGCAGCTTGGCGACCTTCCCAGATTGCGGTTACCACAAGGTCAGATCCACGTACCATATCACCGCCGGCAAAAATTTTCGGATTCGATGTTTGGAACTTAAATTCTTGCTGTTCAGCAGCAATGACGCGACCTGAACCATCCATACTGATGTTTGATGTAGTAAACCAATCTGCGGGGCTTGTACGAAAACCAAAGGCTAGCAATACTGCATCTGCTGGTAAAATTTCTTCTGAACCTGGAACTGGCTCAGGGCTACGACGACCGCGACTATCAGGCGCACCAAGCTGTGTAGTCACAACTTTAACACCCGTTACTTTGCCATTTTCACCTACAATTTCAATCGGCTGACGATTAAATTGGAAATCTACGCCTTCTTCTCGCGCATTTTTCACTTCACGACGTGAACCCGGCATGTTTTCTTCATCACGACGGTAGGCACAGACAACGGATTCGGCACCTTGACGGATCGAGGTACGGTTACAGTCCATCGCGGTATCACCACCACCGAGAACAATCACTTTTTTGCCTTCCATGCTGATGTATTCAGATGGATCTTTTTCCCAACCTTGCGTACGGTTGACATTGGCAATCAAGAAATCCAGTGCATCATGAACACCAACAAGGTCTTCACCCGCGAAACCGCCCTTCATGTAAGTATAGGTTCCCATACCCATGAATACAGCGTCGTAATCAGCCAAAAGCTGATCAATCGTCACATCTTTACCAATTTCAGTATTTAGACGGAATTCAACGCCCATGCCAGAGAAAATCTCACGGCGACGTTTCATTACGTCTTTTTCCATTTTGAATTCTGGAATACCAAATGTCAGCAAACCACCAATTTCAGGACGCTTATCAAATACGACTGGCTTCACACCATTACGTACAAGAATATCTGCACAGCCAAGGCCAGCAGGACCTGCACCAATAATCGCAACTTTTTTGTCTGTCCACTTAACGTGTGACATATCTGGGCGCCAGCCCAATGCAAAGGCTGTATCGTTAATGTATTTTTCAGCATTACCAATGGTGACTGCACCAAAGCCGTCATTTAGCGTACATGCGCCTTCACATAAACGGTCTTGCGGGCACACACGACCACAAACTTCAGGCAAAGTGTTGGTTTGATGACACAATTCTGCTGCTTGGAAAATGCGACCTTCTGCAATCAGTTTTAGCCAGTTTGGAATGTAGTTATGTACTGGACATTTCCATTCACAATACGGGTTACCGCAACCTAAGCAGCGGTGTGTTTGGTTTTTTGCAACTTCAGCTGTAAACGGTTTATAGATTTCCACAAATTCTGCTTTGCGGACAACTAGATCTTTTTTCTCTGGATCTTGGCGTGCTACATCCAGGAACTGAAAGTCATTATTTAGGCGCTCTGCCATGTCTCTCTCCGTGGGTAGGTGTAAGCATGTTTGGACTTACACCTGCCTATCAAATCTGCAGTAGTGGAATTATTGTGGATCAGCTTGAGTTGTTTTCAACAAAGTCTGCAAATTAGCAGCTTTTGGTTTCACAAGCCAGAATTTGCGGCTATAGAAGTCAAACTCGTTGCGGATCTTATACGCCCAAGCACTACCTGTTTCTTTAATATGTTCATCTAAGATACGGCACAAGAACTCTTTGTGTTCTTCCATCGATTCTGTAGAGATACGGTTCAATTCAATCAGTTCGTGGTTGTAATGGTCAACAAAGTCATTGTCGAGGTCGAGCACATAAGCGAAACCGCCTGTCATACCCGCACCAAAGTTATGACCCACTTTACCCAATACAGTCACGATACCACCCGTCATGTATTCACAGCAGTGGTCGCCTGCACCTTCAATCACGGCAAACGCACCTGAGTTACGTACAGCAAAACGCTCGCCTGCTGTACCTGCAGCAAACAATTTACCGCCTGTTGCACCATACAAACAGGTGTTACCAATAATCGCAGTATTTTGCGTTTGGAATGGTGAACCTTTCGGTGGGAAGATCGAGATACGACCACCAGCCATACCTTTACCCACGTAGTCATTCGCATCACCCTCTAGGCTGATGTGTAAACCGCCGGCGTTCCAAACACCCAATGACTGACCTGCAGTCCCTGTTAATTTAACTTTAACAGGGTGCGCTTCCATACTGAGGTTGCCATAACGTTTTGCAATCTCACCCGAAATACGCGCGCCAATTGAACGGTCACAGTTACCGATAGTGAAGCTATATTCACCGCCTGTGCCTGCTTCAATCGCTGGCAGCATTTCAGCTACCATTTTCTCAGCCAATAAACCTTTATCGAATGGTGCATTACCTTGTACTTCACAGTACTGTGCTTTGCCTTCAGCCGCAGGATGCGATTGGAGCAATGCGCTCAAATCAAGGTGTGCATGTTTTTCAGTTTCACCCGGAAGCATTTCCAGTAAATCTGTACGGCCAATCAAATCTTTCAGACTTGCAACGCCTAGCGCTGCTAACCATTCACGTGTTTCTTCCGCAATAAAGTGGAAGAAGTTGATCAGCATTTCAGGCTCACCGATATAGTGTTCCTGACGTAAATGATCTTGTTGTGTTGCAACACCGGTCGCACAGTTGTTTAAGTGGCAAATACGTAGGTATTTACAACCCAATGCGATCATTGGCGTAGAACCGAAACCGAAACTTTCAGCCCCTAGAATCGCTGCTTTTACAACGTCTAGACCTGTTTTCAAACCACCATCAGTTTGTACACGTACTTTACCACGTAGGTCATTTACGCGAAGTGCTTGATGCGCCTCGCTCAGACCAAGTTCCCATGGTGAACCTGCATGGTGAATTGAAGAAAGTGGAGAAGCCGCTGTACCACCGTCATAACCAGAAATGGTAATGAAGTCTGCGTATGCTTTTGCTACACCTGCCGCAATCGTACCAACACCCGGCTCAGAAACCAGCTTAACGGACACCATCGCCTGTGGGTTAACCTGTTTTAAATCGAAAATTAACTGTGATAAATCTTCGATTGAGTAGATGTCGTGATGCGGTGGCGGAGAAATTAATGTCACACCCGGTACTGAGTAACGTAAACGTGCAATTAAGCCATTCACTTTACCGCCCGGCAACTGACCACCTTCACCTGGTTTTGCACCTTGCGCCACTTTAATTTGAAGGACTTCTGCAGAAGTTAGATATGCAGGGGTCACACCAAAACGGCCAGATGCAATTTGTTTGATTTTCGAGTTACGGATAGTGCCGTAACGCGCTGGGTCTTCGCCGCCCTCACCCGAGTTCGAGCGACCGCCAATGGTATTCATTGCGATTGCAATAGCTTCGTGCGCTTCAGGTGATAAAGCACCTAAAGACATCCC
This sequence comes from Acinetobacter sp. YH12126, assembly GCF_013418745.1. NCBI lineage: Bacteria > Pseudomonadati > Pseudomonadota > Gammaproteobacteria > Moraxellales > Moraxellaceae > Acinetobacter > Acinetobacter sp. YH12126. Next base: position 142,133 of record NZ_VPBM01000008.1, on the reverse strand, counting down.
TGCCGAGTCAAAACGCGGCAGAATTTCTTCTACGGATTCAACTTGATCGAGTGCAATCGATTGATCTGTTTTCAGCTTGAATAAGTCACGAATCGTCGCGATTGGACGGTTATTCACTAGCTCTGCGTATTCTTTAAAGTCCGCATAATTACCAGAACGCACAGATTTATGCAGCGCATTGATCACGTCTGGGTTAAATGCGTGATATTCCTTACCGAATACAAATTTAAGCATACCGCCTTGATCGATTGGCTTACGTGATTTCCACGCCAAATCTGCCAATTTTTTCAAGTCATTTTCTAGATCAGAGAATGTTGCGCCTTTAATACGACTCGGTACACCCGTAAAGCATTTTGCAACCACTTCATCAGAGAGGCCGACTGCTTCAAACAGCTGACCGCCACGGTAAGAGGCAACAGTAGAAATACCCATCTTAGAAAGTACTTTCAATAAGCCTTTCTCAATACCTTTACGGAAGTTCGCTTGCGCATGAATTGGGTCACCCAGCAACTCACCTTTGGCGATCAAGTCATTAATCACGTCATATGCAAGGTAAGGATAGATCGCTGTCGCACCGAAACCAAGAATCACCGCAAACTGATGCGCATCACGCGCCAAACCAGTTTCGACAATGATGTTGGCATCTGTACGTAGACCCACATTGATTAAATAGTGGTGAACCGCACCAGTTGCCATCAATGCATTTGCAGGTAAGAAACCTTGACGAATTTTCTTATCAGACAATACAAGTAAAGTTTTTCCATCGCGAATCGCTTGCGCAGATTCTTCACAAATACGTGCGATAGCAGCTTCTAAGCCTTCATCTTCTGCATAGTTCAGGTCGATGTCTGCAATTTCGTAACCTTTACGACCAAGAGTACGAATTTGATGCATTTTCGAATTTGACAGTACTGGGCTTGAAATGATCAGACGATCTGCATGCTCTGGACCTTGTTCAAATACATTTTGTTCACGGCCGAGACATGTCTCTAACGACATTACGATCGATTCACGTAATGGATCGATTGGCGGATTCGTAACCTGAGCGAACTGCTGACGGAAGTAGTCAGACACATGGCGCACCTGACGAGACAATACTGCCATTGGCGTATCATCACCCATTGAGCCCACGGCTTCCTGACCACTTTCAGCGATTGGACGAAGCAATTGGTCACGTTCTTCAAATGTCACCATGAACATTTTTTGTGAAGCTTTCAGGTCATCGCCTTTTAAGCCTTGATCACATAAATATTCTTCCAGCTCTGGACTGCCTTGTACACGTACTGAGTTTTCACGTAACCACTGACGGTAAGGACGCATACGTTTGAGGTGATTACTCACATCTTGAGTATCGAGCATTTTGCCAGTAAAGGTATCGATCACCAAAATTTGACCCGGACCGACACGACCTTTAGACACAACGTCTTCAGGTTCATAACCCCAAACACCAATTTCTGATGCCAAAGTGATGTAACCATTTTTGGTAATCACCCAACGTGCTGGACGTAAACCATTACGGTCAAGCATACAAATCGCATGACGACCATCTTGAATTACCAGACCTGCTGGACCATCCCAAGCTTCCATATGCTTCGAGTTGAATTCATAGAATGCACGTAAATCCGCATCTAAAGTTTCAACGTTTTGCCAAGCTGGTGGAACCAACATGCGTAGCGCACGAAACAAGTCCATACCGCCACCAACAAGGATTTCCAGCATATTGTCTAAGCTTGAAGAATCCGAACCTGTACGGTTTACGATTGGATTCAGCTCAGTTAAACCCGGCAATAATGGGTTTTCAAATTTTGGTGTACGCGCCATCGCCCAGTTACGGTTTGCGGTAATGGTGTTAATTTCACCATTGTGCGCCAAGTAACGGAACGGCTGTGCCAAAGGCCAACGCGGTAAGGTATTGGTTGAGAAACGCTGATGGAATACCACGATGTGTGACTTTAAACGCTCATCAGCAAGATCGGTATAGAAGTCAGCAATGGCTGCTGGCATCATCAAACCTTTATAGCTGATCACAGTTGAGCATAAAGTGGTTACATAGAAGTATGGGTCAGCAGTCAGTTGTTGTTCTGCACGACGACGTGCCATCACCAACTTACGGTTGAATTCAACCTCTGAAACACCCATTGGGCAATTCACGATAATTTGTTCAAATGCAGGTAATGACTGCATCGCGATTGAACCCAACGCATCGTTATTGGTTGGCACAACACGCCAAGCGATGACTTTACAGCCTTCGTCTTCGATTTCTTTGGTTAAAATTTGTTTTGCATGTGCGGCTAATGCAGGGTCTAGATTTAGAAATACCGTACCCACAGCAAAGATTTCACTCAATGTAATGTCACTGAGTTTTTTCGCTTCTTCACGGAAAAATTCTTTTGGCATAGCAAGGAGTAGACCACAGCCGTCACCGGTTTTGCCATCTGCGGCAATACCACCACGGTGGGTCATACAACTTAAACTATGCATTGCGGTTTTAACGAGATCATGGCTTGCATCACCCTGCATATGGGCGATTAAACCGAAACCACAGTTATCTTTAAACTCATCCGGTTGGTATAAACCTTGAGCGGGAGCTACAGTATTAGGCGATGGCATGTGCATAGCGTACCCTTCTTTTCTTTACAGCTCTTTCGAGCACTTAACAAACTAATTTCTCGTTGCGATTCGTCTTAACTTACTCACATGAATTGTTCTGTCGAGCAAAATTATTTCTTATTCACACCCTTAAGATAAACCGAATTCATCTTTGATGCATGAATAAAAAGTCAAATTTTCTGCTTTTGCAGTTCAGATCAGGGATAACGACTGGATTAATGACTTCGCACTTTTATCGAATCATTTTCGCGCCAAAACAGGGAGAAAAGTTCAATTTACGCACCAATCAAGCAATTTATATGCCAACTTGATGCATTTTCTCCTAAGATGGCTGATTACAAGCATTTTTTAGTTATAACAAATTATTCAAATTGTTCTTTTTTTATTTTATGCACTTTTTCTGTGCAGTTTAGGCTTTTCCTAAGACGTCTTGCGCTATTTTAGAACTAATTAAATGGATCGGTTACTTCTTGTTCTACCGGTGCAGGTTTTGGACGTGGTGCATCTACACTACTTTGTGATTTTTGCACATCAATCACATTTCCTTCAGCATCACGACGAGTCACCGTAGTACTTGTCGTTGCATTAGTTGGTGTTGTTACCGTCGCTGCAGCCGCTGCTTTTCGTGCAGCGATTTGGGCTTCATCAATTTTCGGTAAAGGCACAGATTTTAATTTAACAGCATATAACTTTTGACTCGACGACATTTCTTCCGTGCCCAAATCATTCACATATGCTTGATATTGTTTAAATTCCACAACCTTAGGTTTAATTGATGCAGGCAAAGCAATATTGAGGCTCGACATTGCAGTTTTCGCATCATTTTGCGAGGAATATGGTCCTGTTAAAATGACGTATTGCTCAGGATGGTCTTCACCAGAAAGACGTAGATAAATAAATTTGTGACGCTCAGGCTGCTTGCGTAAAAAGCTTTTTAAAATATCTTCTTCAGAAACCCTAAATAATTCAATACCATAAAGCTTGGCAGAATCATTGATAAATTTAGTGCCGCGGAATTCTGGTTCATGTTGAGCTGTAGCAACCACACGGGTCGTCATATCAAGCGGACGCACTTCGTCATTTAATGCACCAAGATGGGACATTGCTGCCACTTTCTCTGGCTGAATTTGTAAATCGACTTCGGTTTCCGCTTGTTTTTCAACTTCAACCAATTCTTTGGTATCTGTAATCGCCCAAAAAACCAATGCAGCGAACAGACACACAGCCCCACCCACCAACCATGTGTAGTGATGAACTTTTTGCCATTGAGACTGCCGCGCTGCCATGATGTACCTACTCTGCCTGATTTGCCAAAATTGCCTGTTTCATTAATTCGACATCAAACTCTTTGGTGATGATGGCCTGACCTAATGATTTGAGTAAAATAAGTCGTAATTGCCCATTCAATACTTTTTTATCATGGGACATATACGCCAAAAATTCCTCTAGCGGAATTTTAGGACAAACTATCGGTAATTGTGCACGTAAAATGATTTTTTTTGTACGCTCTAAATCTTCAACTGTGATCCAGCCCATACGATGGGACAAATCTGCAGCCATCACCATCCCTGTTGCAACGGCTTCGCCATGTAACCATTCACCATACCCCAAGTATGATTCAATCGCATGACCAAAGGTATGACCCAAGTTTAATAACGCACGCTCACCTTGTTCTTTTTCATCATTGGCCACAATACGCGCTTTATGGGCACATGAACGATAAACCGCTTCAGCCAACAAAGTTGCATCACCTGCAACTAAAGCATCCATATGCTGTTCAAGCCAAGTTAAGAATTCAACATCACCCAACAACGCATATTTGATCACTTCAGCCAAACCTGCAGAAAGTTCACGCGTTGGCAAAGTTTTTAATTGCGCCATATCCGCAAGGACCACTTGGGGTTGCTGAAAGGCACCAATCATGTTTTTACCTAGTGGATGGTTAATCCCTGTTTTGCCACCAACACTTGAATCCACTTGAGAAAGTAAAGTCGTCGGCACTTGAATAAAATACACACCGCGTTGATAGCATGCAGAGGCAAAACCGGTCATATCTCCAATAACACCACCACCTAATGCCAAAACCGTACAATCGCGGTTAAAGCCTTCTTCAAGCAAGGCATCAAAAATTAAATTCAAATGGTCTAAATTTTTATACTTTTCACCATCAGGCAAAATACATGTCGCAACAGTTTTCCCTAATGCCTCAATTGCTTCTACATAATGTTTTAAATAGAGCGGGGCCACTGTGGTATTAGAAACAATCATTACTTGTTTACCCTGAATATAAGGCTCAAGTAAAGTTTGTGGATTAAGGTCACTCCCAATAAAAATAGGGTAGCGACGATCACCGAGTTCAACATGTAAGGTTTGCATGAATTTAACCTTTTCTAACGAGATATATTTTGTGAAACAATTAAATTAAAAATTTTTTGCGCAAGATCTCTCGCGGCACCTTGATTGGTTTCAATAATATAGTGCGCGACTTCACGATAAAGAGGATCACGGGCAGCCAATAAATCTCGTAGCTTTTGCTCTGGATTTTCCACTTGAAGAAGTGGGCGATTTTTGTCGCGGTAGGTTCGTTGTAACTGAATTTCCACCGGAGTATATAGATAAACAACAATACCACGTTGTTTTAAAAATTCACGATTTGGGGGCTGAGTCACAGCACCACCGCCAGTCGCCAAGACCAGTTGTTTCTTTGCAGTTAACTCATCAATGACATTCGTTTCACGACTTCTAAAGCCTTTTTCCCCTTCCTTTTCAAAAATCCAAGGAATGGTCGCACCTGTTTTACGTTCAATTTCATGATCACTGTCTAGAAATTCACGTCCTAACAATTCTGCTAAATGTCGCCCTACGGTTGTTTTTCCTGCCCCCATTGGCCCTACCAAATAGATATTTGGTAGGGTTTCAAACTCTTTGCTTGGCAAGGAGTCACCTATTTCTTTTGTTAAATTGAAAATATATTAATGATTTCTCGTAACACTGTCATTAACAATTCGCGGAGTAACAAAAATCAGCAACTCATTTTTTGCATCGCTTTTCGTATCTTTACGGAATAAGCGACCAACATAAGGAATATCACCTAAGAACGGTACTTTAGTTTGCTTACTTTGTGTTTCCTGATTAAAAATACCGCCGAGCACAACAGTTTCACCATTGTTGACTAAGACATCGGTATTAATTTCATTTTTATTCAGGATGATTTCACCATTTTGTGCATAACCTGCTGGTGAGTCGCTCTTGATATTCAGCTTCATTTGCACTTTACCATCTGGAGTAATGCTAGGCGTGACATCCAAACTTAATAAAGCTTCTTTAAACTCGGTAGAAGAAGTCGCATTTGAACCTGTACCCGTTGTGGTTTGATACGGAATTTCTTGTCCCGAAGCCACTTTCGCTTGTTGTTTATCCGCTGTCAGTACCTTTGGTGTAGAAATGACTTCACCATAACCATCTGCTTGTAAAGCAGAAAGCTCTAAATCCAACATAAAATCAGAAAGACTGATTAAGCCGAACGCAATTCGACTGGCACCTGCAGTAGTCACCCCTAAGTCCACGTTTAAGTTACTTGGACGTTGAATCGTATATTTCCCATCATCATCCGGTGTTTTTAAGTCCCAAAGCGTAGTATCACTACCACCCACCAATAAATGGTCATTTTGGTTAATCCCTTGAGACAAGAGACCCCATTTCACACCCATTTCTTTGGTAAAGTCGGTAGAAGCTTTTACAATACGTGCTTCTACCATCACTTGTTTTACCGATACATCTAAAAGATCAATCATCTTACGAATTTGATCAATTTTAGTAGAGGTATCATTAATTATTAAAGTATTAGTCCGGGGGTCAGTTGAAACTGTTCCACGTGGGCTAAGCAAACTTCCGACATTTTCACCAGTATAATCATTACTATTTGATGAGTTTGAGTTTGAGTTTGAGTTTGAGTTTTTAGAATTCCGACCTTCTGTAATAAGTTTTTCGACGTCTGTTGCCTTAGCATAACTGAGTTGAATGTATTCAGTTTGAAGAGGAGCTAGCTTTACACTTTGTGCAATCGCTTTCGCTTCTTCTTCTTCCGCTTTAATCAACTCAGATACAGGCGCAATCCAAATCACATTACCATTACGACGTTTGTCCAAATTCTTGGTTTTCAATACGATATCTAGTGCTTGATCCCAAGGCACGTCTTTCAAACGAAGTGTAATATTTCCTTGAACCGTATCAGCAGCAACCATATTGATTTCAGTAAAATCAGCCAAAAGTTGCAGCACACGACGTACTTCAATATCTTGGAAGTCTAATGAAATCTTCTTACCGGTATAATGATTGGCAGCTTTAGGACGTAATGGATTCTTATCTTCCGGACGTTTCAAACTTACCGTTAATTTATTATCAGTTTGGTACGCCATATATTCATAGCTGCCCGTCGACTGAATGGTAATCACACCATTACCGCCATCATTATGTGCATCTACCGTTGCAACAGGTGTTGCAAAATCATTGACATTTAAACGGCGAGTCAAATGTGCAGGTACTTTATTGCCTAAAGTACGGATCACCACTTTACTGCCTTGCTGTTGAACATCAACGGGGGTATTTCCCCCCAGTAAATCAACAACAACTTGACCTTCACCATTAGAACCACGGTGGAAACCAATATTTGAGATGCCCTGTTGCTGACGTTGTGCTACAGGCTGTACATAATTTGCAGCTTGTGCAGAGTTGATTTTTAAAATAAAGGTATTACCTTCAACACGCGTGGTAAAAGCGCCAGCATTGGCTAAATTCACAGTTAAGCGCGCACGTTGTGCATCCGAACTCACATCCACAGTGCTCGCTTCAGCCGTTGCAACAGGAATTGAACTTTGTTTTAAATTTTGCTGTGCTTTATCAAAGTCTAAAACCAATCGTGATGGTTGATCGAGTTGATAAGCTTGTGGTTGCGGCGGCAAGCCATTAAACATCACGCGAATTTCAGTCCCTTGACCTGGAATTTGCATTGGTACCACATTGGTTACACTCACCTGAGCATTGGCAACTTGCATCATCGCCATTGCAACAGCCCCCATCGAAAACTGACGAAACACATGATTCATTGTATTGCCATCCCCAAAAATAAAATCTTGTACACTATTCTTCATTTTTATTCCTTTAAGCTTAAGGTGCTGGTCCAATTAATATGAGACTTCTAGGACGCTCTACATATCCTTCTCGCCCATCCGGAATAATCTCAATCAAATCAATTTGAGTCGGGGTAATATTTACCACTCGACCATGATTGAGCCCCATATAACTTCCACGTTGAATACGCTCAACTTCACCATCAGGTGTCTGAATCAAGGCTAATATTTGCCCAGATTGGTTACGCATACTACCCTTCATATTCAGGGTTTCGAGTGCATAACTCTCCAAAGGTTGAGGCTGACGGCTCAAGTTTGGATAAACACGCTTACCTGCCATGATTTTAAGTTCTGCTGCCAATGAACTTGGCAAGAACGGACTTTTTAAAGAATGCGCCGCATAATTAAAAGTTTCGACAGGTACAAAATCTGGCGCTGGTTCAATCGCTAGTGGAGCTTGATTGCGTATATTTGCCATCTCTTGATTGACTACATCAATTCGTGATTCGCAACCTGCTAAAAAGAAAACAGCAAGAGAAGCAAATGTGAACTTAGTTATTTTCATTACTTCGCTCCCTTACTTTTCTTTGAAGTATTCATAGATTTATTTTTACTATCCTGAGCACCTTTCCCATCCGTGCTATTTGCCCCAGCATTAGATGACTGCTCAGCATTCCCTTCATAACGATATGTTTTTGCAGAAATCACATAGTCAATTTTTGGAATATCTGAGTTCTTTTCTTTATTTTCAGTTGCTGTAATCGTTAAATTATGCAAAGTCACAATCCGTGAAAGCCCCGCAATACTACTTACAAATGAACCAAAGGCGTGGTAATCACCTGTTGCCTCAATATGAATTGGCTGTTCCGTAAAGAACTCTTGCTTCACTTCAGGCTCAAGACGAATAATTTTAAATTTCAATCCAGAATTCACGCCTGTTAAGTTGATATCTTCAACCAAACCTGGAATTTCAGTTTCTTTCGGCAATTGTTCTAACTGTTGATTAAAACGTGCTTCCATATCCTGCAACTGCAATTGATATTGTTGCAAATTACGTAGTTTTGAATCTTTTTCACGAAACTCATTTAACAAATTTTGTTCTTGTGCATTGGCACTTGAAATAGCTTCAATCTTGCCTTTAATCGCCAAGAAATAGCCCAAAATTGCCACAAGGATAATGATAAAAATCCAACATGTAATTTTGACTGAAATTGGCCAACTACCATAGTTATTCGGATCTAGCGTATTGAACTGCTGTACAAACTTATCAAAAGTCATTTTCTTTTTCGGAATGACCACAGCATCTTGATTCAATTGTTCAAATTCATCACGACTCATTTTGCAGCCTCCGGAGTTGGTGTTGCTGCAGTTTGTGCGTCAGATGTTTGCGCCGATGAAGCTGACTGTCCTGCATTTGCTGCTGGATCATTAATGGTCGGCTGCGCAATTTGCTCCAAATCAGCAGTCACAGTAAATGCACCATAAGATTCTTCTACGCGAGGAACCACTGACGTCGGTGCTTTGTCTTTTTTCTCTTCCGCCACAAGGAATGAGCTCATGAAGGCATTACGATACCAAGGTGATGCTTCCAAATTACGCAGTAGATCTGCAACAGTGTTTGGACTTTCCGCACGCCCTTCGATCATAAATTTGTCGCCATTACGTTCAAATTTTGTGATGTACATATTGGCAGGTGTCACACGAACCAATTCATCTACAAGATGTACAGCGATTGGACGTTGACCTTGTAAGCCTTGAATCAACTTCATTCGTTCAATAATGGCATTACGCTGTTCTTGTAAACCATCCAAAGACTTTAATTGAACATCTAAGTTTTGGTTATGACTGATAATCAATTGGTTCGCTTGTTCTTGATCTTTTAATTTGTGATCAAAGTACAACCATGTTAAACCAACCCCAATTACCCCAATTAAGAAAGCCCCAATACAAAGTGCAATAAATTCTTTTTTTCGTTTCTCTCTTAGCTCATCACGCCAAGGGAGCAAGTTAATTTTTGCCATTAATCAAAACTCCTCAATGCTAGACCGCATGCCACCATGAGTGATGAGGCATCATTTTCAATTTTTTTAATATCAATTTGAGGTGAAAAACCCATTTGTAAGAATGGATTGGCAATCGTGACGCGGTAACCCAATTTTTGTTGAAGTAGTTTTGCAAGCCCCGGAATATTGGCATTCCCCCCTGCCAATAAAATATGATCAATTTCGTTGAACTGTGAAGATGAGAAGAAGAACTGTAAAGAACGCGCTGCTTGTTGAACGACAGCTTCTAAGAAAGGTTCTAAGACTTCAACATCATAATCATCTGGCAAAGCACGTGTTTTTTTCGCACGACCCGCTTCTTCGAAAGACAATGCATAGCGATTTTGAATTTCCTGTGTCAATTGTTTGCCACCAAACACTTGCTCACGGGTATAAATCACTTTGTTATTCTGCATGACAGATAAGGTCGTCATACTATGACCAATATCTAAAATACCCACGGTATTTACACCCATTGGCAAAGTATCTGAGAAAACTTTAAATGCATTTTCAATTGCAAAGCTTTCTACATCGCCAATTTTTGGTGTCAGACCCGCAAGCTGAATAACTTCCGCACGCGCTTCGACATTTTCAATACGTGTAGCGACAAGTAAAACATTGACACGATTTGGATTAGATAGACGATCCGGCAAGACCTCAAAATCAAGGCTTGCTTCATCCAATGGGAACGGAATATATTGCTCAGCATCATCACGAATCTGAATTTCACGTTCATCATCATTCATATCTGCATCCATTTCGATGATTTTTGTAATCACCATCGACGTTGGAACCGCCAAAGCTGCATTGGTCGTCTGTGTATTGGCCAAATTAATTGCGCGCTCTAAACAGTCACCGACAGCTTCCGGATTCAATATGTTCTTTTCAACAACACTTCCTTCTGGTAATGGGACCAAAGCATAGCTTTCTACCCAATACCGCCCACTCTTTACAGAAAGTTCCAAAACCTTAACAGAAGTCGAACTAATATCTACTCCTATTAACCCCTTATTTGGCTTACGATATAACCTGAGCACAATATAATTCCTATTATTTTTTTATCCCCAAAAAAATTAACCCACTAATTAGCATTGGTCTATAATTTTATACAGATACAATAACTCATCTAACAATCCGTATATCGAAAGGATATACTGACCACCAATTAGTTTGCCATTAGCTCTTATTAAAACTTACTTGTTATGAAAAAGCTATCTTGTTCAGGCCTTGTTCATCCATTTTTTTTGGCCATTATTATTATTTTGGTCGCAATTCCAATGGGTTTCTATGGCATGTATCTCTATATTGCCCCGTCTTTGCCTGAAATGTCCATCTTAAAAAAGGCTCCATTATTAAAACCATTGCAGGTTTATAGTGCTGATAATGAGCTGATTGCAGAATACGGTGGCAAACTTTCGGTCCCTGTAGAGTACGACCAAATCCCGTCTCATTTCATTCATGGCTTTTTAGCTGCGGAAGATTCTTCATTTTTTGAACACAGCGGTATTAGTTTCAAAGGATTGGGGCGTGCTGTCAGTGAAAGTATTACGGGTTCAGATGTGCAAACCGGTGGTTCAACTATTACCATGCAGGTTGCAAAAAACTATTATCTGACTCCAGAACGTACTTTAAAACGTAAACTGACTGAAGTTTTCCTTGCTCGAAAAATTGAACAGAATCTAAGCAAAGAAGAAATTTTAACGCTGTATGTCAACAAAATCTTTTTGGGCAAAAATGCTTACGGGATCGCTGCAGCTGCAAAAATTTATTATAACAAGAGCTTGCAAGATTTGAGTTTGGCTCAAATGGCAATGATTTCAGGCTTACCCAAAGCACCATCAAAATATAATCCTGTAGCCAACCCAAAACGTGCTTTAGAGCGTCGTAATTGGATTTTAGGACGTATGTTGCAATTGGGTTATATCAATCAATCTGAATATCAAAAAGCGATTGCTGAACCGATTAATCTCGATATGCCTGACCGCGGGGTCAGCAACAAATTCCCCTACGTCGGGGAAATGGTTCGCTCAGAATTGGTAGAAAAGTTTGGTGAACAAGCGACGGATTCTGGCTATAAAGTCTATACCACCATCAACAGCCAACGCCAAGCCTATGCTGAGCAAGCTGTGCAAGATGGTCTTGAAGCTTACGATAGACGACATGGTTGGCGTGGTGCAGAAGCACATGATGAGCCATTAAAAAACTTTATTCCATATGCTAACACTTATCCTGCCGAAGTCACTAAAGTCAACAACACCAGTATCGAAGTGTTGATGCAAGACGGCAGTAGTGTGACTGTTCCATGGTCAGGTCTGTCTTGGGCACGTCCCTATCGCAATGCCAATAGTGTAGGCAATGCGCCAAGCAAAGCCTCACAAATTGTAAAAGTAAAAGATATTATTCGCCTACGTCCGAACGCGGATAAAAGCTCATGGGCTTTGGTACAAATTCCAAAAGCACAAGGTCAATTGATTGCCCTTAATCCCAACAATGGTGGTATTGAAGCCATTGTCGGTGGTTATAATTTTTATCAATCTAAATTTAACCGTGCCTTACAAGGCTGGCGTCAGCCGGGTTCAACCATTAAACCCTTTGTTTATGCTTTAGCACTTGAACGTGGCATGACTCCGTATTCCATGGTCAATGACAATCCAATTACGATTGGCAAGTGGACGCCTAAAAACTCTGACGGTCGCTATTTAGGGATGATACCTCTACGCCGTGCCCTCTATTTATCACGTAACACAGTTTCAGTTCGCTTATTACAAGTCGTCGGAATTGAACGTACTCGCCAATTATTTATGGATTTTGGCTTACAAGAAAACCAAATTCCACGTAACTACACCATTGCTTTAGGTACCCCACAGGTGTTGCCGATTCAAATGGCGACAGGTTATGCGACTTTTGCCAACGGTGGATATCGTATTCAACCCCATTTTATTAGCCGTATTGAAGATGCTTATGGCAAAGTCATTTATCAAGCCAATCCTGAATATGCATGTATTCAATGTATCAATCAAAAGGACGAAGTTGAATCTGCAGATCCGACCACGCCGGATGATGAAGTGATTGAAGTCACCAATCAGGATAACAAGCCCGCTGAATCAAAAATTTCCGATACTGAAGCAGCAAACTATAAACAAGCTCAGCGGATTTTGAAGTCAAGTTCAGCCTTTGATATGGCGAACATCTTGCGTGACGTGATCCAACACGGTACAGGTCGTGCGGCTTTAAAAATTGGTCGCGGTGATTTAGGCGGTAAAACCGGTACAACCAATGATGCAAAAGACGCGTGGTTTGCTGGATTTAATGGAAAATTGGTCACTGTGGCTTGGGTCGGTTTTGACCAACCCTCTACTTTAGGTCGCCGTGAATATGGTGGTGTTGCAGCATTGCCTATTTGGTCAGATTTTATGGCGAAATCACTTAAAGGCACACCTGAAGCTTGGGTGCGTTTAGACACCCATGCCAAGAATCCAATCAACCGTAATTCGGCTAAAGCGACTCAAGGTCAACCTGAACAAGATCGTGCAGCAACGCCACCAATGGCTCAACCGCTGTATCGTCCTGCTCCTGTTGCACCGAAGCCTCAGGCTTCGCAAAATGATTTTGACGACCTTCCTGGGTCTACTGAAACCAATCTTGCACCGACTCGAACTGCGCCTCCGCCAATGCAGCCTAAACCACAAGGTGCAGAGCATAAAACGGACGCACTTGATCATCTCATCGATCAAGTTCAGTAAATACTGCATAAAAAAAGCCCTCAAACGAGGGCTTTTTTATCACTTCCAATGCATTATTTCTTTTTAAAGAGATAAATTTGATACTGCGCTTGCAACTCAAATTGTTCATTTTTTTCTAGAGCTTCTCGACGCTCAGCTTTGACTTTATAGGCATAAGGTGTCATTGCAATTAAGTTTTTGAGATCCTGCTGAGAAAGTGACATTTTCGCTTGTACCACTTGCTCACTTTCCAATTCAAAATCATTCGCCAGTTGTTCCACAAATTTATGCGGTTCATGTAGTTTTACTTCTTCAAACAGGGCTTCACGCATTGCATAAAGATGCTCTGGCGCAGGTGTAACCACCATCAAGTGCCCTTCAGGCTTTAACACACGAAGGATTTCTTCTTGAGGAATAGGACTAAATAAACTCGTACACAAGTCAATCGAATGATCTAATACAGGTAAGGTTGCCCCTGTCCCAACCACCCAAGTCACCTCTTTATTCAGTTTAGCGGCCACTTGTACTGCATTTTTAGCAATATCGACACCCACACACTGTAATACTTCAGCTTGCATTGCATTGGTGTAATAGCCTTCACCACAGCCAATATCCAACAAGTTTTCAACCCTTAATTTTTGAATCAAAGCCACTACTGCCTGTTGCAAAGGTGCATAGTGACCTGCACTTAAAAATGCTCGACGCGCCTGTACAGATTCAGGCGTATCACCCGGGTTTTTACTGTGTTTATGTTGAACCACATGTAAATTGACATAGCCTTGTTTTGCAACATCATAGCTATGATTATTTTCACAGCGCCATGTCCGCTCTGTGAGTTTCAATGCTTCACGGCATACAGGACACATCAACAGGTTCATCATTTACTCCACTATATTTTTGAAATAAAAAAACCGGCATCTGTGGGAGCAAATGCCGGTTTCGTTTATTTATTTGCTTAACGTAATTTTAAAGTCATTAGACCCAAAACTACCAGCATAATTGTGATAATCCAAAAACGAATCACCACCTGAGTTTCACGCCATCCCTTTTTCTCATAGTGATGGTGCAGCGGTGCCATTAAGAATACACGCTTGTTCCGCATACGTAGTGAGCCAATTTGCAAGAAAACAGAAATAGCTTCAACCACAAAGACACCGCCCATAATGGCAAAAACGATTTCTTGACGAACCATGACTGCGATCGTACCGAGCATCGCACCTAGAGATAAGGCACCGACATCACCCATAAACACTTGAGCAGGATGCGCATTAAACCATAAGAATGCCAAACCAGCACCGATTATTGCCGCACAGATCACGACCAGTTCAGATGCATATTTCACATAAGGAATATGTAAATAATCGGCAAAACGAACATCACCAGCCAGATAAGCAAATACACCTAAACCTGCGGCAACCAAAACGATCGGCATAATCGCCAGACCATCTAAACCATCGGTTAAGTTCACCGCATTAGATGCACCGTTAATCACCAAATAAGTAAAGACAATAAAGCCAATACCGAGTGGAATAATAGACAACGGAATGCTAATTTCTTTAAAGAATGGAATCAGCAGATCCAACATATTTGAGGTATGTACTGGGTTTGCTTGCTGTGTCGCAATCACATAGAGCGCAATACCGGCGCCTAACGATGCCACAGAAGTCCAAAAGAATTTCTTCTTCGCAGGCAGACCGGCATTGTCTTTATAACGGATTTTAATCCAGTCATCTGCCCAACCCACAGCACCAAAGATCACCATCACGCCAAGAACAATCCATACATAAGGGTTTGAAAGATCGGCCCAAAGTAAGGTTGAAATCCCAATAGACAGTAAAATCAACACACCGCCCATAGTCGGTGTGCCCATTTTTTTTGCATGATTTTCAGGTGCAAATGAACTGACTGCCTGACCATATTTGAGAGCTTGCAATTTGCGAATCATCACAGGTCCAAGTAACAGACCAATGGCCAATGCCGTTAAGACACTGAGTAGCGAACGAAGCGTTAAATAACGAACAACCTGAAACGAGCTGTGATAACCCGCAAGCTGCTCAAATAACCATAACAGCATTAAAGTTTCTCCATCAATTCAGCCATCAAAGTTTCCATGTGGGTATAACGAGAACCTTTAAACAGGAAACTCATGGACTGAGGCTGATGTGTTTTGACTAGACTAATTAATAACGGTAAAGCCTGTTCTTGAGTAAGAAAGGCCTGTAATTTTTTACCATATTGTGTACTGCGCGCGCCTTCTTGCACAGCAGGTGAAAACTCACCGACAGCAACGACAAATTGAAGACCAGAGTGTGATACAAGATCACGTCCCAACATGTAGTGCTGCTGTGCAGCAGATGAACCTAACTCACCAATATCCCCAATGACCATGACTTTGATGCCATCTTGCTGCGCAAGTACATCAGCAGCAGCACGCATTGAGGTTGGATTTGCATTGTAAGTATCATCAATAAACAAATAATCTTTGTGTTGAATAAAGTTTAGACGGCCTTTGGCACCTGTCGCATGTTCAAGCCCCACAACGATATCATCTAAACTCACACCAATCGACAACGCGAAAGCTGCGGCTGCAGTGGCATTTTGCACATTATGTTCACCAGCAAATGGCAGTTGAACAGGACGTGCACCTTGTGGGGTATTTAAGATAAAACGTGAAGATTGAGCCTGAAGCTCCGTCTCAGTCGCAAAGACATCCCCGCCCTGACCAAAACTCATTAATTGCTCAGTTTGCACAGCTTGACGAATGGCATCTGTAAAATCATCTGCCGCAGGCACAATCGATGTTCCTGTTTTCGCTATATGTGCATAAATTTCAGACTTGGCACGACAAATGCCATCACGCCCACCAAATTCACCCATATGAGCGGTGCCAATATTTAAAATTCCGGCAACCTGAGGCTGTACCAAATTTGAGGTGTAATCAATTTCACCTTTATGACTGGCACCAAGCTCCATCACGGCATACTGATGTTCTGGACGCAACTCAAGTAACATCATCGGCACACCAAGGTCATTATTTAAATTACCGCGCGTAATTAATGTTGGTGCAAGACGAGAAAGGATACTCCCGAGCATCTCTTTGGTTGTGGTTTTACCACTGCTTCCTGTCAAGGCAATGACTTTTAAAGCTGGGTTTTGGGCACGACGAAATGCACCCAAATGTCCAAGCGCCAAACGTGTATCTGCAACCACCAACTGATAAATATCCACATCGACCGGATGACTGACAATGGCAATTTCACAACCATTTTCAGCCACTTGGGCAAGGAAATCATGCGCATCAAAGCGTTCACCTTTCAGGGCAAGAAAAGCGTCACCTTGCTCTGCATGACGTGAGTCGGTCAAAATTCGTTTTACAGAACCTGTCGGCGCTTGATTGTTATGCCAGTGACCTTGTGTCGCTTGAACCAACTGTTCGGCAGTCCATGGTTCTAACGGAACCGTACTGGTCGTTGAAGTATGCATATCTGTTTCCTATTGCGCTGGATAAGCCGAGTCAGTGTTGTGATGCTGGGAATCAATCGCTGATTTCACTTCCACCACATCATCAAACCAATGTCGAACACCATCAATTTCTTGATAGTTTTCATGGCCTTTACCAGCAATCACCACAATATCACCCGCTTGCGCATGGTTGACTGCGAATTTAATCGCTTCACGGCGGTCATGGATTTCATGGACAGTTTTTCCAGTAAAATCAATACCAGCCTTCATATCTGCAAAAATTTGTTCTGGGTTTTCAGTACGTGGATTATCCGAGGTAATCAACGCAACATCTGCATGGTTTAATGCCGCTTGTGTCATCAATGGACGCTTACCACGGTCACGATCACCACCACAGCCAAACACCGCCCATAACTGTTGCGATACATGACGTTTTAAAGTCTGTAACACTTGAACTAAAGCATCTGGTGTATGTGCATAATCCACCACGAACAGGCGTTCATCATCACGAATCACTTGCATACGACCCGGTGCACCTTTTAACTCGGGCGCAGTTGCGATCAAGGCAGATAAGTCAAAACCCGCTTGCTCCGCTGAAATTAAGCTCGCCACAATATTTTCAATATTGAAGTGTCCCAATAATGGACTTTGCACCACAAATTCAGCTTGAGCAGTACGCAATTTAAATTGTGCGCCCGTTAAGCTGTATTGAATATCCGTCACTTGATAATCCGCAGCCTGACGCGTTGAATAAGTCAAAATTTTAGGCTGAGCCGGGTTTTGGCGTGCGGCATTCAGCATCACTTCTGCATGTTCATCATCGAGATTGATGACTGCAACTTTGAGCGATGGAAACTGAAATAAACGTGATTTCGCTTCAGCATAGGCTTCAAGGGTTTTATGATAATCCAAATGGTCACGACTTAAATTGCTATATGCGGCAATTTCAATTGCACAGCCATTTAATCGACCTTGTTCTAAGCCATGCGAACTTGCCTCTATGGCAGCAAACTCTGCACCCTCAAGCGCATACGCATGCAATGCATTTTGCATATGTAACGCATCTAAAGTAGTGTGAGATGAGGCTTCTAAATTCGGTAAAATTCCGTTTCCAGTGGTTCCCATCACTGCACATTTTTTGCCTTGCAGCATGAGTAATTCAGCGATTAAACGAGAGATCGTGGTTTTACCATTGGTACCCGTCACTGCCAAAATTCGTGCAGCTTGAGCTGGTTGAGTCGCCTGTAAATATTGCTTTTGCCACTGCCCCATCAATTGACGCACATCCGCGATCACGACACTTTGATCCAAGCCCAAATCAGTTTCTGAAATGACAGCCAACGCGCCATTCTCTAACGCTGCACGTGCAAATTGTGCTGTTTTTTCAGGTTGCGAAAACGAAGTCAGGGCAATAAATATTTGCCCTGCTGTAACTTTGCGACTATCCAGATTGAAGCCCTGAAAGGATTGCGACATCCATTCAGCGGGCTGTTCAACGGTGTATAGATCTTGAAACGTAATTTTCATTCATCACCTATTACTGGATCTTAGGAGTGTCTAAAGGTTTATCTAAAGGTACGTTCATTAAACGTAAAGATTCTTGCATTACACGAGCAAAAACGGGTGCAGCCACCAGGCCACCGTAATACTGACCTGTTGGGTTTTCCACCACAACAATCATGGCCAAACGTGGATCACTCACTGGTGCGACACCAGCAAAGAGTGCACGATATTCTGAAGTCGAATAACCTTTACGGTCTGCACGTAATTTATGTGCTGTACCAGTTTTACCTGCCACGCGATAACCCGGAATATTGGCTTGACGTGCCGTACCACCCGGTAAGGTCACCGCTTCCATCATTAAAAGCACTTGATCAGCAATTTTAGGGTCAACCATCTGCTCACCTTTCGGCTTTTCCTCAAGCTTGTACAAGCTCAGTGGCATTTTGACGCCCTTGTTGGCAATCATGGCATATGCATCAGCCAGTTGGAGTACCGTAGCGTTCAAACCATAACCATAAGCCATGGTTGCTACTTCTGATACATTCCATTTGCTCTTCGGCAAAATCAGACCAGCACTTTCGCCGGGGAATTTCACCGCTGAACGTTGACCAAAGCCCAGGCGTTGATAGAAGGTCGGTAATGTTTCATAAGGGAGAGATAAAGCGATTTTTGCCACACCAACGTTAGACGATTTTTGAATAATGCCGCCCAAAGTCAACGGACCATAGTTATGCGTATCTCGAATAGTATGATTGCCAACGCGCATAGAACCCGGTGTGGTATTTACAACGGTATTTGCCGTGTATTTACCGCTTTCCAATGCCATTGCCACGGTCATTGGCTTCATAGTTGAACCCGGCTCAAATGAGTCAATTGCACCACGGTTACGCATGGCATCTTTATTTAAGACACCTTTTTTATCATTTGGGTTGTAAGACGGCCAAGAGGTCATCGCTAAAATTTCACCCGTTTTGACATCGACAGCAATCGCTGTGGCAGAACGTGCGTTATTGGCTACCCCGGCTGCAGTCAACTCACGATACATAATGTACTGCAAACGTGAATCAATACTCAGCGTGATATTTTCACCCGACTCAACTTCTTTCACGATCTCAGGGTCTTTTACGCGGTTGCCTTTTTTATCTCGGACAATTTGCTGCGCACCATCTACGCCTGCAAGACGTTCATTCAATTGCATCTCTAAACCTTCGATGCCCATACCCTCACTATTGGTTAAACCAATAATTTGTGAGTTTGGCTGAGGCTGTGGATAGTAGCGCTTATAGTTTTTCTCGGTATATACCCCCTGAAAGTCACGTTTCATGATCAATTCAGCTTGTTGTGGTGGCACTTCTTTCTTTAAAACTAAATAACGTGAACGTGGACGCTCATTCATTTTGCGTCTCAGTTCAGCACGATCCATCCCTACAGCATCAGCGAGTTCATCTAAATTCAGATTTTTATCTGGTAATTGACGTTTTAACTTACGATTGTTTGGATCTTTAGCCAATTCGGCCGTAATTTCTTCAAAGAGTTTTTTATTGTCAAAATAATCACGTGGATCGATCACGATTTTCATGATCGGAGTACTAATGGCTAAAGGAACGCCGTGACGGTCATAGATTACACCGCGCATGGCTTTTAAGGTTTCAGTTCTTAAAATTTTGGCATTGGCTTTATTTTGTAAAAAGTCTTTATTGATGATTTGTACATAAAAAGCCCGCCCGACCAATGCAATAAAGCACAGTAAAACCACCGCCCACATCAAGTGATAGCGCCACATCTCCACCGAAATGGCTGTACGACCAGTAACAGACTGCTGTTTTTTACGCGGAGTTTGTTTGTTTCTCTTTTCAACCATGTGACCGGCAGCCTATTTTTTCTGTTCTGGAGTTTGTGGCAATGAAATAACAACGGTTTGTGCAATAGGAGGCGAATACATCCGTAATTGGGTAACTGCACGTGTCCCAATTTGGGCTGTTGCACCAAAAGTTTGTTGTTCGATCAGCAAACGTCCCCATTCTGCATTGAGGTCATCCCTTTCACGCATATAGGTACTCAATTGACGATAATCTTGTCGATATTCAAAGACTTGAAATACAACCATAATCGCACTCACAAAAACCAAGAGCAATAAAATGCCGTATGTAATGATTTTCTTTGACTGCGATTGATCAGAGTTTTTTTCGATTGCTTCGGTTTTCATTCTTTGCCTTTTAAGCTAAACGCTCTGCCACACGAAGCCAAGCACTACGAGATCGTGGATTGGCTTTAACTTCTTCTTCACTTGCTTTAATTCGTGACACTTTTTTTAAGCGGCGGGTATCTTCGCGTTTTTGTGGTAAACCCCAGCCTGTGTCTTCTGCAAGTGTAGATTCTTTTTGGATAAATTGTTTAATTAAACGATCCTCTAAAGAGTGGAAACTGATCACTGCCAGAGTGCCTTCAGGTTTCAGCATCTCCACCGCTTGAGGTAAGAAGATATCAATATCGTCGAGTTCTTTGTTAATAGCAATACGAATTGCTTGGAAAGTTCGTGTCGCTGCATGTTTATTTTTTTCCCATTTCGGGTGGGCAACTTTCACGATTTCGGCCAATTGAGCTGTGGTTTCAATATACCCTGCCGCTTTAATCGCTTTGGCAATACGGCGGCTATAACGCTCTTCACCATATTTAAAAATAATATTAGCTAAATCTTCTTCTTCAATATCAACCAACCACTCTGCGGCTGTTGGACCTTGTGAATTGTCCATACGCATATCGAGTGGGCCATCTTTCATAAAGCTAAAGCCACGCTCTGCTTGGTCTAGCTGCGGAGATGATACCCCTAAATCCGCCATAATACCGTCGACCAAGTCGATACCACGACTACGCAGTTCCTCTTTTAAATCGGCAAAACTAGCGTGAATGATTTTAAAACGCGCATCTTCTTGTTCTAATTCTGCTGCAACAGCCAACGCTTGCGGGTCTTTATCAAAGGCATAAACACGTGCGTTTTCATCTAATTTAGACAGTAATAAACGCGTATGACCACCACGCCCAAATGTGCCATCTACGAAAATTCCTGTATTGCGATCTGCCAGTAAAGCATCAACAGTTTCATGAAGTAATACAGAAATATGCGACATAAGGGTTCGTTCAACACAGCTAAAAATGTAACTGCACATTATTACCTTGTTTTAGCAAAGCTCCAAACGTCTTTTTGTACAGAAATATTACTTTCTATAGAGAAAACCGTTTTTATTTTTTGCCATCCATTAAAAAACCTCCCGAAGGAGGTCTTTGAACATCTCAAATCCTAGATTTCGATGTATTAGCGCTTGTTATTGTAGATCTGATCGAAGATCGCACCATTCACAAAATGTGTTTGTTGTGCTTTTGCCCAGCCACCAAAGACTTCATCAATAGTAAAAGTTTTTAAAGGTGGGAACTGAGTTTTATATTTTGCTAAAACTGCTGCATTACGTGGACGATAGAAATGACGAGCTGCCATCTCTTGACCTAATGGAGAATAAAGATAATTGATATAGCCTTGAGCTAACCATTTATTACCATTTTTATCGACAGTTTTGTCTACGATTGCCACTGAAGGCTCAGTCAAAATCGACATCGATGGATATACGATATCAAATTTGTTTTTACCCAAAGTTTTTTGCGTAACTAAAGCTTCGTTTTCCCAAGTCAATAACACATCACCGATGCCTCGTTCAGCAAAAGTAGTCATCGATGCACGTGCCGCAGAGTCCATCACTTTTACGTTATGGTACATTTTACCCACGAAATCTTTGGCTTTGGCTTCATTACCACCCGGCTGTTTCAAAGCATAACCCCAAGCTGACAAGTAAACCCAACGTGGGAGACCGCCAGTTTTCGGGTTCGGGGTAATAATTTGTACGCCCGGTTTGGTTAAATCAGACCAATCTTTAATATGTTTCGGGTTGCCCTTACGCACCATGAAGACAATCGTTGACGTATATGGCGCTGAGTTATGTGGAAACTCTTTTTGCCAACCCGGCTGAATCTGACCAGACTTTACAATTTCCTCGATATCATTGGCCAAAGCCAAAGTCACGACATCACCTTTTAAACCATCAACCACGGAACGGGCTTGTTTACCTGAGCCACCGTGTGATTGTTTAAATGCGACCGTTTTACCCGTACGCTCTTTCCAATATGCACCAAATGACTTATTAAATTCGTCATAAAATTCACGCGTTGCATCATAAGAAACGTTTAAAAATTCACGATCAGCGGCCTGAGCAGACGCAGAGAAAGCAACACCAGTGGCAAGCAACGCAGCACTGAGCCATGCCTTAAATTGAGTTTTCATAACAGCCAGCATAAAGTTATATTCAATACTGCTAAATATATGAAATAAAGTCATAAATCGCAATTGCAGCGTGTTTAGACCCTTTGCTGAATACAGCTAACGCTACGAATTTAATTGTTTGTTTTTCATATTAAAATACACAAAAACAATCTACTTATTCTCTATATATAGATTTTTATGCATTACATATGCAAAAAAACGGATAACCCCAATTATCCGTTTTTACAGCGCACATTATAGTGGGTCGTTTTACTCTTTATTCTTTTCACTATAAATTTGATCAAAAATCGCACCATTCACAAAATGTGTCTTTTGCGCTTTGGCCCAACCGCCAAACACTTTATCAATGGTAAAGGTTTGAACTTTCGGGAACTGAGCAGCATATTTTGCAGTGGCTTTTGCATCGCGAGGGCGGAAGAAATATTTACCTGCTAGCTCTTGGCCCTTAGGTGAATATAGATAGTTTAAATAACCCTTCGCCAAATTTCGATTACCATTTTTATCGACGGTTTTATCTACCACAGCCACCGAAGGCTCGGCTAAAATCGAAATAGAAGGATAAACAATGTCATATTTATCTTTGCCAAAGCCCTGGGTCGCTAATAGTGCCTCATTTTCCCAAGACAATAAGACATCTCCAATGCCACGCTCAGCAAAGGTCGTGAGCGAACCACGTGCACCAGAATCCAATACTTTGACATTGCTATAGAGTTTTTTCACCAATTCTTTGGCTTTGGCATCATTTCCACCCGGTTGTTTTAAAGCATATCCCCAAGCTGATAAATAGATCCAACGCGGTGCCCCACCTGTTTTTGGATTTGGTGTAATAATTTCAACACCCGGTTTGGTCAGGTCATTCCAATCTTTAATTTTTTTCGGGTTGCCCTTACGCACCAAAAATACGATGGTTGAGGTATAGGGAGCAGAATTATGTGGAAATTGTTTTTGCCAATTTTTATTGATTTGTCCGGTCGCTACGATTTCATCAATATCATTTGCCAATGCCAAAGTGACTACATCCGCTTGTAAACCCGTTGCTACTGCACGAGCTTGTTTGCCAGAGCCACCGTGAGATTGTTTAAAATTAATCTCTTGTCCTGTACGTTTTTTCCAATATTGTCCAAATTCTTGGTTATATTCCTGATAAAACTCACGTGTTGGATCATATGAGACATTTAAGAAATCTTTTGCGGCATATACCTGTACTGCTACCCCACCCAATAAAGCGAAAATACCCGATGCTATTATTTTTTTCATCTGCTCAAACTCAAATTGATCTTGAGAGCACTATATAAATCAAAAATAACTTTAACAATCAGCTACCTATAATATAAATTCAAATCTATTTCTGTTTTAAAGATATCTAAAAATCACGTATTTAAAGCTTTAATTCTGCTAATACAGCAACAATCAGAAGCGATCTCCATGCTATCTTCATAGTTGTTTGCTAAAACATCCGAAAATCTGGAGAAAACAGTCTATTTAGGTAATCCTAGTACAGACTTTTTTAGTTTTTTTGTAAAAATTGTGACGTAGTTCTACTTTTTAATTACGAAAGATGGTTAAATCGTAGTCTAAATATTAAAACTATTTTGCAAATAAAAAGTTCCATCACCAAAACTAGGGGGAGATTTGGACATGAAATTTTCATACGCACTATGCCTAGGCTTAAGTTTAAGCGTTACTGCACAGACTGCTTTGTGTGCTGCAACCAGCACCGCATCGAATAACAAACTTACGATGCCTGCTGAACGTACCTCATTGATCGAAAAAGCGATTAATCAGCAAAAATCTGAAGGTAAAGGCCATACAGACGATAATTTAAAAGTACTTACGTCTATTAAAGCAGCACCAACTCAAAGTTTCTTTGCATCACAAAACCAAAGTTTTTCTCGTTTTGTTCAAGCCATTTTTTCTGGTAGCAACTCATAACGACATCAGCATACCGATGCTGTCCAAGCTATTGTTTTAGACGAGTTCCCCTACTGTCGTCTAAAAAATACTAAAAAACGCCTGATCATTCAATGTTGAATTAAGCATTAAGTGATCAGGCTTTTTCGTTATAATAGATCCCAATTTACATTCTGATTAAAAGCTGATTATGACTGTTCGTACTCGTATCGCACCTTCTCCTACTGGTTTCCCGCATGTTGGGACTGCTTATATTGCATTGTTTAACTTATGTTTTGCGAAGCAACATGGCGGTGAATTTATTCTTCGTATTGAAGATACAGACCAACTGCGCTCTACCCCAGAATCTGAGAAAATGATTTTAGATTCATTGCGTTGGTTAGGTTTGAACTGGTCAGAAGGTCCAGATGTGGGTGGCCCTCATGCGCCATACCGTCAATCTGAACGTATGGACATTTATAAACAATATGCTTTGGAACTGGTTGAAAAAGGCCATGCATTCTACTGCTTCGCAACAGCAGAAGAACTCGATCAAATGCGTGCGGAACAACAAGCGCGTGGTGAATCACCGCGTTATGACGGTCGTGGCTTAAAACACACTGCAGAAGAAGTTGCACAGCGTTTGGCTGCTGGTGAACCGCATGTTATTCGAATGAAAGTGCCTGAAGAAGGGATTTGTAAATTTAACGACTTACTACGTGGTGAAGTCGAAATTCCTTGGGCGCAAGTTGACATGCAAATTCTACTGAAAACCGATGGTTTACCGACGTATCACTTAGCAAACGTGGTTGATGACCATTTAATGGAAATCACTCACGTGATTCGTGGTGAAGAATGGATTCCATCTGCGCCTAAACACCAATTATTGTACAAATATTTTGGTTGGGACATGCCTGTACTTTGCCACATGCCGCTGTTACGTAACCCAGATAAATCAAAACTGTCTAAGCGCAAAAACCCAACATCAATTAACTACTACAAAGACATCGGCGTTTTACCTGAAGCATTATTGAACTACTTAGGCCGTATGGGTTGGTCAATGCCAGATGAAAGTGAAAAATTCACTTTGGCTGAAATGATTGAACACTTTGACATTCAACGTGTATCACTAGGCGGTCCAATCTTTGATGTTGAAAAGTTGAACTGGTTAAATGGTCAATGGATTAAAGGTTTAACACCAGGTCAATTGCTCGACACCCTGCTTGCTTGGAAAGCAGATCGTAATACCTTGGAAGAAATTGCGGCTGCGATTCAACCGCGTATTAATTTATTGTCTGAAGCAGTGAATTGGGCAGGTTTTTATTTCAACCAATTCCCAACACTCAGCAAAGAACAGTTTGAAAGCAAAAAATTGACCGAAGAACAAGTGCGTCAAAGCCTTCAATTTGCCATTTGGCGTCTAGAAAGTATGTTCACTTGGAACAATGACACCGTCAGCCAAACGCTTATGGATTTGGCGAACCAAATGGACATTAAACTTCGTGACTTCATGCCAACCTTCTTTATTGCAATTGCTGGTTCGACATCTTCGACACCGGTTATGCAATCGATGGTAACCATTGGTCCTGATTTAACCTTTGCTCGCTTACGTCATGCACTTGAAATTGTGGGCGGCCCGAGTAAAAAAGAAACAAAAGCATGGGAAAAACTCAATGAAAGCTTAAAACTGTCGAAAAATGATGCAGTTGATGAAGCTTAATTGATTTTTTAGTTGACGGATGGGCGTTATCCCCCTAATATAGCGCCCATACCGAGAGATGGTGTCAACCCACTCTAAGTTGCCTCAAATTGTCCCTATCGTCTAGAGGCCTAGGACATCGCCCTTTCACGGCGGTAACCGGGGTTCGAATCCCCGTAGGGACGCCATATTCAAGGTGATGCAAATCATCTTATAAAAAACCCAAGCATTATGACTTGGGTTTTTTATTGCCTAAATTTTATCTAATTTAAATTTACGGTATTTTTGCTTTCTGCGTCATTCTGATTAAAATAAACCATAGATTAAAATTATGGAGTTGCAATGCAATACCGTTGCCCAAAATGTCAAAGCCCTAAAATTATGCCCCTTGCGCAAGCAGGCCAGCCTGTTGCTCGTCCTGTCGTGCCTAAAAGCCTGATTATCCTCATCCCTGCGGTATTTATTCTTTTACTGTTGGTGATTATCAGCATCGCAATGTGGATTTTTGGTGACGGTGCAGGTACTACATTACAAACTGCGACTGTTGTTGTATTTATTGCTTGCTTGATTGCTGGCTTCATGTTCTATCGCGATCTGCCAGATTTCAAAATTTCAATGCAAGGTTTTATGCAATCACAGAAAAAATGGAAATGCCGCGAATGTAATCATGAGTGGGAAATCTAAGCCGGCTATTTAAATTACATCAGCATTAGTGCTGATGTGATTCATCATGAGAATGCGCGTGATCATCTTGATGATGCCCATGTGCATGATCAGACTTTTGGGTATGTTGGTGTACCACACATTCATCTTCTTCGATTTGTAATGTCATCTCCGTGATTCCATGTTCATGTTGCAACATTTCAATCGCCTCAAAATACAAGGCATTACGATCGGCTTCAGGTGCAAAGAGATGAACTGTCAAATGCACATTCTTTGATGTTATTGCCCAGACCTTTAACTGGTGAATACTCTCTACCCCATTGAGTGCCAATAAATCATTACGTAACTTTTCTATGTCAATTTCTTCAGGCACGCCTTCTAATAAAATATTGATACTTTGTTTGAGTAAAATCCAAGTCCTTGGTAAGACCCAAAAGCCAATGAGCACCGCAATTAGTGTATCGACCCACATCCAGCCCGTAAAATAAATAATCGCTGCACCAATAATTACACCAACCGAACCTAGGGCATCACTCAACACTTCTAGATACGCCCCCTTCACATTCAAGCTTTCTTGTGAACTGGAAAATAAAATACGCATCGAGATTAAGTTAATGATCAAACCAATAACTGCGACCATCATCATGCCCATACTTTGAATTTCCGGCGGCGCTGAAAAGCGCTGATAGGCCTCATACAAAATATATATTGCAACTACAAATAACATCAAGGCATTAAACAAGGCAGCCAAAATCTCAAAACGCTGATAGCCAAAGGTGCGTTTGTTGTCAGCAGGAAGCTTGCCAATTTTAATCGCGACCAATGCTATGGCAAGGGCTGCAGCATCGGTGAACATATGTGCCGCATCTGACAATAGCGCCAAACTTTGCGTCATAAATCCAGCAATGACTTCAATAATCAAAAACGTTGTGGTCAGTGCTAAGGCAAAACTTAATTTTTTGACATTCCCTTCCGTCACAACGGCATGGCTGTGGTCATGCCCATGATGCTCACTCATTATTTTCTGACCTTTATAAATTATATGTTCTTCAGTCTTGAGCTTAACAGGTGCAGTAAACGTAATAAAATTACATTATTCAACCTTCAGTACTACGTTTTACCTTCAAACTTTAAAACTGCTTTTTTCAGCATCTACTTTCAATTTATTCAAATTAATTTTTCGCAATCTAGATGACTGAAATCACTTATAGATATTTTTCAAGAACTATTCACACATCATGACAAGCACGCTAATTTCATCTTAGTGTTCTGCACAAAACAATTAAATCAATCAACACAGCGCGCGAATGACTGCAATTAATTTTTTATTAATCAAGTGGTTATATTTTTAAGCAAGGAGTTTAACAATGATGATACAAGCTCTGAAAAAAGTCTATGCACTGTTATCACAACAGATGAATCCAAAGTTGCAAGGAATGCATCTTTCGGTTCCAGAAGCCTAGGGTAATTATGCCCAAGGCACTTATTTTGAACTTCTTGCGGCTCAACACCATCAAGACTTTCTCAGTCACCATACTATGGATTCAGCAGACCAATCCCCTACTGACTATCGCAATGCTATGTGGAATTTTTTAAGTGCCGCATTAAAAGGTCATAAAGATGCCCAATATCGCTTAGGTCTCGGTTATTTACGTGGAGAACTCGGCTTGGACCGTAATTATGAACTTGCAGAACTTTGGCTCAGTAAAGCTGCTGCACAAGGCCATGAACATGCAGACTACGTCTTACATCATGCCTATGAAGACATTGTCGTATAGTCATCACACCCTAAGCAATAAAAAACCAGCCCGCAGGCTGGTTTTTTTATTTTAAAACTGGAACTTAGTTGCCAATTTTGCGGTATTTTTGACGCTTTGCAACAAGGTCATCACCATCACGTTTACGACGGTATTCTTCAAATTCATGGTAGTTACCTGTGAAGAATTCAGGGGTTTCACCTTCAAATGACAAGATGTGCGTTGCAATACGGTCGAGGAACCAACGGTCATGCGAGATCACCATGACAGTACCTGGGAATACCAGAATAGCATCTTCAAGCGCGCGTAAAGTTTCAATATCCAAGTCGTTTGACGGTTCATCGAGTAAGATGACGTTTGCACCCATTTGCAGGATTTTCGCAAGTTGTAAACGGTTTCGTTCACCACCTGACAATTGACCTACACGTTTTTGCTGATCTTGACCTTTGAAGTTAAAGCGACCGATATACGCACGAGATGCGATTTCGTATTCACCAATTTTCAAGATATCTAAACCGCCAGAAACTTCTTCCCAAACAGTTTTGTTGTCATCTAAGGTGTCACGAATCTGACCAACATAAGCCACTTTAACAGACTCACCCAGTGTAATTGTACCTGTATCTGGTTGTTGTTCGCCTGTCATCATACGGAATAATGTGGTTTTACCCGCACCGTTTTCGCCCACGATACCTACAATTGCAGCAGGTGGTACAACGAACGATAAATCTTTATAAAGTGTACGGTCACCAAAGGATTTACTAATACCTTCAACTTCTACAACTTTATTACCTAGACGTGGACCAGGTGGAATATAGATTTCAGACGTTTCGTTACGCTGTTGGAATTCGCGTGAGTTAAGCTCTTCAAAACGCTCCATACGCGCTTTGTTTTTCTTTTGCTGACCTTTAGCATTTGAACGAACCCATTCAAGTTCTTTTTTCAATGCTTTAGCAAAAGATTCTTCTTGCTTTTGTTCTTGCTCTAAACGGGCATTTTTCTGCTCTAACCAAGAAGAGTAGTTGCCTTGGTATGGAATACCCATGCCGCGGTCAAGCTCAAGAATCCACTCTGCCACATTATCCAAGAAGTAACGGTCATGGGTAATCGCAACGATCGTACCTGGGAAGTCTTTCAAGAAACGTTCCAACCATGATACTGATGAAGCATCCAAATGGTTCGTTGGTTCATCTAGAAGTAACATGTCTGGTTTAGACAATAACAAACGGCAAAGTGCAACACGACGGCGCTCACCACCAGACAGCTTAGATACATCTGCATCCCAAGCTGGAAGGTTCAACGCTGCAGCAGCCTGATCCATTTGGTTCACAATGTTATGTGCATCCCATGAATGGATAATGGCTTCTAACTTCTCTTGTTCTTTTGCAAGTGCATCAAAGTCAGCATCTTCTGCTGCATATTCTGCAAACACTTCATCAAGACGCGCCAAAGCATCTAACGGCTCACGTAAACCGTCTTCAACGTTACCACGAACGTCTTTGCTTTCATCCAATGGCGGCTCTTGTTCAAGGTAACCAATTTTGATACCCGGTTGAGCACGTGCTTCACCTGAGAAATCTTTATCTACGCCCGCCATAATACGAAGCAAGGTAGATTTACCTGCACCGTTTAGACCAAGCACACCAATTTTTGCGCCTGGGAAAAATGATAAAGAGATGTCTTTCAGGATTTCGCGCTTAGGCGGAACCATCTTCGACACACGGTTCATCGTGTAAATATATTGGGCCACTTAGGACTCCTCAATAGTCAAAACATATACGGAACAACACAAAGTTGCCCCTGCTCAATTGAGCGAAAAAATAATCGGCTATTATACGCATAAAGTCGTGAAAAAATAAGGTTTCGCACACGCCTTCAATGCATT
The DNA here is from genome assembly GCF_013418745.1 of Acinetobacter sp. YH12126. Lineage (NCBI taxonomy): Bacteria > Pseudomonadati > Pseudomonadota > Gammaproteobacteria > Moraxellales > Moraxellaceae > Acinetobacter > Acinetobacter sp. YH12126. The sequence goes on along the minus strand of NZ_VPBM01000008.1, from coordinate 111,444 downwards.
GTTACAAGTTTAATGGCGAACAAAATTTAAACATGCGTTTTTAAGCATGATTTCGCTCATCTTTAGCTGAAAATTTTTCAACAATATGAATAATTATGATATTCATTTTATAAATAAAGCACTTTTATTCATATATATAAATGATAGACTATTTAAAAAATTAGCTCACCTAGATGATGTAATCATGACATATAAAGACGAAACTTTAGCAATTCACGCGGGGTATACCCCGGAAGCAACCACCAAAGCGGTTGCGGTGCCGATTTATCAAACCACCTCATATTCCTTTGATAACACACAGCATGGTGCTGATTTATTTGACTTAAAAGTTCAGGGTAATATTTATACCCGCATTATGAATCCAACCACGGCGGTACTTGAACAGCGTGTTGCAGCACTCGAAGGCGGTATAGGCGCTTTGGCCTTAGCCTCTGGTATGGCGGCCATTACATATGCGATTCAAACCATTGCTGAAGCAGGCGACAATATCGCTTCCGTTTCGACCCTATATGGCGGCACATATAATCTGTTTGCCCACACCCTGCCGAAACAAGGCATAGAAGTTCGCTTCTTTGATTATCAAAACCCCGAAGCGCTGCGCAGCCTCATCGATGACAAAACCAAGTTGGTCTTTGTCGAATCGATTGGTAACCCATTGGGCAATATTATTGACCTCGAAGCAATTTCGAAAATTGCGCATGAATTTGGCATACCTGTAGTAGTGGACAATACCGTAGCTACTCCCGTCCTGCAAAAATCATTTGAATTTGGTGCCGACATCGTGGTGCACTCTCTCACCAAATATATTGGCGGTCATGGTAATTCGATCGGCGGCATTATTGTCGATAGCGGCAAGTTCCCTTGGGGCAAATACCCTGAACGTTTTAAATCACTGAATACCGCTGATCCAAGCTACCACGGGGTGAATTATGTCGAAGCTTTAGGTGAAGCAGCCTACATTGCCCGTGCGCGTGTAGTGCCATTACGTAATACTGGCGCTGCGATCAGCCCGCACAATGTGTTTTTGATCTTACAAGGTTTGGAAACCCTGAGCCTGCGCATGGAACGCCATACCGAAAATGCGCAAAAAGTGGCTGAATATTTACAAGCGCATCCAAAAGTAAAATGGGTTAACTACGCTGGCCTAAAAGACCACCCACAACATGCTTTGGCGCAAAAATATGTCAAAGGCAAACCATCTGCAATTCTTTCATTCGGCGTTCAAGATGGCCTTGCAGGTGGCACACGTTTCATCGATGCCTTACAGTTGTTTACTCGCCTTGTGAATATTGGTGATGCCAAAAGTTTAGCCTGCCATCCTGCGACCACGACACATCGTCAGCTCAATGAAGATGAACTCAAAGCAGCGGGGGTCAGCATTGATATGGTTCGTTTATCGATTGGGATCGAACATGCGGATGACTTGATTGCAGACTTAGAGCAAGCCTTAGCTGCTGTTTAAACCATAATTGCACAATCCACAGGTCTTATTTTTAAGGCCTGTTTTTATTTCCATTTCATTTAAATAACCACCCCCACATTATCCGCCTTTCAATTTTGCGCATCTATGGCCCTGCTTCTATATTTATTTACAATTTTATTTATCTTGAAAATCGACTTTTTTACGTTGCAACGATGTGGATAAAAGCACTTCTCTTTCACATATTTATGTGTTAAAAAATGAGTAAATAGGGATTTTAATTTAGAGTAAAAACTCTAAATATTATTTTATTATCAATTACTTATCATATGGCTTTTTTTAAATAAAACGCTATCATACCGCTGACTTAAAACAGCCCTGCACATAGCATTGTCGGGCCGATAAATGAATACAATAAAACTGATTTAACAGGGAACCTCATCGTGAATTCAAGACTTGAGAAACGTTTCGTTGACCGTGTTAACGGCAAGACCATTTTAATCACCGGTGCATCAAGTGGTATCGGTTTAACCACAGCGCATCGCCTTGCCAACGCAGGCGCACATGTTCTATTGGTTGCACGTACCAAAGAAACTCTTGATGCCGTAAAAGCTGAAATTGAAGCCACTGGCGGTAAAGCTGATGTTTTCCCATGTGACCTCAATGATATGGAATCCATTGATGCTGTGGCACAACAAATCCTCGCTTCCGTCGATCATATTGACATCTTAATTAATAACGCTGGCCGTTCTATTCGCCGTGCCGTGCATGAATCAACTGATCGTTTCCATGATTTTGAACGTACTATGCAGTTGAACTATTTTGGCGCGGTACGTTTGGTCATGAACCTGTTGCCAAAAATGATGATTCGTCGTGAAGGTCATATCATTAATATCAGCTCGATTGGTGTATTGGCCAATGCAACGCGCTTCTCTGCATATGTTGCGTCTAAAGCCGCATTAGATGCTTTCAGTCGTTGCCTAAGTGCTGAAGTTCACTCGCATAATATTGCCATCACGTCGGTATATATGCCATTGGTGCGCACACCAATGATCGCCCCAACCAAAATTTATAAATACGTACCAACCCTTTCTCCAGAACAAGCAACCGACCTGATTGCCTATGCCATCGTGAAACGTCCGAAGAAAGTGGCGACCAATTTGGGCCGTTTGGCTTCGATAACTTACTCCATTGCTCCTGACATTAATAACAAACTCATGTCGATTGGTTATAACCTATTCCCAAGCTCTTCAGCGTCTATTGGTAAGCAAGAAAAACTCAATTGGGTACAAAAAGCATATGCTCGCCTATTCCCTGGTGAACACTGGTAAGACCTGACTCCCCCCTAAAAAAGCCCTTATAAGGGCTTTTTTTATTGGGTTTTATGCAGCATCTTTGCTACATTGGGCTGAGATAAAATCAACTTTTATAACAATGAAAACTCACAACATTGCCATCATCGGTGCAGGTACTGCGGGATTGGCTGCTGCAGCAATACTTGCTAATCAAGGCCATCAAATCTGCTTATATGAAAAAGTCTCACAACTTGAACCTGTGGGCGCAGGATTATTATTACAACCCGCCGGGCTGGCGGTTTTCGAACATTTAGGCATTTTGGAACATGCCTTAAGCCTAGGTGCTGTGGTAACAGGTCTGGAAGGTCAACTGGCTGGCGGCGACTTGCTGATTAACAGTCATTATCGACAAGTCGATGAACGTTCATATGGACTCGGCATTCACCGTGCCACGCTCTGTCATGTCCTCGCATCCAAAGTCGGTGAATATCCTCAACACGTTGAGTGGTGCATGGCGCATGAAGTGCATGAACTTCAAGAATCCACTGAGGGTATAAACGTAATTGGGCAGTCCGCAGATCAATCTTTTCAACGTCAGTTTGATCTCGTGCTGATCGCCAATGGTGCACGCAGCCATTTACGTCCTAAAGCGTGGGAAAAGCTCAACCAAGCCTATCCTTGGGGGGCGAAGTGGATCATCGTGCCTGAATGCGAAGTACTCAATCCGCAGATCTTGCATCAGTTCTATGACCGTTCCAATATCATGATGGGTGTGATGCCAACGGGAGCAATTCCAACGCAGCCTGAACAGCGTCTTTCGAGCATTTTCTGGAGCCTACCTACAGCAGATTTAGAAGAATTCTTAAAAACCAAAAGCGCACAGCAGCAATGGTTGCTTGAAGTTTCGAAACGCTGGCCGAGTGTTGCAGAATGGTTAGCGCATGTGATTCCACATCCAGATGATCCGCAGCAATGGCTATCTGCCAATTATCGTGATGTGGTGCTGAGCAAACTTGGTGAAGGTCGTATCGGCATATTAGGCGATGCTGCTCATGCCATGAGTCCACAGCTTGGACAAGGCGCCAACATGGCTTTGCTCGATGCATGGGCCATCAGTCAGGCCCTGCTCCAATATCAACAGGACTCCTCACTGCAAAACCTCTGGCAGCAGTATCATCAACTGCGGTTGCCGTCCGTACGGTTTTACCAACTTTTTAGCCGCCTGCTGACTCCTTTTTATCAATCACATCATCGCTGGACAGCGCCGCTCCGTGATTTTTCATTTCGTGCTATGTACCAGCTGCCGTTTTTCCGCAAAGAAATGGCGATTACGATTTCCGGCTTAAAAACGGGTGCATTTGGGCAAATGAATTATGCTGACATTGCCCGAAAGCCTGTAGATGATTCTGCGGCTGAACTGCGCAATTTAAAATTTGATTAAGAATTAACTCCCCATCATTCTCTTGATGGCTTACACTATAGTGCTGCTCAAATGCTGCGGCATTTATTTTTTGATTTTTGAATTGGTGAAATCCTCATGAACAACCTGCAATGGCTCGATGAAGTAAAATTTAACGAACAAGGCTTAGTGCCTGCTATTGCACAGCATCATCAAAGCGGGCGCGTATTGATGGTGGCATGGATGAACCGTGAAGCGTTGGCGCAAACTGCAGAAAAAAATCAAGCGGTGTACTTTTCACGTTCACGCAATAAGCTATGGCATAAAGGTGAAGAATCTGGCCATTTCCAAACCGTACATGAAATCCGTTTGGACTGTGATGCTGACGTGATTGTGCTACAAATTGAACAGCATGGCGGCATTGCCTGCCATACCGGCCGTGAGTCATGCTTCTACCGCAAGCTTACTGCCAATGGCTGGGAAATTGTCGATGCGCAATTGAAAGATCCTGCTGCAATTTATGGTGCAAAATCAGCAAATCCACATACTCTTGCGATGAATGCATCCAATGCGCAATCTGAGCAAGTCGAAGTACTCGACTACTTAGGTAAAATGATGGCTGAACGCAAACAAGCTGATCCTGAGTCCTCTTATGTGGCGAAGCTTTACCATAAAGGCCTGAATAAAATCTTAGAAAAAATCGGTGAAGAAAGCGTTGAAACCATCATTGCCGCTAAAGATTTCAAAATCGAAGCCAATGAAGACAACAAAAACGATTTGATTTACGAAGTAGCAGACCTTTGGTTCCATACCATTGTGATGTTGGGTTATTTCGATATTGATCCTCAATTGGTACTTAACGAACTCGCTCGTCGTCAAGGCCTTTCCGGTTTGGTTGAAAAAGCCAACCGTCAGCACTAAGACGCAACCGTGCCAGATCTTAAAAAACCGACCGCGACCTATGAGCAGGCCACCGCCATAGATAACGCACGTCTTGGTAAATCATTTAAAGTGATTGCCTATGCTGGCACAGGTAAAACAACCACACTGCAAATGATCAGTGATGCCATGCCTCAGCGGCGTGGCATGTACTTGGCCTTTAACAAAGCCATTGCCACCGAAGCACAGAATCGTTTTCATCAAAATGTCGACTGTCGAACCTTCCACTCATTGGCCTATCGCAGTGTTCCACGTGGAGTGACTGACAAACTGCGTCTACCGCGTTTAAGTCCGAGCTTTATTGCCAAAGAATATCGACTAGAACCGATCACCTTACGTCGTATGATGGGCGGTCGTTATGAAAAATATGTACTCATGCCTTCGCGTTTGGCAAGTCTGGTGGCAAACGCTGTCAGTTATTTCTGTTCGACCAGTTCGCAATACCCTGCCCCACGACATCTACAAGCGCCGAGTTGGTTGCATCCTGACGATATCGAAAGCTTACAAAAGCACTTATATCCTGCCATTGAACGTCGTTGGTTAGAGTCGATTGATCCGAACCATGCAGCAGGAATTGGACACGATATTTATTTAAAACTCTGGGCTCTGTCTGAACCGAATATTCCTGCCGACTACGTGTTGTTTGATGAAGCTCAGGATGCTGACCCACTAATGCTAGGGATTTTACTGAAGCAGCGGAATACCCAAGTCATCTATGTCGGCGATGCGCATCAACAAATTTATGCATGGCGTGGCGCAGTCAATGCCATGCAGCAACTCCCTTTACCCGAATCCCGTTTAACCACGTCGTTCCGTTTTGGTGAAGAAATTGCCTTGAACGCCAATGCTCTGCTGGGCGCACTGAATGAAACCGTACCGTTATTGGGTAATCCGCAGCTCAACTCTAAAGTGGTCAATAAGCCGCATACCAAGATGCGCGATGCCATTTTATGTCGTACCAATGCACGTGCGATGGAACTGTTATTGGCGGGTTTGGTTAAGGGCGAAAAAGTTAGCCTGCAAGCAGATCATGCGCGACTCAATCGTTTTGTCGATGCTGCAGCCATGCTCAAGCAAGGCAAGCGCGTAGTCGATGTCCCAGAGCTTGCGTGGTTTAACTCATGGCATGATGTGCATGAATATTGTGAAACCAATGACGGCAGCGATATTAAACCGCTAGTGAAGTTGGTCGATGACCACGGTACTGACCCACTGAAAAAGGCGCTGGCGAAAATCACCCCGATTGATCAAGCCGACTACATCATCTCGACCGCCCATAAAGCCAAAGGTTTAGAATGGGATCGGGTACATATTGAAGATGACTACCAATTTAAGCTCAACGATAAAGATTATAAAATTAGTGACGAAGAGTTACGGTTACTTTACGTGGCTTGCACACGTGCTAAAGTAAGTTTAAATATCCATCATATTTATGACTTGATGCAGCACTTAAAACGTCAAATGCCCAAATCTTTGGCACAAGCGGTCAGCTAGTATGATGAAAAAGGTGAATAAACAATAAATCAGTAAAAGGTGCACCATGAAATTACAATCGATCCAACTCAAGCACACCCTTCATTTTACTGATATCACCCTCAATTTTAATTACCACGATCTGCCGATCACCTTAATTTTGGGTGATCAAAGTTCTGGAAAAACCTCCCTACTACGCTTTAGTTATCAGGCCCTCACTTGGTTCGCTGCACGTTATAAAGATTTACGTACCGCAGGCGTGGTAATGCTCGATCAAGACATCATGTTAAATCGCTTGCAATCGAAACTTGATATTCAAGTCAGTTTTCCCGAAGAGATTGGCTCATTTCAGCTTTCAAGTGATCAACAAGACCAAGACCCACAATGTTGTTCATGGCAATTGTACAAAACCTTAAACAGTCAAGGCGTCGGTCTCAGTAAGGCTGAAACACAGCAATTAGAATCGATGGTTGCGCTGTATCAAAAAGCCCTCAAAGCCGATCCGTTACAAGGGTTGCCACTCATTGCCTATTACCCTGCTGAACGTTTCGTCAACGATGTGAATATTCTCAATAAAAATAATCCTGCTATTTTTCAGCCTTCGCATGCTTATGAAATATCGGCCATTCCCTTTACCACGTTTATTCGTTTTTTTGAGTGGTTTCGAGAAATATCCGACATTGAAAATGCGCAAAGTGCCGAATTAATTCAAAATTTATTACATCCTAAAACCCAAGCCGATATACCCAACGCATCAGACACGCCTCTTTTTGGGCATAAACTAGCACAAGCTCAGGCCGACCTACACGCGCCATCACTCAGATCATTAAAACAAGCTTTAGAGACCGTGTTGCCCGATGTGAGTAATATTTATCTGCAATATCACCCCAAATTACAGTTAATGGTCTGCTATCAAGGCAAAGACATGTTATTTCAACAGCTATCGAATAGTGTGCGCAACCTTGTGGCCTTAATTGGTGATATTGTACGTCGCCTGTGTCTACTCAATCCTCATAGCTTATATCCTTGCCAAGAAGGTGACGGGATTTTATTGATCGACGCCATAGACCACCAACTCGATCAAAATATGACTCAAGTGATTTTGACCCGTTTAAATCAAGCGTTTCCACGACTCCAAATCATTGCCAGCGGCAACCGTCCTGAACTAATGGAACAGGCTTCTCGCTTTCAGTGCTTACAATTACAGAATAAAAAGCTCAGTGAGATTCAGCCTGAAAAACTACAAGAAACCTATGATCAAATTTATCAGCAGTTGCAACTCGGATCTAAACCATCGCTTCCACCTAAAACTGAAGAGACTGAATTAAATGAGCCGTTGAACAGTCCAGATTCTATCCAGCATATGTTGCAATTAATTCAGACACAACTGACCGAGCAACAGCAACAAGAATTGGTTAGGGCTTTATCACAGCGAGGTGATCAGGACGTTACGATCCAACCGCTGAGTTAAAAATACTGAGGTTGATTGACTGAGTGTAATCCATAGCCTCGATGTTTAAATATTCAGCAATAAGGCCGCAATAGATGTCTAGACAGTTTCGTCAGGCGTATAATGTGTAAGTGGTTCATAAAAAAGATTGATGTTGTTTTACGCATGTAATATGATCGGTTTTATTTGCAATTTTCATAGTAACATCGGAAATTGCTATCGCTTCACGAGTTGCGCAACACAGCTTGTTTTTAATTTTTTTTGACACACATGGCTTTCAAGATTGAATTTTTGGACTGCTCTTTGCTGTCCTGTAATCCTTGAAAGATGAAATACACCTAGGTTTCACCGCCTAATCATGACAATGGATACGAGTGTGCTACCGATTATTATATTGTTACCGTTAATACTAGGCACAACACTTGTCTCGTGGTTGAAGCAATTCTCTCGCGGGGTAACAGCTTTAGGGGCGATTGGCGTCAGCCTCAGCAGTTTAGTTTTATTATTGAGTCAGGCTCAAGATGTATTTAATGGCAAAACCATCATTCAAACATGGCCATGGCTCACTCAAGTTGGCATAGATTTCAGCTTCCGTCTCGATGCACTGGGCTTATTGTTTTCCCTGCTCATTACCGGGATCGGCACCTTAATTTATATCTATGCCTACTATTATTTAAGTCCAAAGAATTCGCTCAGTAAACTGTATGTTTTATTGATGCTGTTCATGGCTGCCATGCTCGGCATTTCATTGTCTAATAATTTAATTTTATTACTCATTTTCTGGGAACTCACCAGTATTTCATCTTTCCTTTTGGTCGGTTATTGGAGCAATTACGACGCTGCTCAGCGTGGCTCTCGAATGGCTTTGACCATTACAGGTATGGGTGGTTTATGTATGCTGGGTGGTTTTATCCTATTGGCGCAAATCACGGGCACCTATCAGATTGACCAAATCCTGACGATGAGTAGCCAAATTCAGCAGCATCCACTTTTTGTGCCCACACTCCTATTAATTTTAATGGGGGCATTTACCAAAAGTGCGCAGTTCCCTTTCCATTTTTGGTTGCCAAATGCCATGGCGGCACCGACCCCCGTCTCGGCTTATCTACACTCTGCTACAATGGTGAAAGCCGGAATTTTCTTGCTTGCACGCTTATTGCCGATCTTTGCAGGTGCGGCGTTGTATCACAACTTGGTCACCTTTATTGGCTTATTTACCTTATGTATGGCGGCTTTCTTTGCCATTTTCAAAGAAGATTTAAAAGGGCTGTTGGCCTATTCCACCATCAGTCATTTAGGTCTGATTGTTTGCTTACTCGGGATCGGCTCTCCCCTCGCAGTTGCCGCTGCCATTTTCCATATCATTAACCATGCGACCTTCAAAGCAGCCCTATTTATGATCGCGGGGATTATTGACCACGAATCAGGCACACGTGATTTACGAAAACTCTCTGGTTTATGGCAATTACTTCCGTTTACCGCAACGCTGACCATGATCACTGCGGCCTCTATGGCAGGTGTCCCATTAACCAATGGTTTCCTTTCTAAAGAGATGTTCTTTACTGAACTGTTAGCCAACCTGACTGGGCCAGTGATGATCGTGTCAGCCATCATTGCCACCTTTGCCGGTATCTTTGCTGTCGCGTATTCGGTACGTTTGGTTCATGGGGTATTTTTTGATGGCCCATTGGGGAAAGAAGTTCCCAATAAAGAAGCACATGAACCACCGTTTGGTATGCGCGCACCAGCAACCTTACTGGCTGCTTTATGTATTTTAGTTGGATTATTCCCTGCCCTATTGGTTGAGCATATAGTCAACAGCACAGCACGTGCGAGTATTCAAAACCCTGCGTTTGAAGGTACACATTTAGCGATTTGGCATGGTTTAAATGCACCGCTTTTGATGAGTGTAATAGCACTATTGGGTGGTTTAATTTTCTACTTCGCATTGGCAAAGGGCGGCAAATTACGGCGGATCGACTTAGATCCATTTTTGGGTCGTTTGCAAGGTAAAGTGCTGTTCGACTTATTTTTAAAATATCTTTTACTCAGCTCAAGAAAATTCCGTCGCTTTACTGAAAACGGCAAATTACAAAGCTATGTATTGTGGATTTTAATCTTTAGTGTAGCCATCGTCATCGTTCCATTTTGGCTGCAAGGTATCGGCACAGGCAGCCGTGAACTGATACATGCACCAATCATCGCAATCGTTCTGTGGCTATTATTATTCTCTGCATGTTGGATGATGCTTTGGTTCCACCATGAACGGATTAAAGCCGTCCTCATCAGTGGTGCAGTCGGTCTGGTTGTGACTATGGTGTTTATCTGTTTCTCCGCTCCAGATTTGGCGCTCACGCAGATTACTGTTGACGTGGTGACCACCGTGCTCTTACTCATGAGCTTATCATTATTACCACAGCTCACCCCTTATGAGTCGAGTGTGTCTCGTCGTTGGCGAGATGCAATAATTGCGATTATTGCAGGTTTAGGGATCGCATGGATTTCATGGCTGATCATGACCCGCGATCATAATTCCATCTCATGGTTCTTTATGCAGCAATCCATCCCACTTGGTGGTGGTACCAATGTGGTCAACGTGATCTTGGTCGACTTCCGTGGCTTCGATACCTTTGGTGAAATTACCGTACTGGGAATTGCCGCAATTGGTACGCTGTGCATGATGGATGGTATGCGTGCTCATGGTACCACCATTACGCAAGGTCTGACCTATCGTTTTAATCCGTCACCACTGATGTTCCGTATTACATCATCATGGATTTTGCCTTTAGCACTCGTCATCAGCTTATATATTTTCCTACGGGGTCATAATTTACCAGGCGGTGGCTTTATTGCAGGCTTAATTACCTCTTTAGCCTTAGTGATTCAATATATTGCGCTCGGCCAAGACCGTGCTGAACAACTGATTGGTGCAAAATCAGGTCGCTTATATGAAGTTTGGATTGGTATTGGTTTAACCATTGCGGGGCTGACAGGTATCGCGGCTTGGCTATGGGGGCGTCCATTCCTGACCAGTGCTCATATCTATGTATCGCCACCCATTTTAGGTGAAATGCACCTTGCCTCCGCTGCCCTCTTCGACACAGGTGTCTACATCACCGTTGTGGGCGCGACGATGTTAATGATTTCCGTCTTAGGCGACTCGCGTCACTCGAGTATGTCTGGTCCAGTTCCAAGAGGCGAATAAGATGATTAGTTTAGAATTTTTACTCGCTTCAGCCATTGGCTTACTGACTGCAACAGGGGTCTACCTGATTTTGCGGGCACGTACCTTTCCTGTCGTACTGGGTTTAGCCATGATTGGCTATGCCGTGAACTTATTTTTATTTGTCATGGGACGTATTCATGTCAACGCACCTGCCGTGTTAACTGAAACCACCAAAGCGACCGATCCTTTACCACAAGCCTTGGTCCTGACAGCCATTGTGATTGGCTTTGCGACCACTGCCTTTATCGTACAATTGGCTCTGCGTAGCCGCTATGAAACTGGAACAGATCATGTGGACTCCAAAGAAGAAATACCGCAAATTGACCCGCGGGAGGATGAGCCATAATGCATGACTTCATCCAATTTTGGACTACGCATAGCCCGATTTTCAGTATTTTAATTCCTGCAATTACTGCATTTATTTTAGTCCTGCTGGGCAACCCCGGTTCTGGCTCGTTGGCGCATGACTGGCGACAACCTTGGCGTCGCGGAATCAGTTATGTCTCTGGTATCCTCGGACTGATCACATCCATCAGTTATTTGATGATTGCCAGCTCTGGTCAAGTTTTGGTTTATAACTTGAGTGAATGGGCCGCACCATTCGGCATCGTTTTAGTCTTAGATCGACTCTCTGCTTTCATGTTGGTGCTAACCTATGGACTTGCTGTGCCAGTGATGTGGTTTGCTAGCAAAGAATGGGACGAACGTGGTCGTTATTTCCATGCCATGTGCCATTTCTTACTGATGGGTTTGTGTGGTGCGTTCCTGACAGGCGATTTATTTAACCTGTTTGTGTTCTTTGAAATCCTGTTGATGGCATCATATGTTTTGCTCTTACATGGTCAAGGCAAAGCACGTTTTCAGCTTGGTATTCATTACGTCACCATTAACCTATTTGCCTCTGCCCTTTTCCTGATTGGACTCGGGATGATTTACGGCAGTGTAGGTAGCTTAAATATGGCTGATGTTGCACGACTTATGCCTTTGCTTGAAGCGGATCAACATCGTATCGCAGTGGCTGGTGCATTGTTACTGTTTACCGTCTTTGGCATCAAAGCTGCAATGCTGCCTGTAGGGTTCTGGTTACCAAAGACCTATGCTGTGGCAACCACGCCTGTCGCAGCCTTGTTCACCATTATGACCAAGGTCGGCATCTATGCCATTCTCCGTGTCAATGGTACTGTGTTTGACGATGGGATTAGCCGTGAAATCTTACAACAGTGGCTGTTACCGATTGGCTTAGTAACCTCGCTCTATGGTGCTTATGGTGCTATCGGAACCGATCGTTTACGTCGTTTTGTCGGTTTTATGATTTTGTCTTCTATCGGGACAATATTGGTTGCGATTTCACTCTTTAATACGGATGCATGGGCTGCAGGACTTTATTACCTGATTCACAGTACCATTATTGGTGCAGCTTTTTATATTCTATCGGGTTGGATTACCTCACAACGCGGCGAATTTAAAGATCATTTTAAAATTGCGCCCCGCATGAAACAGCATAATACAGTTGCTGTCTGCTATTTCATCATTGCGTTGATGATGGCTGGTCTACCACCATTTAGCGGCTTTTTGGGTAAAGTATTTATCTTACAAGCAACAGCCAATTCACCTTACCAAGTCATGATTATTTTAATTGTTTTGTTGGTGAGTTTACTCAGTATTATCGCATTCACCCGAGTTGGTTTTGTGCTTTTCTGGCGTTCATCTCGCCCAGAAGATGATATTGATACTGAAGAATATCAGCGTTATCAGGCTTTGCCGAATAAGGCACCGCTTCGTAATGACAAAACCATTTATCTGCTGTTAACAGCGCTTGTGGGATATATGGTTTTTGCTGCGCCGATCTATGACTATACCTACAAAACTGCACAGCAAATTCAAGACAATCCATTATATGAATCGTTGCTACTGAAAAAGGATGAAGAAGGCCAAATCATCAGTGTTCAACCTTATGATCCTGAAAATTTACCTGAAACCAAATATGGTGGTGAATCAGCCGATCCAAATGCACACCTCATTCCTGCATTGATCGCACCTGAAACTCTACATGGCGAGCATATTTCTGAGTACAAGCAACGCCAAATTCAGGGACAGCAACAAGAAGAAAAACTACCTGAAGAGACCCAACTAAAACCGATGGAGGCACCTTAACATGGCGAAAACATCTGTATTAAATCGCTGGTTTCCGCATCCATTGGTATCAGTCATGGTTGGTCTGAGCTGGGTTATGTTGGCGCACAGTCTAGATGCGGCCACACTCTGTATGGCCTTGGTTTTAGCCATTGTTATTCCGCGAATGGTTCGCCCTTTTATTGACCGAACGCCGAATATCAACTGGCTGGCGGCATGTAAATTATTCTTTGTGGTGCTGTGGGATATTATTGTCAGTAATATCCATGTTGCAAAACTCGTCCTTGGGCCAACACATAAACTTCATCCGAAATGGTTCCGTGTTCCTCTCGATACACAGCATGAGGAAGTCAATTCTTTACTTGCGATGATCATCACCACCACACCCGGTACGGTGTCTGCTGGGATTGACCAAGACCGTGGTGATATTTTGGTCCATGCGCTGAGCACGGATGACCCTGAAGCGGAAATTCAAACCATTAAAGAGCGCTATGAACGCCCTCTCATCCTCATTTTTGGCGCTGATACAGGAGAATCCGCATGACAATTTTACCGTATGCGCTTGGCATCTGTTTAGTTGCTGTGACGATCTCGATGTTACTGTGTCTCATTCGCTTGGTGATGGGACCCTCAATCGTAGACCGGCTACTTGCTTTAGATACCTTATTTTTAAATGCTACCTGTTTAATTGTCATTTTAGGTATTTATTGGGCAAGTACATCGATGTTTGAAGGGGCTTTATTGGTTGCCATGCTGGGGTTTGTGTCTACAGCCGCTTTAGCACGATATTTCACCACTGGCCACGTCATCGACTAGGAGTACATTAATATGCAATTAGTCATGGAAATTTTGGTCTCGATTTTTTTGGTTATTGGCGCTTTTTTCATGTTGGTCGGCGGTATTGGCATGGTTCGCCTACCCGACTTATTTATGCGTCTGCACGCACCGACCAAATCGAGCACCTTAGGCTTAGGAAGTTTTCTAATAGCTGCAATTATTTATGCGGCATTTCAAGGCCGTTTTGGATTTGCAGAAATCCTGATCACGCTTTTTGCTTTTATCACTGCACCGGTTTCTGCAAACCTCATGGCACAAGCCGCATTACATTTACGACTGCGCTCGATGAGTGGTGATGCACCAGAAGCGCTTAATCGCCCTCTTCCTTGGCAGCGAACTCGCCGCCGTGCATTTCACTCTAAAGTCCATTCAAAACCGGAGGATCTGGATTAAATCTAGATCCAGTTTTGATTATCCCTTATAGCCCAAAAATCTTTAATTTTCATCCATAATTTCTCAATTACATTCCCTTGAGCCATATATTGCAAACGTTTTTGGTTATAAGGTGTTTTTTTTAAACCATACTGCCTAGCTAAATCAATCAGTAAGTTAGTCTCAAAACTACTTTGAAAATTGTTATACCAGCCAGGCTGATTCTGTCTCATCTCAAGATTCGCCAATTCATAAAACAGCTGTGCCATCACGGCATCCTGTCTTGAAACAAAATTCTTCCGCTCACTGATTTGTAAGCTGACCTGTTCTCGTATGGCATCGTATTCCGCTGTTGTGGGTTTGCGCTGATTCTTCCAGTGCGCATCAGGAACATAGCCTGTTCCATAATGTACATTTAACAATGGATATTCATGAAAATATTTTGGTGTCGCGCGCTTGGTTTTGGCTTCTAAAATATTCAGATGAATCCATTCACTGCCAAGATGTATCAATGGATCACGCTTCATACCTTCTGCAATCCAATTTTTGGCCAGTTTAATATTGCCGATCAACTCATAAGCTGTGCCTAAATTCACTGCCGTCTTCGGTAAACCTGGATGCTCAATTTCCAATTGCACGTAAAACCTTAATGGCTAAATCGTAACGGCCTGCGTAGATCTGATGTACGGCATAATCATTTTCTGCCTGATAGTCTATTGGGCTAGGATGCCTTGATACAAAGTTATTCAATTTTTCGTCATGATGTTCTTCGCATTGATTTTCTTTTTGTGAATCAGATGTATAAAAATCTTCTACATAGGTATTTAAACATGCCCAACTTGGCATAGTGATGAGTAATATGCTGCTCAATAGCATGATTTTTTTTCATTTCATTGTTTTTACAGATAGGCGGATTGAATATCATGTTCGACCTGTCTTTCATTAGCACATTATAATTTTAAAGTGATTGAGTTTTTAAGTTACTGCTATTCAAACATAAAAAAGCCACCCGAAGGTGGCTTTTTTCATTCAGCGAACTGAATTATTCATCATCTTTTTTTGCTTCGTCAGTAGGAGGTAAGTCCTTGACCGCTTCCGCAATTAGACCAAACATATAGTTGCCATAAGCATTTGTTTTGTCGTAATGGAAACGCAAACGTGGCGTAATACGTGTTTTGATACGACGACTCAGTTCATGACGCAAGAAACCAGATGCTTTATTCAAGACATCTAAAGTTTCTATATTTGCAGCTTCACTTTGCTCATCGCCTAGCTCACGCCCCATTACAGTCACATAAACTTCGGCATATCCTAAGTCTGGGCTCACCTTCACGGCAGAGATGGTCACAAGACCACCTAAGCGTGGATCTTTCAGCTCCTGACGGATCAGTTCTGACAACTCACGTTGTACTGTATCCGCCATACGCTTCAGACGTTGACTACCCGCCATTAAAGACTCCGTTTAATCAATTGAACATCGTACACTTCGATCTTATCTTGTGCTTTGATGTCTTTATAGCCTTTCACCGCAAGACCACATTCCATACCAGCACGAACTTCTTCAACCACATCTTTGTAGCGACGAAGAGATTCAAGCTCGCCTTGGAATACCACCACGTCATCACGTAATACGCGAATCGGTTTATTACGGTGTAATGTACCTTCAAGTACCATACAACCTGCAGCAGCACCGAATTTACTTGAGTGGAACACTTCACGTACTTCAGCAACACCCAGAATTGTTTCACGGTGTTCAGGCGCCAATTTACCGCTCATCGCATCTTTCACATCATCAATTAATTGATAGATGATCGAGTAGTAACGAATGTCGATACCATCAGCATCAGCTTTTTGACGTGCAGTATTATCAGCACGTACGTTAAAGCCGAGAAGAACCGCTTCTGAAGATTCAGCAAGTGTTACGTCAGACTCAGTGATCGCACCAACACCTGAACCAATAATACGTACTTTCACTTCATCAGTTGCAAGTTCAGCAAGTGCAACGTGTAATGCTTCCAAAGTACCACGTACGTCTGTTTTCAATACCACGTTGACAATAGGCACATCTTTCTTGCCCATAGACGCCATGATATTTTCAAGACGCATCGCAGATTGACGTTCAAGACGTTTTTGACGTTCACGATCCATACGCGCATCAGCAACTTCACGTGCTTTTTTCTCGTCATTTACAACAAGAACTTCATCACCTGCCATTGGCGCTTCTGGTAGACCCAAGATTTCCACAGGAATCGAAGGACCAGCAGATTTAATACGTTGACCATTTTCATCTGTCATCGCACGTACACGACCGTATGACGAACCTGCAAGAACAAGGTCACCCACTTTCAATGTACCGTTTTGAACAAGAATCGATGTTACCGCACCACGCCCTTTGTCTACACGTGCTTCAATTACAACACCTTGTGCTGCACCCTCTTCAGATGCTTTAAGCTCAAGAAGTTCGGCTTGAATTGAGATCAAGTCAAGAAGTTCGTCGATACCTGCACCTGAATGCGCAGAAACCATTGCCACGGGAACGTCACCGCCCCATTGCTCAGGTACGATTTCTTTCGTCGTCAACTCATTCAATACGCGATCTGGATCAGCAGACTCTTTATCCATTTTGTTGATAGCAACAATAATTGGCGTACCTGCTGCACGTGCATGGTCAATCGCTTCCGCAGTTTGTGGCATAACACCATCATCTGCTGCAACAACCAACACTACGATATCTGTAGATTTCGCACCACGTGAACGCATTGCAGTAAATGCTGCGTGTCCCGGTGTATCTAAGAAAGTAATAATACCTTTTTCAGTTTTCACATGGTAAGCACCAATATGCTGTGTGATACCACCTGCTTCACCTGCAGCCACTTTAGAGCGACGAATACGGTCAAGAAGTGATGTTTTACCATGGTCAACGTGACCCATAATTGTCACAACTGGCGGACGAGTGGTTTGGACACCACGCGCTTCTTCAGCTGCTTCAAGTAAGTTGTCTTCTGCTTGTGTATCCGAAACAAGTACTGGATTGTGACCCATTTCTTCAACAACAAGTGCTGCAATTTCTTGATCAATCGCTTGGTTTTGAGTAACCAATTCGCCCATTTTCATGAGTGATTTGATAACTTCGCGAACTTTAACCGCCATTTTCGCAGCCAAGTCAGCAACAACAATTGTTTCACCAATTTCAACATCATAAACTTGTTTTTTAACTGGTTTTTCAAAGCCATGCTTGTTCGCTTGACTTGTTTTCAAACCACGTTTATGTGAGTTATCACGGAAAGATTGCTCTTCGCCACGACGACCACCTTTTTTAGGTGAACGTGAATTGTTGGTATTGGTACCACGTTTAATTTCACGGTCTTCTTTCGCAAATGAATCTTCATATGCCTGACCTACAAGGCCGGCAGCAAGCGGAGAATCATCTACAACACGAATGGTCGCAGTAGTGTCTTCGTTAGAATACTTAGACGCCATTTGACGCATTTGCTCAAGCGTACGTTGTTGCGCTTCTTCAGCGGCTTTACGACGCGCCGCTTCTTCTACAGCTTTCAATTGTGCTGCTTGAGCTTCACGTGCTTTTTTCTGTTCTAGAGTTTCAACAGGTTTTGTAATTGGCTTGTTGTTTGACTTACGTTTTACAACAACCGCAGCTTTCGGTGTTTCTTGCTTCGCATGTTCTTGCTTCGCAGCAGCGCGCATTGCTTCTAAAGCTTGTTTCGCTTTAGATACTGGTTGTTGCTTCGGTTCTTCAGCTTTCGCTTCAACCTTAGGTTCCTGTTTACGTGCTTGTTGGTCAGCTTGTGCTTTCGCTAATGCTTCAGCTTTAATTTGCTCAGGATCCGGTTTAACAAATGTATGTTTCTTACGAACTTCTACATTAATCGTTTTTGCCTTGCCCGATGTACTCGCCACTTTAGCAGTACTGGTAGTTTTACGTTTCAACGTGATTTGTCCTGCATTGCCCGCATCCTGACCATGAACTTTTTTCAAATGGTTAACGAGGGCATTTTGTTGTTCAGTGGAGATAATATCGTCAGGTTTAGTTTGTGGTAAACCCGCATCACGAACCTGTTCCAGTAGCTTCTCAACTGGACGACCCACGCTGAGAGCTAACTCCTTAATCGACTTGTCCGTCATATATTACCTCCTAGTTAAACCATGATTCGCGCGCTTTCATAATAAGTTGACCTGCTTTTTCAGCACCTAAACCTTCGATATCAGAGATATCGTCAGTGGCTTGATCTGCAAGATCATCTACAGTTACCACACCGCGAGCGGCAAGCGCATATGCGATTTCTTTAGTCACGCCTTCCATTGCAGCAAGCTCTTCGCTTGGCTCTTGGATGTTTTCTTGTTGCTTCAATGCATCAGCCAATGCAATTTCTTTTGCACGACCTTGTAGCATTTCAACAGTTTCAGCATCAAGTTCGATCTCATCGAATGTTTCCGCAGGAACATACGCGATTTCTTCTAATGATGTGAAACCCATTTCAACTAACGCCATCGCTAAGTCTTCATCAATATCTAGACGTGTAACAAACATATCTAAATATTGTTGCGCTTCGTTTTGTTGGCGTGCGTGATATTCTTCTTCAAGCATCATATTGAGCTTGTAACCAGTCAATTCAGATGCTAAGCGTACGTTTTGACCTTGAGAGCCAATTGCACGTGCTAACTGATCACTTGTTGCAAAAATAATATCTGCAGTACGTTCTTCTTCATCAATCACGATACCTGATACATCAGCAGGCTCTAGAGCACTTGCAATGTACTGTGCCGCGTCATCAGACCAAACGACTACATCAATACGCTCACCATTTAACTCTGATTGAACTGCTTGGATACGTGTACCACGCATACCAATACATGCACCTACAGGATCAATACGGTGATCGTTTGTTTTCACAGCGATTTTAGCACGAACGCCAGGTTGGCGTGCAGCAGCCTTAATCTCAATGATTTCTTCAGCAATTTCAGGAATTTCTTTCTTCATCAATGCAATAAGCATTTCTGGTTTAGAACGAGAAAGTAATAACTGAGCACCACGGCCTTCACGGTTTACGTTAAACAAAATCGCGTTTACACGTTGTTTAGGACGTAGAATTTCTTTAGCGATCATTTCTTCACGCGCAAGATATGCTTCTGCATTGTCACCTAAATCAATGATAAAGCCATCTTTGGTTTGTTTTTTCACTTCACCGTAGATGAGTTCACCAACTTTAGATTCGTAAGCATCTGCAATTAGTGCACGCTCTGCTTCACGAATTTTTTGAACAATCACTTGTTTCGCAATTTGTGCCGCAATTCGACCGAAATCAATCGATTCAACTTCAAGTTCACGGATATCCCCAATTGCCCATTTTGCAGGATCTACATCAGAGATCGCATCTTGGCATGCTGGCATTTCGTGATCTTCGTCGGCAACCACTTCCCATTGACGGAAAGTACGGTAATCACCAGTACGACGGTCGATTTCTACACGTAGACGAGCTTCTTCCGAGTGAGTTCCCTCGTAGAATTTCTTCTTAGTCGCTGCAACTAAAGCTTGTTCAAGCGCTTCAAAAATTGCATCACGACTTACACCTTTTTCGTTACTAACCGTTTCTACTACGGTAAGAATTTCACGAGCCATAAGTCACCTATTCGTTCAGATTCTTATTTATTAAATTAATCTTGGAAAACCAGATTTGCTTTATCAATATTGTGGCTGTCAATATCCAACACTTGCTGCTTTTCAACTTCAACCTGAATCATTTCGTTCTCAAGGTCTACGTTTACAAGTTTGGCTTGGAATTTACGACGATTATCTACAGCACTGATCAAACGCAAAGCGACTTGCTGACCAATGTATGCCGTCATTTGTTCCAATTTAAAGAACTGACGATCCCAACCTGGAGATGACACTTCCAATGCATATTCGCCTGAAATTGGATCATGTACATCCAACATCGCACCCACTTGCTGAGTGACACGAACACAGTCCTGCACGCCGATACCACGGCCTTGCTCAACTTCGCCATCTTCATTGATGACAGGTTCTGCATTTTCATCAACTTCACGGTCGATATAAATACGTAACAGTGAACGTTTTCCTTGAGGCTGGAAATCAATCCCCCAAAGTTCTACATCACATGCTTGCACCGCTGGGGCAATTAAGTCCTGAAGTGCTTGAGTTTTATTTGATAGCTTCATTTACTCTCGTCAAATTTGTGCGATTCGATGGTCGAAATGACCACTACAGACCAATGCGAAACTATAGTAGTAGTGAAACATGACGGTTTGACCAAAATACTGTCGACACTACACGATAGCCAATAAAAAAGGGCGTAAATCGCCCCATTATTACACAGAAAACCATAGTCCACTGTGCAAAAAGGCCCACCTAGTTGTGAGCCTCTTTTAGAAACTTGGTAGCGGGAGCTGGATTTGAACCAACGACCTTCGGGTTATGAGCCCGACGAGCTACCAGACTGCTCCATCCCGCATCAACATGCAAAAATTATATACAATTTCTTGGTCATTTTCAATCTAAAACAACCTGAAGAATTGCCCTACTGAGTTGCATCTCAGAGGATTGGTAGCGGGAGCTGGATTTGAACCAACGACCTTCGGGTTATGAGCCCGACGAGCTACCAGACTGCTCCATCCCGCATCAACATCACAATGACTTTCAGATAAACTGCTTATATAGATTGTGTGCTATATAAGATTGGTAGCGGGGGCTGGATTTGAACCAACGACCTTCGGGTTATGAGCCCGACGAGCTACCAGACTGCTCCACCCCGCATCAATATGCAAATAGTTTTCTCAGCTTTAAAAGCTGTCCATTTAAAAGTTTGCATCTTAAAAATAGAATTGATTGGTAGCGGGAGCTGGATTTGAACCAACGACCTTCGGGTTATGAGCCCGACGAGCTACCAGACTGCTCCATCCCGCATCAACAGAGTTTTGCTGCATACACCAACTTATGTTCTGGATTATAAGTTGGTGCGGAAGGGGGGACTTGAACCCCCACGCCCGAAAGCACTACCACCTCAAGGTAGCGTGTCTACCAATTCCACCACCACCGCAGCTGTGACGCATTCTAGTCTCAACACGTCAAAAAAGAAAGTGCTAAATAAATTATTCAGCGCTTTTTGGTGCAGTTGGCGAAGTTTCAGCCGATTTTGCAGGCGCAGTCGGTACTGAAGAAATCGCATTCAGACTATAAGCATCTGTCGTTTGTTTCTTTGCAAACACAGCAAGTGTCAAGCTCGTAACGAAGAACAAAGCCGTTAAAATCGCAGTCAAACGGGTCATAAAGTTACCCGAACCCGATGCACCAAATACAGTTGCAGCACCGCCGCCACCAAAAGATGCACCCGCATCTGCGCCTTTACCATGCTGAACTAAAATCAGCACGATCATTAAAATCGCTAAGATAATATGTACCACCAGCACAAACGTATGCATGCTGAACTCCTAATTATTTTGTATATGCAAATGCTTGAGCAATTTTATAAAACGACTCTGCATTTAATGATGCACCACCGACCAGCGCACCATTGATATCTGGACAGGCTGCCAACTCTACTGCATTTTCAGGTTTTACACTACCACCATAAAGAATCGCAGTATGAAGTCCCATTGGGGTGATTTGGCTTAAACCTTCACGAATTTTAGCATGCATCGCTTGCGCATCTTCAGGTGACGCCGTTTTACCTGTGCCAATAGCCCAAATTGGCTCATAAGCAACCACAATTTGTTTCCACTGCTCTGCTTGTACGACAGTAGCAATATCACATATTTGTTGTAACACAACCTGTTCTGCTTGACCTCTTTCACGTTGTTCTAAGCTTTCACCCACACAATAAATCACAGTCAAACCTGCGTTTAATGCATTTTTTACTTTTTCATTAATGATATGCGGTTGATCAGCGAATATTTCACGGCGTTCCGAATGACCAATCAGTACAAATTCAACACCATAATCTTTTAATAGCTCTGCACTGAGCTCACCCGTATATGCGCCGGTACCTGCGAAGCGAGAAACGTCTTGTGCAACGGTCATAATATTACGGTTTGCTTGTGCTAATTCATTTTGCACCGTGGTCAAAGCAATAGCTGTTGGTGCAACCCCAATATGACATGCCGCTTCAGCAATATTTTGTTCATCTAATAATTGCTTAAAATTCTTAAGAAGTGCGCCAGCATCGGCTTGCAATGGGTTCATTTTCCAGTTACCCACTACCCAAGGCGTAATCGTCGAACCCGACATATTTATCCCACATGACAAAGATGAAATCGGGCACATTCTACACGTAATTCATAATTTTGAAGATAAATTTCAACACATTTGCATCTTCGAAACACACCAGTCATTCCAAGATCTTCACTTTTCTGTAAAAAAATTAAGCAGATTTAAGGACTGGTTCATGCTTTTTACCAATTCTTAGCTAGTGACAACACTTTAAGATATGGTATTTTTGTGCAACAAAAGTATAATTTTGCTATACCAATTATAAACAGACTGAAGCATAGGCAAGTAAAAGCATGACAGCAGTTCAAGGTTCTTCAAGATTTACGGGGTTTATTCGTCGCTTAGTTGACGAAGGGCATCTGTCTGCCGAAAAAATGCAAGCAGCGCTGCAAAATTCAAAAAAGGCTCATCAAGATATCGTGCCGCATTTGATTCAGGAATATCACCTTTCAGCACGCCTGATCGCAGAAACCATCTCGATAGAGTTCGGTGAACCGGTTTTTGATATTTCAACTTATGATACGTCTTTAATTATACGTGATGAATTTGAAGATAAACTCATTACCAAGCATCGCATTTTGCCTATTTTTAAACATGGCAATTTATTATTCGTTGCGATCAGTAATCCCACCAATATTGAAGCAGTGGATGCCATTCGATTTGGTAGTAAGCTGAATACTGAAACCATTATTGTTGAACATGACAAACTTGAAAAGTTAATTGAACAGAACTTTTCTGAAGAAAGTACTTTTGACTTTGATGATGACTTTGATCTTGATTTAGAACAGGAAACTATTGATCCAGCGAAAGAAGATGAAGATGAGGCAACGGGGGATGAAGCTCCGATTGTTAAATATATCAATAAGCTGCTAGTCGACGCAATTCGTATGGGTGCATCTGACTTACATTTTGAACCCTACGAAAAAACCTATCGCGTCCGCTACCGTGTCGATGGCGTGTTAAGAACAATTACAAATCCGCCCTTGCAGCTCGCTACACGACTCGCTTCACGTTTAAAAGTCATGTCACAAATGGACATCTCGGAAAAGCGTATACCTCAAGACGGTCGTATCAAGTTAAAGCTGTCAAAGAACAAAGCTATCGACTTCCGTGTGAACTCTTTACCAACATTGTTTGGTGAAAAACTTGTTCTACGTATCCTTGATCCGTCTAGTGCGATGCTAGGGATTGATGCGTTGGGTTATGAACCTGATCAAAAAGAACTGTTCATGCAGGCTTTAGAAAAACCACAAGGCATGCTACTCATTACCGGTCCAACGGGTTCCGGTAAAACCGTATCTCTATATACAGGTTTAAATATTCTCAACCGTGAAGATACCAACATTTCAACGGCCGAGGATCCTGTGGAAATTAACTTAGAAGGGATCAATCAGGTCAACGTAAATAATAAAGTCGGCCTCACCTTCTCTGCAGCCTTAAAATCATTCTTACGTCAAGACCCTGATATTGTGATGGTCGGTGAGATTCGAGATTTAGAAACGGCTGAAATTGCCATTAAAGCAGCTCAAACGGGTCACATGGTGATGTCTACACTGCATACCAATAGTGCACCTGAAACACTGACACGCCTACGCAATATGGGCGTGCCTTCATTTAACATCGCGACATCCGTGAACCTTGTCATTGCGCAGCGACTTGCACGTCGCCTATGTTCACAATGTAAAGAAACAGTAGACGTACCAAAACAAAGTCTATTGGAGCTTGGTTTTACCGAAGATGATTTAAATACACCAGAATTCCAAATATACCAGCCTGTGGGTTGTGCCGAATGCCGTGAAGGCTATAAAGGTCGTGTGGGTATTTACGAAGTCATGAAAGTGACACCTGAAATTTCAAGAATTATTATGGAAGACGGCAATGCCTTACAAATTGCCGAAGCTTCAAATCAAGCAGGTTTCAACAATTTACGCCGTTCAGGCTTAATTAAGGTCATGCAGGGGGTGACTTCACTTCAAGAAGTCAATCGTGTGACCAGTGAGTAAGTGAATTAGTATTTAAAAATAAGGATAAATTCATGGCTGTAAAAAAAGCGCAGATGATGCCAACCTTCAGTTATGAAGGCGTGGATCGCAAAGGGGCGAAAATCAAAGGGGAAATGCCTTCGCGTAATATGGCTTTAGCTAAAGTCACTTTACGTAAGCAAGGCATCACCATTAAAACCATTCGAGAAAAACGTAAAAACATTCTCGAAGGCTTGATGAAAAAGAAAGTATCCACTTTGGATATCACGGTATTCACGCGCCAACTTGCAACCATGATGAAAGCCGGTGTACCGCTCGTTCAGGGGTTCGAAATCGTAGCGGAAGGCTTAGAAAACCCAGCCATGCGTGAAGTGGTCCTGGGGATCAAAGGTGAAGTTGAAGGCGGTAATACCTTTGCCGGTGCGCTGCGAAAATATCCGCAGTATTTCGATAACCTATTTTGCTCCTTGGTTGAATCAGGTGAACAGTCGGGTGCACTTGAAACTATGCTAGACCGTGTTGCAATTTACAAAGAAAAAAGTGAATTGCTTAAGCAAAAAATTAAAAAAGCCATGAAATACCCAGCTGCGGTAATTGTTGTCGCTGTTATTGTGACGATCATTTTGATGGTGAAAGTAGTTCCCGTATTCCAAGACTTGTTTTCATCGTTTGGTGCAGACCTACCTGCCTTTACCAAAATGGTAGTGAACATGTCGGAATGGATGCAAAAATATTGGTTCTTCCTCATCATTGGAATTGGCGCTGTGATTGCTGGTTTCATGGAAGCAAAAAAACGTAGCAAAGCTTTCAGAGACTTCTTAGACAAAGCTGCACTCAAAGCACCGATTTTTGGTGATTTGGTTTATAAAGCAATTATTGCCCGCTATAGCCGTACCTTGGCAACCACATTCGCCGCGGGCGTACCCTTAATCGATGCGCTCGAATCAACTGCAGGTGCAACCAACAACGTGGTCTATGAAACAGCGGTCATGAAAATTCGTGAAGATGTGGCGACTGGTCAACAACTGCAATTTGCTATGCGTGTCACCGATAAATTCCCATCTATGGCGATTCAAATGGTGGCTATTGGTGAAGAATCCGGTGCCTTGGATGCTATGCTAGATAAAGTGGCAACGCATTATGAAAATGAAGTGGATAATGCCGTAGATGGCTTAACCTCGATGATGGAACCCTTAATTATGGCGGTACTAGGTGTCCTCGTTGGTGGTCTTGTGATTGCAATGTATCTTCCAATCTTCCAAATGGGTTCTGTGGTTTAATGCAAGAATTAATAACATATTTAATTAATACCCCAATTGCGATGTATATCGCAGTTGGGATTTTTAGTCTTTGCATCGGTAGTTTTTTGAATGTGGTAATTTACCGCACACCAAAGATGATGGAACAAGAATGGCGTACGGATTGCCAACTGTTTTTACATCCGGATCAACCGATTATTGACGAAACAAAGATCACACTGAGCACACCTGCTTCAACCTGCCCAAAATGCAAAACGCCCATTCGTTGGTATCAAAACATTCCGGTTATCAGTTGGATCGTGTTACGCGGAAAATGTGGAAGTTGCCAAAACCCGATCAGTAGCCGTTATCCACTGATCGAATTACTTACCATGATCTGTGCGCTGATTGTTGTTGCAGTTTTTGGTCCAACTATCCAAATGCTGTTTGGTCTAGTGCTGACTTATGTATTGATTGCCTTAACATTTATTGACTTTGACACCCAACTTTTACCAGACCGCTATACCCTTCCTTTGGCTGCACTCGGGCTTGGCGTGAATAGCTATGCCATTTATACCTCTGCAACCTCAGCCATTTGGGGGTATATCATCGGGTTCTTATGCCTATGGATTGTTTACTTTTTATTTAAAATCATCACTGGCAAAGAAGGCATGGGCTATGGTGACTTTAAACTTTTAGCTGCGTTGGGTGCATGGATGGGCCCTTTCCTGCTCCCACTGATTGTATTACTCTCTTCACTGGTAGGTGCAATCATTGGCATTATTTTGCTCAAAGTTCGTAAAGAAAACCAACCTTTTGCATTTGGTCCCTATATTGCCATCGCTGGATGGATCGCCTTTTTATGGGGTGATCAAATTATGAAAATTTATTTGGGTCAGTAAGGTCGTTGTATGACATTTGTCTTGGGTTTAACAGGTGGTATCGGTAGCGGAAAATCTGCTGCAAGCAATTGGTTTGAACTCCAAGGCATTCAAGTCGTCGATGCTGATATCGTTGCTCGCGAGGTTGTCGAACCGGGGCAACCCGCACTGATTCAGATTCAACAACAATTTGGTGATTGGGTTTTACTTGCGAATGGTGAGTTAAATCGGCGCGCTTTACGTGAATATATCTTTAAAGATCCTACAGCACGTCAAACACTTGAAGCCATTACCCATCCTGCAATACGTCAGTCCATTATCCAACAGTTAAATGAAGCCACCAGCCCCTATGTCATCTTGGTTTCGCCGCTGTTATTTGAAACCAATCAACATGAATTAACCAATCACACCTTACTTATTGATGCCACAGAACAATTGCAAATTCAGCGTGCATCACAGCGTGATGGTCAAACTATCGAGCAAATCCAAAAAATTATTCACGTACAAATGTCACGTCAGGAAAAGCAAAAAATCGCCGATGATATCGTGCTGAATGATGGTCATTTAGATCATCTTTATGCGCAGCTTCAGCCATTGCATCTTAAGTACTTAGCGCACGCTGAAAAAAGCTAAATAAAAAGCAGTCTTACTCAGACTGCTTTTTTTGTTGTTCGAGTTGCTGCTCTAGACTATCCTTTCGTCCCAACCATTTCCAAGGTTGAATCGCTCCAATCCCCATCCCGACCAATCCACACACAATTGCAAAACTTAAGGGTTCATTCAGCAGCGGTACCGCTAAAATTGCAGCAATAAAAGGTGCCAAAGTTACGATACTTCCGGCTTTAAATGCACCCAGACGCTTGATCGCCTCTACATACGTTAAAGTCGCAATAATCACCACAAAAATACCGTGAAAGATAACTTGTCCAATGAGTTGCAATGGCTCTGGGTCAGACCAATGTTTAGGGAAAAATAGTAGATAAATAGGCACGAATACCACGGCAGACCAAACCGCAACCCCCGCCATGGCATGCCAAGCAGAGAGCCTCCATTGCTTAAGCAATACCGTAAATATCCCCCACCAAATGGCACTGATAAAAAATAGCAAATCACCTAAACCAAATGCCATACCAGTCTCGACGTACATTAAATAGCTCATTAAGCTAATGGCAGAGACCATAATCACCACACTGATCCACGTATGCTTATCGATCGGCTGTTTGAAGATCAGAAACGCGGCTATGGCCGTACATAAGGGAATACAACCATTGAGGAAAATTGCAGCATGGGCCGCAGGAGCATAATGAAATGCGCTATAGGCTGTTAAACAATAGGTCACCCCGCCGAGCATGGCGAGGATAAAAGGCTCTTTCTTCCATAAAAAAGCCGTATCTTTTTTATAAATCAAAATTGGCATTAAGATGCAAAATGCCAAAGCAAACCGAAGTGCCGTGATATCCCAAGCACTGATTCCCCAATTGGCGCTTAAACGCGCTGTTAAGGTGAATCCGCCCCAAATACACATGGTAATGAAAACATATAAATAACCTTGCTTTTGGGGAGACATCATCACTTCTATTTCAATTCATTATTACGTTGACGACATGCTTCATACAATGCCATACCGGTTGCGACACTGACATTTAAGCTTTGCAAGTTACCAGCCATTGGAATGAAAACAGTTTGATCACATTGCGCCTGCGTAATAGGACGCAAACCTGTATCTTCAGCGCCCATCACCACACATACACCCGTACCAGTGAAGTCAAATTTTTGAATCGGCAACGCTTTTTCATCTAGCATGGTGCCGACCACACGCACGTTAAAATCTTCTTTGATTTGAGCCAATGTACGTGCCAAGTTGGTCACCTGAATAAACTTCACTTTTTCAGCACCACCAGCAGCAACTTTACGGGCTGTTGGGGTAAGTGTCGCTGAACGATCACGCGGTGCAATCACGGCTTCAACGCCCATAGCTGCTGCTGTACGGATACATGCACCAAGGTTATGTGGGTCTGTAATATGATCTAAAGCCAATAGCAACGCATTGGGATTGGCTTGTAATAAAGCCTCTAAATCTTTTTCGTTTAAGACTGGATGGGGGCGTACAGCCGCGACCACACCTTGATGGAACGGTTGTCCCGCAAGTTTTTCCAAACTATCACGGCTAGCTTTTTGAATGCTGACACCAAACGGTTCTGCCAACTCAAAAATACGTTTTAAACGCTGATCATCACGTCCTTTTAACGCAAATAAAGTTAATACGCGTTCTGGCTCAAGTTCCAGTAATGACTCCACTGAATGAACGCCATAATAATATTCCGGTTTCGCCATGAACGACCTCTAATTTGCAAACTTCGATAAACTTTTAAACAGGGTATGATCACCCAGCGCACAGCTTAGGTTATCAAAAAGAAAAATCCTGCAAAGCAAGCTTTACAGGATTTATGCTATGACACATAGTTTAACCGATTTGAAGTTAAAAAACTGTGCCTAAATGGATTGAATTATTAGCCTTCTAAGTGGCACACATAATCCAAGACTTCATCTGTTTCAATTTTAAAACGGCTATTACCTGGCACGTAGAATGATTGACCCGCACGGAATAGTTCGCTTTCTTCGCTATCAGCAATTTGAACACGACATTCACCTGAAATAATTTCCATACGTTCAGGTACATGGGTTTCAAAAGTCAGCGCTTGTTCAGTTGGAAGCAACACACCCAGTGTTTTCTTGGTTCCATCTTCAAATTGCACAGTGTGGCTGATACATAGACCGCCAAAATAAACATTTGATTTTTTGATGACTGATACATGATCAAACTGTGCTGACATGCGTTTTCTCCAGATAAAGCATATTTATAATATTTTGATCGAAGTAGTTTAATTGTGCTGCAAAAACTAATCAATCAGTGTTGAAAATTTTGAGATAGATAATTACAAAAATCTGAGAAGTGGATATGTCCCAATACCATCTCACTATCTTGACATTGAGAATCTAAAACAAACTGTACTTTTGTACAAAATACTTTATTTATTTCATCCACTAAAGTCCTAGTTAGGGTCTATAGAAACGCTGCAAAATCATTTCACAGATATACATGGATAATGAATTATATGGACGGATTTAAGAGACCAAATCATGACGTTTTAAGGCAATAACACTTTAGATTAGATACAAGAATACATACACAAACGTGTTTTGTGAGAACTTAGCAAAATGTTGGATGGTTTAAGCTCACGTTATGCAAGATCATTTACTCTTTGCATCACTACACTGCGTGCTTACGGCAGATACGAAACTAATTTCTTATTAAACTGAAATTTAGGATAGAATTATGAGGTTTTTCGTCATCTTAAAATAAAACTTATCTTGTGACCAAAACAAAACTTAATTATCTTTAACTAGAACTTTTCGCAGCTCGGATGCGTTTATGCTGACACATTTAACTCTGATCAATTTTGCATTAGCCGACCATTTAGCCATCGACATTGAACAAGGCTTTAACGTCCTGACGGGTGAAACAGGTGCTGGTAAATCTTTGCTGCTAGACGCACTATCAGCATGTTTAGGTGAACGAACAGACACCAACTATGTGCGCTATGGATCAGACAAAGCCGATGTGACAGCGACCTTTAGCTACCAAGAGCACAGTCCTGAAGCACTGTGGCTCAAAGAACATGAGCTGGATGATGAGTCTGGAGAAATCCATTTACGTCGCGTGATTTTTGCAACAGGTCGTAGCAAAGCATGGATTAATGGACGTCCGAGCAGCTTATCTGAGTTAAAAGAAATTGGCCGCTTATTGGTACAACTCTATAGCCAACACAGCCAACAACAACTCTTAGAACCGCCCTATCCAAAACATTGGCTAGATCGCTATTACAATTTTTATCAGCCGGCTCAAGCCGTTCGTGATGCCTATAGCAAGTGGCAAAAGGATATTCGACAGCACCAAGCAGCACTCGATGCCCAAGCCACACGTAAGCAACGGATAGAAACGCTTGAACTTCAATTAGAAGAACTTGAATACCTTGTGCAAACAGACTACAAGGAAATCGAGCAAGAATTTGACCGTCTCAGTCATCATGAACATATCATGCAAGACTGTAGCTATGGTCTAAATGCCCTCGATGATGCCGAGCAAAATATCAATCAAGAAATGGGCGCGATCATTCGTCGAATTGAATCGCATGCAGGACGTAGTGAACAACTTTCTGAAATTTATACGTCGCTACTGAACGCTCAAAGTGAAATTGAAGATGCCACCGCAAATTTACGTCAGTTTATTGATCGTCAAAGTTTTGATCCTGAACGTATGGACGAATTAAATACCAAACTGGAAGTTTTTCATCGCTTAGCGCGTAAATATCGTACTCAGCCTGAAGACTTAAAAAATGATTATGATGCGTGGCAACTTGAGCTTGAACAATTACATCAGCTTGAGGATCCTGAAACCTTAGCTGAACAAGTGGAAGTGTCTCATCAAGACTTTTTAACTAAAGCACAGCATTTGGATGATATTCGTCGTGAAGCGTCTACCCCATTGGCGAAGCAGTTGACTGAACAAGTGAAACAGCTCGCGCTCCCAGAGGCTCATTTTGAATTTAAATTTGAGCCTCTAGAACAAGCTTCAAGTGAAGGTTTGAGCTTTATTCAACTGCTGTTCACCGCAAACAAAGGGATTCCTGCTCAGCCTTTAGCACGCGTGGCATCGGGGGGTGAATTGTCACGTATTGCCTTAGTCATGCAAGTGATGAATGCTGAAAAAACCGAATCCGAAGTGTTAGTCTTTGATGAAATTGATGTCGGGATCAGTGGCGGAACGGCAGAAATTGTCGGGCGTTTGTTGGCTGATTTGGCACAGCATGTTCAAATTTTATGTATTACTCACCAAGCCCAAGTCGCTGCCCAATCTGACCAACATCTCTTGGTGAAAAAACGTCAAACGGATCCTGCAAGCAGTACCATTATCGAATTAGAAGAAGATGATCGGATCCAAGAGCTGGCTCGAATGACTGGTGGTGTGGAGATTAGTCAAACGACCTTACAACACGCAAAACAGTTGCGACAATTAAAATTTCAACATAGTTAATTTTTGATGCTTTCAAAAAAGCCTGTGTATTCAAAGTACACAGGCTTTTTTCTTAAATACACTATTTGAAAATCCCCTGATACACAAAGCCTTTTGAGCCCAAGCTATAGCGTAAATATTTATACTGCGGCTGATGTTGTTGATTGAGTAACATAACATCCACGTGTTTCGGACTGATTTTGAGATATTCATTACCGCTACGACGATCGGTTTCATAATGGCAGCCATAATCTACCGAGATTTGATCTAGTTTCTTTTGCTTAGTTTGAAATACATAAGATTTAAGTAACTGTTTTGGTCCAACTTCAACAGCTCTTAGATGATGTAGTCCACTGCAATTATCACCTTTATAATAACTCTTCACCAAATATACGGTTTTATTTTGGATGTTGACCGGCAAAATTTGATTGATATAGCCTGAGTCAAATTGATCTAAATGTTGCGTTTTTCCCGTTGCATATTGCACATAGCTGCTCCACTCCCCCATCGTGCCTCCGCCAGACACATCAAAACTATAAAATTTAAGTTTTTTATCTGGTGAATATTGCACATGAACAAAACCTTGCTTTTCGAGTTGCGTAAATCCGTAGTGAAAACTGCTCGGATCTGCCGCAATGACATCCACAATTTCACGTTCTATCGTTTCATTGACCTCATAAAAATTTAAGTTTTTATATTTTTTAATCACCTGAGATTCATGTTTTTGTAAGTCAGCGCTTCCTGCAAAGCCTGAAATAGGTAGGCTTGCACAGAGTGCCATCCCTATTATTTTTGAATAATGTGTCATTGTTTTACCCTCAGTTTATCCTGCTATTTTAAGCAATCTCAGTCATCCATCACGTATATCTTCTCCTCACTTTTGTACTGCTGTTGTTCAAATCACCAATCATCGCTTCACAATTCACCACATTGCAGACCCGCCTGCACGATGAAGATTTTTAGCATGTCCCTCACTGGTCGAGCATGACAAATATTGAATTTGCAGAAAAACTCATTGTTGAAAACTTGTGAGTCTAGTATGTTGATAAATACAACGTTATTCGAATGCAATTCCCCCCAAGAATGAAACTTACCCCAATAAGGAGAAGCCATTAGGTGACTAAACAATACCTCACACACCGCTGCCTGATTGCTCCACCCGAAATGAACGATGAATTCTTTGCCAATACGGTGATTTATTTAGCGCGACATGATGAAGATGGCGCCCAAGGCATCATTATTAATCGTCCATCAGGTTTACAGATCAAAGAACTCTTGAATGATTTGGAAATTGAGGCAGATAATGTGCATCCTCATGAAGTGTTGCAAGGTGGACCTTTGCGCCCAGAGGCAGGTTTTGTTCTTCATACTGGTCAACCGACATGGCATTCGTCTATTGCTGTAGGTGAAAATGTCTGTATTACCACGTCTAAAGATATTTTAGATGCGATTGCACACAATGAAGGTGTGGGTCGTTATCAGGTGGCTCTAGGCTATGCCAGTTGGGGTAAAAGCCAATTAGAAAAAGAAATTGCTCGGGGTGATTGGCTCATTTGTGACTCAGACATGGATTTAATATTTAACTTACCTTATGACGACCGCTGGGATGCTGCCTATAAAAAAATGGGCGTAGACCGCATGTGGTTATCATCTGAGATTGGACATGCCTGATTTACCACAATATCAAATGATTATGGCCTTTGACTTTGGCACACAAAAAACAGGAATGGCTGTGGGACAAGCCCTGATTGAAAGTGCAAATCCCCTGCCACTCTTTCCCATGAAAGATGGCATTCCCAATTGGGATAATCTACTCAAGATTGTGAAACAGTATCAGCCGGATTTGTTCATCGTGGGTCTACCGCTCAATATGGATGATAGCGAATCTGAACTCTCCACACGTGCGCGTAAATTTGCACGACGCCTTCGCCACCAAACCAATATTGAAACCTTGATGGTCGATGAACGCTTAACGACACGTGAAGCGCGTGATGAATTAGATCATTATCAAGCCCAAGGCCGTGCGAAGAATCTTTCTGCCGACAGCCTTGCTGCAGCATTGTTTATTGAAAGTTGGTATCGAAATCCAGTCGGGCTAAAACCTTAAGCGCTTTCAACAAACAGGCAAATAAAAAAGCATCCGAAAAAGGATGCTTTTTTATGCGCAAGATTGATCACTCGATGCTGCGCAAATGAAATGATTGGGGATAACTTAGTTTTTATCCACAATATGAATCGTGGTGGTTCGACCCGCGACAAAAGCCAACTGATCATGCGGTACTTCATCCAGTACAATTTTCACTGGTACACGCTGTGCCAAACGGACCCAACTAAAGGTTGGATTGACATTAGCCAGTAAACCATCAGTCGAGGTACGTTCACGGTCTTCAATCCCTGTTGCAACGCCTTGTACATGGCCTTTATAAACTTCAGAACTTCCCATCAGTTGGATTGTTGCTGGTGCGCCAACATAGATCTTATCCAGTTTGGTTTCTTCAAAATATCCCACAACATATAATTGTTGACGGTCAATTAAGGCTGCTACGGCTTGGCCGACTTTGACATAATTCCCTGCTTTGAGTTCAAAGTTAGACAAAGTTCCATCTGTTGGTGCAACCACTTCCGAACGGTTTAAATTCAACTCAGCCAAATGCAAACTGCTATTGGCCGCTTCAATTAGGGCTTTTTGCTGCACCACACTGGCTTTGGCTTGTTCAATCGCGGCCTGAGTTTGCTCATGCTCTGCATGGGATTGATCACGTACTGCAAATATTTGATCTTGTTCTTGTTTTGAAATCGCACCGTCCATCAAACTTGCATAACGATTTGCATTTTTATCTGCAAGATTGATATTGGCTTGTGACTTCACTAGATTGGCTTTGGCTTCAGCAAGCTGCGCTTCAGCCCCTGCCAGTCCTGCTTTGGCTTTCGCCAGGTCAGATTTGGCTTGCTCAACATCCAAGGCTTGACGTGCCACATCTATACGAAACAGCACTTGGCCTTTTTTCACTTGTTGGTTGTCTTGAACTAAAACGTCTGTGACCAAACCTGAAACATCCGATGACACTTGAATCACGTCACCACGTACCCGCCCATCACGCGTCCAAGGTTCCGAATTGTAATAGTCCCAAATATGTTTCAGCGCAAGTAATGCGCCACATAGCACAATTATCAACAATACAGGCCGAACATATTTTCGGACATTCAAATTGGTCATACGATTACCTCAATCATTTCATTTTTTTAGGGGCTTAGAACTAGCAGAAAATAAAGATTTCATGCACCAGCCAAAGCAACATCACAAATACACCCAAATAAAAAATATTGGGCATCGGCACCCAATCTGGTGCCATCCATCGGTCAAGCAAACGCATGATGACCCGTAATAACAGATAGGCCAATACCGCTTGAATCAATAGAATGGGCACATAGACGCCATATACATTTAGCTCACCCATGTTGTGCCTCGACCTGTAAATGATTTGGAGTCTGCTGTGTTAGGACATGACACAAACTGCTTTGAATATTGTTCAGTGAATACTGAATTCGATGCATAACATCGTCGTTTTCCACACCCTGAACGGCCTGATTCAATCGTTGAACTCGCTCTACAATTTGCTGTTTCAAGCTCATAAAGACATTCTTTTGCCCTTGTTCCATGGCCCGAAAATAGTCATCTAAATCTTGTTGTAACTCTTCGAGTTCACCGACCAGTGCATCATTCGGATCGAGTTTATTCATCAGTTCTTGTAAGCGGGTCAAATCAATCACCGCACTGGCTTCCACCAAAGCCCACTCGATCTGTTGTTTCAAATTTCCTGATTGCACCATTTTGCTGTTTAGGATGCCGATTCGGTCCAACATACTGCGTAAATGCACCCGAAACGGTAAGCCGTACGGCAGATATAAAGCCTGACGCAGTGCCTTATAATGCTGAGAAAGGATGCGTTGGGCCGTCATATCTGGTGACATTGCACGCACTAAATGAATAATAAACACCGAAATAATGGGTCCCAAAACCGTCCCAATCGATGCATCAAAGAAAAACACCTGATCGAGGCTAAAGCGGTTTTGAATATTCAGTCCCATAATCGCCCCCATCAGTAATGGCAAGCTAATTCCAATCAAAGGTGGATGTAAAAACAGCATCAGACAGAACATCACAAACGGTGCTAACACCACGATCAACTGCCAAAAGGCGGTCACATGCGGGAAAATGCCATAGGCGTAGATAAAGACCACGACCGCTGCATACATATTCGCGCGAATAAACATTTTCAATGCAGGAACAGGATTATCCATTGCCGTTAAAATACAGGCACTGATCGCAGCCATTTCAGCCATCATAAATCCAGCTTTCCACCCACTAACGATCCAAAAACCCGTGGAAATTAAAATAATCAGACACGCAGACACTCCGCCACGAATAGCAACCCCCGCATCTCGGTGCAAAGTCGGATAATGACTATTGCTCAAGGCGGTCAGTGTGGTTGGTAAAGTGGAGTCGCCTTGCTGTACCCGCTGCCAAAGCAAGCGAATCGCACGGATATTCTGAATAAAATGGCGAATATCCATTTTTAGACTACCCAAAATCACCTGCTGTGTTGGCAATGCCTGTGTCTGAATGTGTTGAAAATCTTGCTCAAACTGTTCAGGCAATTGATTAAGTTTACTTTCCTCAATCTGATGTTGATCTAATAAAAACGCGGCAATATGTTCATGGGCTTGCTTGAGTGCCGTCCGATAATGTGTGTCCAGACCGTCTAATTGTTTCATCCGCTCAGACATGGCCACCAAGTTACTGACCAACAAACTCAACTGATGCAAGATTTCCTGCAACGGACGTGTCATGCCTTTTAAGGTTGATTTTTCATAAGACAAATGCACCGCCATGACATGTATATCCGCGATATCTCGTGCAATATTGCCGAGGTTTTTTGAATAATTTTCTAGTTCGGCAGGCTCTATAAAATCTGATCAAAAATTTCTTTGGTATCGGCAAAGGTTTTGCTCACCCGTGTTTCAACCGCAGGACCAATATGCATTGGAAATAATGTCGTAGTCACGATGGCACTACATACCACACCCACCGTAATTTCGAGAAAACGCCCCAAGGCCATATCGAAGATCGAAGCGGTATCAATAAAATACACGACGTTAAAACAAATAATGACCGTGGTATAACCCGCCAACATGGAAACATAACTACGAGGCGTACGGTCTAGCAGTGACAAATACAAGCAAAACCCAACCCAAACCGCTAAAAACACTGTAAACAGTACTGGCATATGGATGAGATGTGGCAGTGCCACCACCGACACGGCCGCCCCTAAGAATGTTCCTAATACACGATACAAACTTTTTGAAGACGTCATCCCTGAATATGGATTCGCGATCACGAAAACGGTGCCAATTGCCCAAATCGGATAAGCCAAATTCAGTACAAAGGCTACATACAATGCCAACATGCCCGCGATGAACGTTTTGGTCGCAAAAATCCAGTCCATTTTATTGGGCCGAAAAGCGAGTATTTGTTTCGTCAGCAGCATGATTGATCTCATCGGTTTGCTTCTTTTTAGTGAAAACGGCCTCGTATCGAATGCTTAAACATTCGACAGCACAACCTGTATCACGGCACAGGAATGACTAGAAATTTCAATAAGTAAAGAAGCGATTCAAATCGTGTTTCAAACCATTTGAATACAAAAAGTAGTGTGCAACATTGCCTGCGCATCGAAAGAATGGGCAATATTTATTCAATATAAGATATTTTCACAACAATTTTGCTAAAAAACAAATTAAAGTCAATATAAATATCTTATTTTGATAATTGATCTATATTTTAAATGCGTATTTCAATTTTTTATTATGCTTTTATCAGAATAACCCAAGAAACCCTGTGATATTTCAGATTTGTTTCATTTCCAGTGTAGAAAAGCGCAACATCAGGCCGAGCAATTTGTTATAAAGTAACTTAACGATTCATTTTTATTGTGACCAAGCAGGTTCTTATGGCGCTTTCCAGTTTTGGTAAAATTCTCACCGTACTCGACTTATTTTCAGTTGCTCGTCCCATCATCAATGTCGACATTATTAGTGAAGAATTAGGCTTATCTAAACCAACGAGCTATCGCTATTTAAAAGAACTGGTTTCTGCTGAATTATTGCAGCGCCTCAGTGGGACTTCTGGCGATTACACACTGGGTTCAAAAATTGCTGTGCTTGATTTTATTTCTCGCACCACCGATCCATTGGTGCAAATTAGCATTCCCTTCATGAAAGAAATTGTGGAACGCACAGAGTCTTGTTGCTTATTGACGCATCTGAATATCGACTCATGTATTGATGTACATCATGAACTGTATAAGGACTATACTGCCTTGGCATATGGTCGAGGTAGCCCACGTCCAATGTACAAAGGCTCATCGTCTAAAGTGATTTTGTCGCAGTTACCTAAGCAACGGATTTTAGATTATTACCACCGTTTTGCGGACGAGTTATCTCAAGTTGGTTTTGCGCATAATGAAGAAGAATTTATGCAGCAAATGAAAAAGATTAAAAAGCAGGGTTATTATTTTTCCAATGGTGAAGTTGACCCGAATATGTCGAGCCTATCGATTCCGATTAAATTTTCCAGTAAAGAACCCCCGCTTGCTTTGACCCTATTGGCGTCTAAAAATCGTTTTGAATTTATGAATTTTCAAAAAATCGTAGAAATGATGCAAGACTGTACAGCGCGTATTGAGAAAAAATACAGCAGTATGATGGAAGAATCGGACGCCATTTAAATCTGATCAGTTTGCGCACAACTGATGCGATGTTGTAAAGATGATATTTAATTAATCTGATAAATTTATATTATTAATTGAATTTATTAATTATAAATATTGGATAAATTATCATAATATGATTATTGTTCTTTAGCAGTCATCTCAACCATGTGTTCCATGATTTCAGTTGATTGGCGCTATACTCTTCCTCAGAGAAAGAAAAAAGCTCATCTAGATATGGGCTTTTTTTTACGGCTGTTGATCATAGAAATAACGAAAGGTTAAATTCACCCTCGGCTCGGTCACTTTCATCGACTTCATTAGGGCATGTTTCCAATATCGTTGGGTTTGCCCACGCATCACGATCAACTGTCCACTTTGCAGTAAAAGCTGTACTTTCTCTTGAGTGCTTTTATGTTTAAAGCAAAACTTTCGGCTTGCGCCAAAACTCAAAGATGCGATCACCACCTGCTGTGTGGGTGAAAGCAAAGATGGCTCATCATCACTATGCCACCCCACCGCTTGCGTACCATTTTCGTATAAATTGGCCAAACAGGAATTAAACGTCTGACCCACCCGTTGCTCAATATGTTGCTTTAAGCGCAGTAAAGCTGGATTCCAGATCAATGCCTGCTTTTGCATGCCTGAATAGTGATACTCATAATGAGCATCTCCATACCAAACCACTTTTCGTTCCGTTTGAAAATACTGTCCATGCAAAATGACTTCATCATGCTGCCAAGCCAACTGCGTGAGGAAATAGCGTAAATATTTTTCACTGTCTTCA
Organism: Acinetobacter sp. YH12126; assembly: GCF_013418745.1. Lineage (NCBI taxonomy): Bacteria > Pseudomonadati > Pseudomonadota > Gammaproteobacteria > Moraxellales > Moraxellaceae > Acinetobacter > Acinetobacter sp. YH12126. The sequence continues at coordinate 71,923 of NZ_VPBM01000008.1, read as the reverse complement.
GCATTGAAGATCAATCCATAATCTTCAACTTCACCATCATAGGGCAACAGATTTGCATGCGGTTCAGGCGTAAATAATTCATAATTCATCGGTTCAACTCAACACTATTTGGCACAGCAGCGTGATGCTGATGTCGTGAGCACATTTAAAAAATATCTTAGCCGAAAAACTCTCGTCACAAATCAAAACATTGTCATTACTTGTCGCATAGAATTTTCAGTCTTAGACTAAAGCTCATATTCACAATAAAAATAATTGCTTATGAACCTGTGGCAGCTTTTCCAAAAATTACGTCCATTCGTACAGCCATACCGCTGGCTGGTGGTCGTGACGCTGATCTTGACCTTAATTGGCTCACTCACGGCACAGGTGAATGCCCTGACACTCAAATATGCCGTAGACAGCATCAATCAGCTTTTACAACAAGGCCTCGGTCTAGCCAATGGTTGGCATATATTAATCACTATCACCGTAGTTTTACTGGGAAAAGAAGTCATCAATGCCATCGTGCAATTTGGACAAAAATCGTTTGGTGAAAAATTACGTATTTTAATTTCTCAGGATTTGTCCCAAGGCATTATTGAAAAATTTATCACCTATCGATTGGCATTCTTCGATCAACAAGACAACCAAGCAGGCAAACTCCAAACTCGAATTGATCGGGGGGTTAGCTCGCTCACACGACTGGTTCAAATCTTTTTTATTGATATTTTACCGCTATTTACCAGTGCGATTATTGCACTGGGCTTAATGTATTATGCCAATGTTTGGGTTGGCGTGGTGGCCACAATTATCGTGCCGATTTATTTTTGGCTGACCTTCAAACAATCACAAAAACTGGCAGGCAAACGCCGTGCCCTACGCGATAATTTTGAAAAGAAAAATCAAGGTATTCTGAGTATTATCAATTCGATAACGGTCATTAAATCTTTTAACAAAGAAGCCGTCGAATCGAAAAAGCAATTAAATCTGCAAAAGTCGCTGACTGAAAACCAGATGCAGACACGGCAAACCAGTTATATCTTTGACGGACTCAAAACCTTTATTGAACAGGTCGGTGTGGTACTGATCATCATTCTGACAGCCTATTTTGTTTTGGATGGGCAAATGAGTATCGGGATGATTATGTATCACGTGTTGTTATTTAATAATGTCTCTGCCCCGATTCGCTCGCTGCATCGTATCTATGATGAAATTAACTCTGCGATGATTTATTCGGAAAGCTTCTTTAACATCTTAGAAGCGGATCATGAAATTGAAACCAGTGGCACTGCCCAGCCTCCGATTCAAGGTCAATTTGAATTGAGCAATGTCGACTTTAGCTATCCCAATGGCTTTCAGGCACTGCACCGCATCAACATGACCATCCAACCGAACAAAATCACCGCCTTGGTTGGTTTATCTGGGGCTGGTAAATCGACATTAATTAGCTTACTGGATAAGTTTTATCATCCTCAAGCGGGCAATATCAAACTCGATGGCATCGATTTAGAACAGATTGATACGCAGTATTTACGTGAAAATATTGGTTTGGTTTTACAAAAAAATCATATTTTCCCAGGTTCAATTTTTGAAAATATTCGCTATGGAAAAAGTACAGCCACAGAGCAAGAAGTCTTTGATGCAGCACGGAAAGCCTCGATCCATGATCAGATCTTAAAACTGCCGCATGCCTATGAAGCAGATGCCTTACTGCTTTCAGGTGGACAGCAACAGCGCATTGCCTTGGCACGTATGTTCCTAAAAAATCCGCCGATTATTTTCTTGGATGAACCGACTGCAAGTTTAGATGCTATCGCGGCTGAACAAATTAAAAATAGTCTGGATCAAATTAAGCAAGGGCGTACCGTTATCATGATTTCGCATAGTTTGTCGCAAATTATCGATGCCGATTACACCTACGTCATGAAAGATGGACAAATCGTAGAACACGGGGAGCATCATGATTTGTACCATCAAGAAGGTGCCTATAAGCAAATCTTCGATGCAATGGCGAAAAGTTTAAACATTGACAAAATTGCCCGAACTTTTGAGGAAGACGAAGAAACACATAGTTAATTTTAGACCGAAAAAAGCCCATCGTTTGATGGGCTTCGTTCATCTTGATGTTAATCAATTAACGCTGAACTTTTTGCTCAATTTCTTCAACACTGGTGTGACGGACATCTAGACCTTTCACCATATAAATCACTTGTTCAGAGATATTACGAGCATGGTCACCAATACGTTCAAGTGAACGCAGCACCCAAAGTACATTCATGACCCGAGTAATGTGGCGTGGATCTTCTATCATATACGTCATGAGGGTACGGGTTGCTGATTGGTACTCGCGGTCAATATCAGCATCGGCCAAAAGAACACGTAAAGCCTGATCTACATCCAAACGTGCAAAGGCATCGAGCGCATCATGAATCATCACGCGGACTTGGTTGCCAATATGCCGTGTTTCCATATAACCCCGCGGTGAACCACCCTCTTCACACAAGCTTTGTGCAATACGGGCAATTTTTGCCGCTTCATCACCAATCCGTTCTAAATCGGTGTTGGCTTTCGACATCGCAATCACCATGCGTAGATCAATTGCAGCAGGATGACGACGCGCCAAAATTAGGGTAAGCGCTTCATCAATTTCAGTTTCCATACGGTTCACCGTATTGTCTTGAAATTGAACATCGATCGCCATTGTTGCATCCGTATCCAATAAGGCATGAATGGCATTTGCAACCTGCTGCTCCACCAAACCACCCATGGTCATAAATTTGGTATGCACATCCTGCAACTCTTCATTGAATTGCGAAGAAATATGATGGTTTAAAACAGGATTATTAGGCAAAGCGAGTCTCCACTACAACGTGAATCGGCAGATTTTAGTGCCATATTAAAGCATATTGATTGTGAAACTTTTATGACCATGGATTATTTCTTTAGTAGGATCGATGGCTGATTTTTCTGATCGACCAACCACGCATTCATTTCCACTAAATCAGCTTCCGTTAATTTCCCAACGGAGGCTTTAAGTTGCAGTACATGTATTAAATAATCGTACTTGGAATTTAAATAATCTTGACGGGCTGAAAAAGCATTACGCTGTGCCAACAGCACATCAACCATAGTTTTCAGACCTTCCTGATACTGGGCTTGTGAGGCCAACGACACTTGCGCGGAAGAATCCATCGCGGCTTTACGTGCCTGTAATTTACTTTGATCCGTTTCGACTTGCATATAAGATTTTTTTACATCGGTTTGTGCTTTTCGAATCGCTGCATCCACCTGTGCTTGGCTTTTTTCAACATTGATCGCCGCTTGCTTAATGGATTTCTGTGTCCGTCCACCATTAAACACATTCCAGTTCATTTCAATCCCCACCTGATCAAATTGACCATCTTGCGACATGATGGATTGTGGACTTTGCTTGTTATAACCATAGGTCCCTACCGCTTCAATCTGAGGATATAAGGCAGCTTTTTCGACGCGTTTGCCATCTTCCGCATAACGTTGTTGCATACGCGCTTGTAAAATGCCTAGGTTCTGCTCCTGAGCCAGTTCTTCCCACGCTTGTACATTGTTTGGAATCGGTTTTTCAAACTGAAAATCTTCACGTAACACCGCCAAATTTTCTCGATATGGCCCAATCAACTGTTGTAATTGTTCCTGCGCCAAAACCAATTGAACATTAGTCGCCATGCGGTTGGCCCGAGCATTTTGATATTGAGCATTGGCTTCGCTGACATCACTTTTTGCCACCAAACCTTCTTTTAATTTAGCATTCATCATGCGCAGCTGTTCCGATAGCGCCTGTTCTTCTTGTAAGTTGGCAACCGTCAATGCTTGCTGACGTAGGACATTAAAATAAGCTTCAGAGACATTTAAAATATGATCTTGTTTTTGAATCCGCAGATTGATTTCACTTAAATTAATCGAGGTCTTGACTTGCTTCAGCCCTTCCCATGCATCCCAACGAAAAATGGGCTGACGGGCAGTGAGCGCAATTTGTCTTGTTGTGGTGCTGTCTGGCATGATCAGCCCGGCTTGAGCGCCGCTTTGGTTGGAATTTTGATTTTTTCGGGTCACATTTCCGGAGATTGTTACCGTCGGGAGTAAGTTCCCACTGGCAATCCCCAAATTCAATTTATCCGCTTCATATTGTAGTTTATTGGCTTGCCAATTGGGGTCTTCTTGTTTTGCACGTTCATAAGCTTGCACAAGATCTAGCGCACACGCCCATTGACTCGTGAAAAGCAAACAAAGACCCACCACAACTTTTTTGTTCATTTTTTTTGTAAATTCCTAATATTCAAATACCCGAGATTGAATATTCAAGCCTAAAACTAAGCAGATACTAATCATATCCTTGCAAATTTCCGTATGATTTTTATTAATTTTTTATATCAAATGCGACAAAACCGGATAATTTCAGTCGTTTTCGGACACTACTCACAACGCTATAACAAAGAACTGTACAATAGTACACATATTGCACGTGTTTCATCTATAAAATAGTCGACATTCCATCGGACAATACCACTTCTATAGCGCATCGAGTTCCTGTGTCAAAATTTTTTCAGCTGCCTGCAAAGTTTAGTGCAATGTTTTTATGTTTCAGTATGTTGAATGGATGCCAACAACAGCCTGAACCTCAACCTGCACCAGAGTTTCCCAACAATAAGACTGTTCAAAAAGAAGCAGTCGATTTGTCTTTGCTGTGCCAAAAACTTGAAAAAAACATGCTGGAAATAGACGATCAACGAACAACTTTCGCTTTAGAACAAATCAACCAAGATCTCAAAGTCTGCTTACCGCTATTAAAAGCGGACGAACAAAAAAAATTACTGCGTTTGTCCAATCAAATGTATCGCAACTTTTTACATGTTGAACGTACAGCTCAACAGCAAATGGCGTTCGAACAATTTGCCTTTGATATGGCTCAGCATCCCACCATTCAACAAAATCATTATGAGCAGCTCACTGCCCGAGATCAGTATTTACTGAAACATAAAGGCCAAGCCTATGTGGAATTGTTCGATGCAGGTGAAGGACAGTTACGCTATCGCCGCAGTCCTGAATATTTAGCCAAAATTTTTGCGCCTTATATGGAAGAATCCGAGCAGGTCTTCATTGAAAAACTGGCTGAACAAAATGCACAACCCGCCTTGCTACAAAAAAGTTTAGCCATTGAGCCACAAGAGATTGCGACACGTGCCATTTTTTGGGAAGACTATCTGAAACAATATCCAGATAGCCCCTACAAAAAAGATGCACAACAATTGCTGTACCAATACAGCCAGTTGCTGTTTATTGGTTCAGCGCATAGTCCCGTTTCTAATGATTTTTCAGACCGCCTCAGTATTCAAGCCAGTTCTTTAGAAGAAATTGAACGCTTGGCTCAATTAAAAAACTCCAAATTGGCAGATCAGGCGCGTTTATTTTTAAAATTATTAGATCAAAATACTGCTGCATCTAATCAGCGATCAGAAGCGCAGCTGTTGAATTTCATTGGTGTCCGCAATCCTGATCCGCATTATAAGAAAGACTGTTTTAGTGACGCCATCTGTGTAAATCAGTCCTCTACTTAGCCAATGCAAGTTCAATTGCACACGGGCCTAGCCAAAATTCTGCACTGCAAAATCGATGAAAAATAACACTGTTTTAAAACAGCCTTCATGCTAATATCCGTACAAAGCTTGACGGAGCGCAGGTAATTTCCTGCTGAGATCATCTAAATTTAGTTCGCTAAATTTAAGGATGAGTACCGTTGAACCTGATCAGGTTAATACCTGCGTAGGAATCAAGCCATCTAAAAACTTAAGCCCTTCTTATCTCTTGGTTTTACGCCTTTATTTTCAGGTGAATCCATCAGATAAACTGCCACGTTTTTGGTCGTGCTTGATTCGTTGATGTCATTCATAAGGATCATTGCAATGAACCAATTAACGAATCTCACCGCTTCAGATCGCGCTGCTCAACATGAACAAGATGCTAAAGATCTCACTCGTATTCTCCCCGCGTCAAAAAAAGTCTATATCCAAGGCTCACGTCCAGATATTCGTGTACCAATGCGTGAAATTAGCCTTACAGATACGCCTACAGGTCTGGGTGGAGAAAAAAATCTGCCGATCATGGTTTATGACACCTCTGGTGCTTATACAGACCCCAATATTCAAATTGACCTGAATCAAGGTCTACCTAATGTCCGTGAATCTTGGATCGAGTCTCGAAATGATACGGAAATACTCGATACCTTAACTTCAAAATTTGGACAAGAGCGTCTTCGAGATATTCGTACTGCAGAGATTCGTTTTGCGCATATTTCAAAACCCCGTCGCGCTCGTCGTGGGCACAATGTCTCTCAAATGCACTATGCCAAACAAGGCATCATCACCCCTGAAATGGAATACATTGCGATTCGTGAAAATCAGCGTCAGCGTGAAGGTGTTGATATGCGCCAACATGCCGGTCAAAATTTTGGCGCACGCAATTTAACTGAAATCACCCCAGAATTTGTACGTCAAGAAGTGGCTGAAGGTCGTGCCATTATCCCTGCCAACATTAACCACCCTGAATGTGAACCGATGATTATTGGTCGTAACTTCTTGGTGAAAATCAATGCCAACATTGGTAACTCAGCACTTGGTTCAAGCATTGATGAAGAAGTGGCAAAAATGACTTGGGCAACTCGTTGGGGCGCTGACACCATCATGGATTTATCGACAGGTAAAAATATCCATGAGACCCGCGAATGGATTATTCGCAACTCCCCTGTACCGATTGGCACCGTGCCGATTTACCAAGCTTTGGAAAAAGTTGATGGTGTTGCAGAGGACTTAACCTGGGAAATTTTCAAAGACACACTGATTGAACAAGCCGAGCAAGGTGTCGATTACTTTACGATTCACGCAGGCGTGCTGCTTCGTTATGTTCCACTCACCGCCAACCGTTTAACTGGGATTGTGTCACGTGGCGGATCCATCATGGCGCAGTGGTGCTTAGCGCATCATGAAGAAAACTTCCTGTATACGCATTTTGATGAAATCTGCGAAATCATGAAAGCCTATGATGTGTCATTCAGTTTAGGTGATGGTTTACGTCCAGGGTGTATTCAAGATGCCAACGATAAAGCTCAATTTAGTGAATTACGCACCTTAGGTGAATTGACTCACCGTGCATGGGAACATGATGTACAAGTCATGATTGAAGGCCCAGGCCATGTACCAATGCACATGATCAAAGAAAATATGGATCTACAACTAGAAGTTTGCAAAGAAGCGCCTTTCTATACCCTTGGACCACTCACCACCGATATTGCCCCCGGCTATGACCACATTACCTCTGCGATAGGTGCAGCAATGATTGGTTGGTACGGCACCGCCATGCTGTGTTATGTGACCCCGAAAGAGCATCTAGGTCTACCAGATAAAAAAGACGTCAAAGATGGCATTATCACCTACAAAATTGCAGCCCATGCCGCAGACCTTGCCAAAGGTCATCCCGGTGCGCAGGCTCGTGATAATGCATTATCCAAAGCACGCTTTGAATTCCGCTGGGAAGACCAATTTAATCTGAGCTTAGACCCTGATACAGCGCGTAGCATGCATGATGAAACTATGCCGAAAGAAGCACATAAATCAGCCCATTTTTGTTCGATGTGTGGACCTAAATTTTGCTCGATGAAAATCACACAAAATGTGAGAGATTATGCAAAAAATCAGCAAGATATGCAGCTTTCTTCAGAATCTAATCCTGAAATTGAAACAGGTTTACAGAGCATGAAAGCGGCCTATCATGAACATGGTCAAAAGTTGTACCACAAAGTGTAAAGCTTAAAAAAAATCTTTTGTATTCAACAAAATCTCGGTTAGGATGAAATGGAAGATTTCATCCTAATTAGCGCTTATGAATATTATTAAACAGGCCACCTATAACAAAAAAGATTACAGCATTGAAGGGCGTGAACATCTTTATAAAGGCTTTATTCAAGTTGAAAAAGTTCAGCTTCGACACCGCTTATTCCATCAAGACAGCATGATTCCAACCATTCAGCGTGAATTGATTCATCGTCCTGAAGCAGCAGGTGTGCTGATCTATAGTCATCAACAACAAAAATTTGCCTTAATTGAACAATTCCGCATTGGGGCGATTGATGATGAAACTTCGCCATGGCAACTAGAGATTATTGCCGGCGTGCTCGATGGTGATGAATCTGCTGAAAGCTGCATCCGCCGTGAAAGTTTGGAAGAATCAGGCTGTGAATTAGATGCACTACAGCATTTATTTAGTTTTTATCCCTCTGCGGGTGCCTGCGCGGAATTATTCCACCTTTATAGTGCTGAAGCAGAACTGCCTGAACATGGGGGAGTCTTTGGCATGCCTGATGAAGGAGAAAATATTCAATTGCATATCTTAAACTATGCTGATATTCCTGAATTATTAACCAATGGTCGGCTAAAAAACGCACCTGTCATTATGGCCTTGCAATGGTTACAACAACAAATACATACTACAAGGAATGTCTAAGGGGAAGGACATGACTTTAAGGGATACACCACAATACGACTGGACACTGATCCAGATCTCGGACACACATTTAATGGATCAGGAAGATCTTGAATTTGTCCGCATGAATCCAGAGCAGAGTTTTCACGATGTGATTCAACAAATTCAGTTGAACCATCATCACATCGATACGCTTGTCCATACTGGCGATCTTGCACAAGTGCCGGTAGAGCGTACCTATGCGCGTTATCTCAAATATATGCAACAGCAGCCGTTTCCGTTTTATCAGATTCCGGGGAACCATGACGAAGCGTCTTGCTTCCCATTTCATCAACAGGAAGATCGTGCTCACTGCATCGCATTAGGCAATTGGTGTCTGATTTTACTGAACAGTGCGGTTAAAGGAAAAGTGGATGGTTGGGTATCACAACAGCAGTTGGAACAATTAGATCAGTTACTCACAGCACACCCACAGCAACACATCATTGTGGCATGCCACCACCACCCTTTTGCCATGCAATCGCATTGGATAGATCAGCATAAACTAAAGAACGCTGAACATCTCATAGATGTGCTTTCACGCCATGACAATGTCAAAATTGTACTATGCGGACACGTACATCAAGACTCGTCTAATCAATGGCGCAATATTCAGTTTTTATCGACGCCTTCGACCAGTGTTCAGTTCAAACCACATAGTGAAAATTTTGCCTTAGATGAGGCTTTACCAGGGTATCGTGCACTCTATCTGAATGATAATGGTGAATTTAAAACTGAAGTTGTTCGGGTCAAATTGGAACAACCTCAAATTAATGTTGAAATTTCAGGTTATTAACTTTTCAATTTGATTTTTTTGCTTTACTTTATGGCTTCTAAAGGAAAAGTGATAGTTAGAATCCAAACATCAAAGACTATCAATAAGCAGAAAAAGTCTATATGATGACGACCCCCACAGAAGGAAACTCTGTGTTGGGTGGATAAAAAACTTGCATATCACCATATTTTTTGCGTATAGATATATGCATATGATGAGGAATGCCCTACATGGCGAATGACAACCAAAATCAAGTCTTAGACGAACAAACTGATGTAGTAGACGAAAAGTCTACCAAACGCGTGCGCAAATCAAAGCCAAAGGCGACTGAAGGTGGTTCTACTGCAAGCTTATTTGGTATTGAACCTTATCAGCCTAAAAAGAATGAAGAATACATGTCTGAAGGGCAACTTGAGCATTTCCGTCACATCTTATTGGCGTGGAAAGCTGAGTTAATGTCTGAAGTAGACCGTACTTTGAATACCATGCAAGACGAAAATACTGCACTTCCAGATGTGAACGACCGTGCAACGCAAGAAGAAGAATTTGCGATTGAACTTCGTACACGTGACCGTGAACGTAAACTGATCCGTAAAATTGAACAATCAATTGAAGCGATCAAAAATGATGACTACGGCTTCTGTGAAACGTGTGGTATCGAAATTGGCTTACGTCGCCTAGAAGCACGTCCAACAGCAACTTTATGTATCGACTGCAAAACACTTGCAGAGATCAAAGAGAAGCAAAATAACGGTTAATTCTGTGTTGAGTAATTCCTCTCTAGCCCTCCCTTTAAAAAAGGGAGGGAAAGCTGCAGAGCATTACGTGGGTCGGTTTGCGCCATCGCCAACCGGCCCTTTGCATTTTGGCTCTTTAATTACAGCAGTCGCAAGCTACTGCGATGCCCGTGCCCATCAAGGGCAATGGGTCGTTCGTATCGAAGATACCGACATTCCACGTATATTTCCCGGCAGCGAAGAACATATCTTACGTTGTATTGATGCATTTCAATTCGAACCAGATACCGAGATCATTTTCCAAAAAGACCGCCTCGAAATCTATGAGCAAGTCATTGCGCATTTGCATGCCCAAGACTTGGTCTATGCTTGTCAATGCACCCGAAAAATGCTCGGTTCGAATCATATCTATCAAGGTACATGTCGTAATCTTGGCCTTCCTCTTCAGGATCAGGCCATTCGAATCAAAGTCGATGCACAGAACATTTGTTTTACCGACCGCTTACAAGGGATGCATTGCTCCAATCTGCAACAGGATTTGGGTGACTTTGTCTTAAAACGCCGTGATGGCATTATCAATTATCAACTTGCTGTCGTGGTTGATGACTACCTACAAGGGATGACCCATGTTGTACGTGGGGCTGATCTATTAGACAATACCGAACGTCAAATTTGGCTCGGACAGGTTTTGGGTTATCCGCGCCTTGAATACATGCACTTGCCATTAGCAATGAATAATCAGGGACAAAAGCTGTCAAAACAGAATATGGCTCAAGCTCTTGATTTAAACCAAGCAGCACCTTTATTGCAACAAGCATTGCAGGCCCTACATCAACCGCCAGTCGACTTAGACACGCCGCGCATTATGCTGCAACAGGCGATTGCGCAGTGGGATATTCAACATATTCCCCATGGCACAGCATTACCTCAAATCTATCAATAAACCCAAATATGGATCTAAGCCAATCACTCGATTTTCAATTGAATTATGCTTTAATAAAGTGATCAATTGACCATTGGAGAGCCTAATGTTTTTTATTTTTGGATTTGGTCCGAAAACCAAAGTCATTGAAAAGAGCCAATTTACTTGCCCTGTGTGCCGCAGCAGAACTCAGTATGAGTTAAAACAGCAACGTAATTATTTTTCTTTATTTTTTATCCCATTGATTCCCCTTTCTAAAGCCAAGGCGAGCTTGGTCAAATGTCTCCATTGTGGAACGGAGATGCCAGCCAGTGTCCTCCACCATGCATCTCCCGATCCGCAACGAGATACGAATTTAGAAGCTTGATTCTTCTTTACTTGGGTTCACTTCTTTGGTCGTCGCATCGATCTTTAAGATCAGACTCACCATAACCGCACAGATAATCAAAGAAGACCCCCCATAACTAATAAACGGTAAGGTCAAACCTTTGGTAGGAAGCATGCCCATGTTCATGCCGGCATTCACCAAAATTTGCAGCAAGAAGATAATACTAATGCCATAAGCCAAGTAGCCTGCACGTAAGTATTGATGACGTAAAGCACGATGACCAATGCGAATACAGCAGATCAACATCACAAATGACAGCGTCAATACGGTCAAAATCCCAAAGAAGCCAAATTCTTCGCCCAAAACCGCCAACATGAAGTCGGTATGAGCCTCAGGTAAATACGACATTTTTTGAATACTATGACCCAAGCCGACACCAAACCATTCACCGCGACCAAAAGCCATTAATGCATTCGACAACTGGTAGCCTGCGCCTAATGGATCATTCCATGGATTTGAGAACGACATCAAACGTTCTAAACGGTAAGGTTCAAATAAAATCAAGAACACAAAGGCCATGATGATCGCACCAAAGGCAATTGCGAACTGAATCAACGGTGCTCCTGCGAGGAAGAATACCCCTAGCATGGTTAAGGCAATCACCACCGTCGCCCCTAAATCGGGCTCTGCCATGACCAAACCGACAGTTGCAGCCATAATCACTGCCAAACGCACCAAGCCCTTAATATTATTACGGACTTCTTCGGCACGCCGTACCACATAGTCCGCGGTAAATATCGCCATCATGACTTTGGCGACTTCCGAAGCCTGTAAGGTGAAACCAGCAATACGAATCCAACGTTTAGAACCATTGACCTCTGTCCCGACAGCCAATACAGCAGCCAGTAAGATAATCGTGATAATCCATAAAAAGAAAGTGTTATTAAACCAAACATTCAACGGCACTTTATAGGCGATATAGGCGGCGGCGGCGGCGGCGGCAATCGAAATACCGTGTCGTGAAATGTAATGAAAGGCATTTTCATGCATGCGTTCTGCATAAGGCATCGATGCAGATGCCACCATGATCGAACCAATACACAACAATGCCAAAACACAGAACACCAGAACATTGCGCACGTTGACCTCGGCAGGTAACCGAGGAAGCCAACGCTCTACAACTTCATTTATTCTATTTATGGTCGTCTGAGCCAACCCAGCCATACAACTTTCCTTATCGTTCTTTTAAACGAGTGCATTCACACAATCAACAAATTGGTGTCCACGCTCACTGTAGCCTTTAAACATATCAAAACTTGCGCACGCTGGAGACAATAACACCACATCATTGGCTACCGCATTTTGTTGGCACAGCTCAACCGCTTGTTTCAAACTTTCAGCATGAATCAGCGTGGTTGTCCCTTCAATCGCTTTTTCAATAATTGGACGATCTTCACCAATCAATACCGCAACTTTGGCATATTTTGAAAGTGAATCACGCAGCGCAGTAAAGTCCTGCCCTTTGCCTTGACCACCTAAAATAATCGCCACTTTACCGCCTTTAGCTTCAATCGCAGCACCTAGACCATCAATCGCAGCTAAAGTCGCACCAATATTGGTGCCTTTAGAGTCATTATAATAACGAACACCATGCACTTCTTTGACAAATTCACAGCGGTGCTCTAAACCTTTAAATGTTTTCAAAGTTTCCAACATGCCTTCGAGTGGCAAACCAATCGCTTCACCCAAAGCTAAACATGCCAAGGCGTTTGCCACATTATGTGTCCCTTGGATATACATATCTGCACTTTTCAGTAAACGCTCACGACCACGTGCCAACCAAATTGTGCCATCAGTATCGCGTAAAATACCAAACTGATTCATATCTGGAGCATTTAGGCCAAAGCTTTGCATTGGGGTGACATCTGGAACCAATGGACGTGTTAATGAGTCATCACGGTTATACACCACTTTTTTCACCGCTTGGAAAATACGATGCTTCGCAGTGTGATAGCCCATCATATCGCCATGACGGTCCAAATGGTCTTCACTCATGTTCAATACAACAGCCACTTCTGCTGCCAAGTTCGACGTGGTTTCTAATTGAAAACTTGAAAGCTCTAAAACATAAAGTTCAGGATCATCTTTGGTGAGATCCAAAGCTGGACGACCCAAGTTGCCACCCACTGCCACTTTTTTGCCTGCATCTGCTGCCATAAGACCAAATAAAGTCGTTACGGTACTTTTCGCATTCGAACCTGTAATCGCGACAATTGGCTTATCCGTCGCACGACGTAAAATTTGAATTTCAGAAACCACAGGAATATTGGCTGCAATGGCCGCCTGAATTTGCGGTAATTTTGGATCTAGCCCCGGGCTGATAATAATTTCTTCTGCTTGGAGTAATAAATCTTGATCCAACTGACCAAAACTGGTTTGTACATCACTGGGAATTTGATCATGACCCGGTGGGACTGCTCGTGAATCGGTGACTGCAACGCGGTAGCCATGGCTATGTAAGAAATTCACTGCAGAAACACCAGAAATCCCTAATCCGGCAACAACCTTCAATCCACCACGCTGTATTAACATTTTCGCCCCATTTTTTGGTCGGTTTTTAAATCTGACAAAATGTTAGCACTTTGCTGTTTTGAATGCTTTTTATGTTTTCACTTTCTCGCAGTTTTTTTGTGTCCGCTCGTAAAAAAACCGCCCATCTTGGGCGGTTTCTTCAAGCAATTGACGGTGAGTTTATTTCCATTTCACCGCTTGTACTTCAGCTTTTTTTGCAGATGGATTATCCGAAGCTGAACATCCACAACCGCCTGCACAGCCTGCGGCCATTTTGGGCTTTAACCATTTGGCTAAACTGTTCCAACCACGGTTTGCACAGTGCTCAGAAAAAGTTGTGAAGACTGAGTTCGATGTTTTTGGAAATACCTTCTTAAACACCACGACAGCACTCCAAATCACCAATACCGCAATAATTATTGATTCAAGCATGTCTCTCTCCTTTGTTCAGCTTTTGCCATTCACAATTCACGATCCAAAATAGCGTGTTGCAATTTGATACGTGATGAATGCCATTAGATAAGCCAAACCAAATAAATAGATAGTCATGAAACTCACCGTTTTCAAGGAGCCAGTTTCACGTTTAACTGTCGCCAGTGTCGCCAAGCAATGTGGCGCATAAATAAACCATACCAATAATGATAGACCGGTTGCCAATGACCAACCCAATGACCCATCGCTACTAATTAAATTTGCCAGACCTTGAGACATGGCATCTTCATCTGTTGCAGACAAGGCATACACCGTACCCAATGCCGCTACAACAACTTCACGTGCCGCCATCGCTGGAATTAAGGCAATACAGATCTGCCAATTAAAACCTAATGGTGCAAAGATCGGTTGTAATACATGCCCAAGCATACCTGCCAATGAATAATCAATATCCGGCAAAGTTGCGCCTTCTGGCGGTTGCGGGAAAGTACACAAGAACCATAATAAAATCGATAAAGCGAAGATGATGCCACCAACACGCTTCAAGAAGATCTTGGCACGGTCCAGTAAACCAATCCAAACACTCTTAATATCTGGGAAACGGTAGCTTGGAAGTTCCATCAATAAGGCATGCTGTGATTTATCTTTTTGGAAGAATTTCAGCACTGTTGCCACAATTAAGGCACTCACAATCCCTGCTGCATATAATGCAAATAACACCAAGCCTTGTAAGTTAAAGACGCCCCAGACCATTTGCTGTGGAATAAATGCTGAGATCAGCAAGGCATAAACCGGTAAACGTGCCGAACAGGTCATCAATGGCGCAACTAAAATCGTTACCAGACGATCTCGGGGGTCTTGAATACTCCGAGTTGCCATGATGCCCGGTACAGCACAGGCAAAGCTCGACAGCAAAGGAATAAAAGCACGTCCACTCAAACCCGCTTTAAACATCAGCTTATCTAGCAAGAATGCTGCACGTGGTAAATAACCTGATTCTTCTAAAACCAAAATAAAGAAGAATAAAATTAAAATCTGCGGCAAGAACACCACTACACCGCCTGCACCAGCAATGATCCCATCAACCACCAAGCTGTTCAGGAGTGGATGTGAAATGTGTTCACCGACTAATTCACCGAACCAACCGAAGAAGGTTTCAATACCATCCATAAACGGCGCAGCCCACGCAAACACCGCTTGGAAGATAATAAACATCATCACCGCTAAGGTAATTAAACCAAAGACTGGATGTAGAAAAATTTTATCGAGAAAGTCTGAGCGTTTATCTTCATGATCAACAAACACCACCACGTCTTTTAAAATTTGTTCAATTTTTTCGTGGTTAGTCCCAGAAAGATTGGTATCACTTAATGACGCATCTGGTTTTCTGAAGCCTTCGGCATCCAAAGCGCCCATTAAGTTTTCAATACCTGCATTACGTACAGCAACGGTTTCTACAACAGGAACGCCCAAACGCTGAGACAGCTTTTGGGTATTGATTTGCATGCCACGACGACGTGCTTCATCCATCATGTTGAGGACAAGTAAAATTGGACGACCCAAATCGATCATTTCCATGACCAAACCGAGGTGCAATTTTAAGTTTGTCGCATCAACTACACATAAAAAGACATCTTGATGCCCTTCTTCTGCAATTTTACCTTGCACGACATCACGCGTAATGGCTTCATCAGGACTCGTCGCTTCTAGGCTATACGTCCCCGGCAAATCCAAAACTCGAACAGATTTACCCGATGGCAAAGTAAATTGACCCACCTTTCGCTCAACCGTTACCCCAGCATAGTTTGCAACTTTCTGACGTGTGCCCGTTAAATGATTGAATAATGAAGTTTTACCACAGTTTGGATTACCAACGAGGGCAATACGTAACGCATCACTCATGCTGATGCCCCTTCCATTGCTATTTCCACTTTTTCAGCTTCTACTTTTCGCAGTGCGAAGCGAGTAAACCCAACTTGAATTAAAATCGGGTCACCACCAAAAATACCTTTGGTAATCACCTGTACTTTTGTTCCGGGAACAAAACCCAAAGTCTCTAAACGGCTAGCGACTAAATCAGCCGGAACATTGTTGCCATTCTGGTTACGATGTACCTTATGAATGACTGCGCTTTGTTTCACTTTCAAATCAGATAATCGCACGCAACTAACCCTAAAAAATTTTGAATATTATACAAACAAATGAGAATAATTAACAAATCGGATTCGATTTCAATTCTCATTTAACAATCTAGCATCGACACGACTATTTTTTTAAATTACATTGCATTAAACCATTGTGATTTCTTGGTTTAATTTCAAAAATGAGCGGCACATGTTAAATAAAAAACCACGTATTCCTACCCCAGTCCAAATTCCAGAAACACTCAGTTTTTTACACGGATATCGTGATGATTTAATTGCTCAAACCGTCAGCCCACATACCCGAAATGCATATTTATCTGATTTAATTCAATGCAGTGAATGTCATACGCATGTCATGACTGATTGGAGCAGTGACGACATTTCAGATGTCTTGCTTAGCCTGACTAAACAAGGAAAAAGCCCTCGCTCGATCGCCCGCTCACTTTCTGCACTGCGTTCATTTTTCAAGTTCTTGCGTGAACAAAAAATACGCAGTGACAATCCTGTTGCAATCCATAAAACACCCAAATTGGGTCGTGCCCTACCAAAGGATTTATCTGAAGCAGATGTTGAAGCCCTGATTAATGCCCCAGACCTCAACACCGCATTGGGTCTACGTGATCGTGCCATGCTCGAAGTGCTGTATGCCTGTGGTTTACGTGTCTCTGAGTTATTAAATTTAAGATTAGAACTGATCAATCTTAAACAAGGCTATTTACGAATTACCGGTAAAGGCAATAAAGAACGCTTAGTTCCTTTAGGTCAAATGGCGGTGGAATGGATCGAGAAGTATTTAGCTGAAGCACGTCCCGTCTTATACAAAAGCGCAACCGATGCTTTATTTCTCACTCAACTCGGTGGAATGATGAGTCGCCAAAACTTTTGGTACGCGATTAAACGCTATGCGCTCATTGCAGGCATTCAAGCCGAATTATCACCACATACCTTACGCCACGCCTTTGCCACGCATTTGCTCAACCACGGTGCCGACTTACGTGTCGTGCAGATGCTGCTCGGCCACAGTGACTTATCCACCACACAAATTTATACCCATGTTGCGCAGATTCGTATGCAAAAATTACATGCAGACTATCATCCGAGAGCTTAACGGCAGGAAATATCAGACCAAGAAGTTCTATTGTGCCCGATATTTTTTGCTATGCTTACTCACCTGTTTGATAAAGCTAAAAGAAAAGGGTTGTTTATGTTATTTACCCGTTCAAAAATTTTTCTCGCATCGACACTTGTTGCCAGTATGGCGTTAGTGGCTTGTTCTAATTCAAATAATGACGAAAAGAAAGATGCGACATTAACGGCAAGTACGCCTGCAACTGGTGAAGCTTCGAATTTATCTGAACGTAATGCTCAGCAGCGTTTAATTGATACTTTGCAATCCAATCTGCAAAAAGCCAATATCAATGCCAAAGTCACTGGGGTGAAAGCGACTGAAGTTCCTAATTTGTTTTGGGTAAGCTTTGAAGGCATGCCTGCGGTCTATGCTACAGCTGATGGTAAATACATTTTCCAAGGCGACGTGGTTCGTTTAGGTGAAAAGCAACTCTTTAATGTAGGCGATACCCTACAAGCAGAGGCTAACAAAAAATTATTTGATCAATTAAAAACTGAAGACCTACTGATCTATAAAGCCAAAGGTAAAACCAAACACGTGATTTATGTGTTTACCGATGTCAGCTGTCCTTATTGCCACAAATTACATGAACAAATGGATGATATTAATGCCCGTGGCATTGAAGTCCGTTACATCGCTTGGCCACGTGGTGAACAACACATGCCAATGATGGAAACTATCTGGTGTAGCAAAGATCGTCGTGCCGCATTTGATAAAGCCATTGCCGGTGAGCAAATCGAGCCAGCATCATGTCAAAACCCTGTGCGCAGCATGTATGAAATGGGTCTAAATATTGGTGTGAATGGTACGCCAGCGATCTATAACGCAGAAGGCAAACACATCGGTGCTTACATGTCGGCTTCCGAACTTGAAAGTGCGCTTAAATAACTAATTTTTATAGGCTAAATGAATGTTTTTTATGGGTGGGAATAAAGTGATTTCTACCCTAGAGTCCGAACGTTTTTTTAGCTATGATCTAAACTCACTTAAAGCAATGATGAAATAAATGGAGTGTGACGTGAAACCAGTTCGTCTGGCAATCCTCGGTCTTGGTACTGTGGGTGGTGGTGCCCTTAAACTACTAAAAGAAAATGCTGCTGAGATTAAACGTCGCACCGGTCGTGAAATTGAAATTACCCATGTGGGTACGCGTCGCCCTCGTCCTGATTTAGAACTGCCTGCTTCAGTGAAGCAAAGTGCTGATTTATTGGATATCGTCCGTCAACCCGATGTAGACGTTGTGGTTGAAGTTATGGGCGGCATTCACCCTGCGTATGAAGTGATTCGTGAAGCAATCGTTCATGGCAAACAAGTGGTCACAGCCAACAAAGCGTTATTAGCTGAACACGGGAATGAATTATTTAAATTGGCCGATGATCATCACGTTCAGATTGCTTATGAAGCAGCTGTCGCAGGTGGTATCCCAATTATTAAAGTCCTCCGTGAGGGTTTGGCAGCCAATAAAATTGACTGGCTTGCAGGTATCATTAACGGTACTGGTAACTTTATCCTGACTGAAATGCGTGAAAAAGGTCGTGCCTTTGCAGACGTTCTCAAAGAAGCGCAAGAACTCGGTTATGCAGAAGCAGATCCAACATTCGACGTCGAAGGGATCGATGCGGCGCACAAGTTAACATTGCTGGCTTCTATTGCTTTTGGTATCCCGCTCCAGTTTGACAAAGTCTTCACGGAAGGCATCAGCAAAGTTACTGCACAAGATGTCAAATATGCTGAAGACCTTGGTTTCCGTATTAAACATTTAGGTATTGCACGTCGTGCTGCAACTGGCATTGAGCTTCGTGTTCATCCAACGCTGATCCCTGAAGACCAACTGATTGCCAATGTAAATGGCGTTAAAAATGCCGTATTGGTTCAAGCCAATGCCGTTGGTCCAACGCTTTACTATGGCGCAGGTGCAGGTGCAGGCCCGACAGCATCAGCAGTGGTTGCCGACGTTGTCGATATTGTCCGTGACATCTCATATACCGAAGATGGCGCAGGTACAATTCCACAGCTTGCTTTTGAAGCACTGACCGATTTACCAATTCTTCCACGTGAAGAAATGACCACTGGATATTACATCCGTATTAATGCCGAAGATCAAACTGGCGTTCTTGCTGATGTCACTACGATTTTAAGCCGTGCAGGAATCAGCATCGATGCGATCATGCAACAGCCGCGCTTAAAAGATCTTATTCCTATCGTGATTCTGACTGATCCAGTTAAAGAATCTAAAATGGATGAAGCCCTTCAACAAATTCAAGCATTGCCTGTCATTCATGGCGAAATTGTACGAATTCGTTTAGAATCGCTTGATAATTAATCGGGTCGAGGGGAATATTTCAGTTCCTCTCGCCAAGCTCTACACACAATTGGAACATCATCATGTCTAATGCCAATCGTTATACTGGTTTAGTTGACCGCTATCGCGACCGTTTACCCGTATCTGCAACTACTCGCGCAATTTCTTTGGGCGAAGGTAATACACCACTGATTAAGCTTGAGAATATTCCACGCATTATTGGCAAAAATGTTGAAATTTATGTGAAGTACGAGGGCTTAAACCCGACTGGTTCATTTAAAGACCGTGGTATGACCATGGCTGTAACAAAAGCAGTTGAAGAAGGCTCTAAAGCAATTATCTGTGCCTCTACAGGTAATACATCTGCTGCAGCGGCTGCTTATGCTGCACGTGCAGGCATTAAAGCATTTGTGCTCATCCCAGAAGGCAAAATTGCCATGGGTAAAATGGCACAAGCGATGATGTATGGCGCGGTAACGATGCAAATTCACGGTAACTTCGATGACGGTATGCGTCTTGTAAAAGAAGTTGCAGATCAAGCACCAGTTACGATTGTAAACTCAATCAACCCATACCGTCTGCAAGGTCAAAAAACCATTGCTTACGAAATCGTTGACGAATTAGGTCGTGCGCCAGATTACCACTGCCTACCTGTAGGTAATGCGGGTAACATCACAGCACACTGGATGGGTTATACCGAAGCTGTGGCGAATCAGCCTAAAGAAGAATTTGTACAAGTCGTTTATGATCCTGAAACTGATCAATTCACAGGTCCAAAACCTGCGGGTCTACCAACAATGGTGGGTTACCAAGCTGCTGGTGCGGCACCATTCCTACGCGGCGCACCTGTAGAAAACCCTGAAACAGTAGCAACTGCAATCCGTATCGGTAATCCACAAAGCTGGAACCATGCTAAAGCAGTAGTCCGCGATTCAGAAGGTTGGTTCGATGAACTTCAAGATGCTGAAATCTTAGAAGCACAGCGTCTACTGTCTATGTACGAAGGTGTATTCGTAGAACCTGCTTCTGCAGCGTCTATCGGTGGCGCGATTCGTGACATCAAAGCAGGTAAAATTGCTGAAGGTTCTGTGATCGTATGTACTGTGACAGGTAACGGTTTAAAAGATCCTGACACTGCCATCAAGCAATGCCAAGATGCCGTAATGTTGTCGATTGATGCAACTATGGATCAAGTTCGCGATTCAATTCTGTCAAATATGTAATTCATATGCTGACTAAATAAAAAAGCCCTGCTCTTGCAGGGCTTTTTATATCTTGCATTCACTTCAGCATTTAAACGTTGAGTAAATCCAAATACCGAAAGAATGAAAAATCTGAAATCTTATTAAATACGTTTTGGTAACTGGCTCGCCCAATTCATTAAACGAGTCGCATCATTGGTTCGTGCAACTGAAGAATCCGCACCCAATAACACCACCACCGCTGGACGGTTATTCAGTGTGGTATGCATCACCACACAGCGCCCTGCTTCATTAATAAATCCAGTTTTTGAAATATTAATATTCCAACCACCATTACGTACTAAAGCATTGGTATTGTTTGATTTCAACACGCGGTAGCCCAAATTAAAGTCATAACTTGGTGTGGTTGAAAATTGACGAATCAAACCATACTGCGAAGCGGTATTCACCAAAATACCTAAGTCACGTGCCGAAGCGACATTGCCTGGGTGCAAGCCAGTCGATTCCACATAATGAGTCGAGTTCATCCCTAATGAGCGTGCTTTCGCATTCATCGCTGCAATAAATGCAGAACGACCACCTGGATAAGTACGTGCTAATGCCGAAGCAGCTGGGTTTTCAGATTTCATCAAAGCAAACAGCAATGCTTCTGCACGATTCATACTGTCGCCAGCACGCAGCGTTGAACTTGAGCTTTTACAACCTGAACATGAGAAATCAGACTGTTGTAAGGTAATCTTTTCAGACATGTTTAATCGGGCATCTGAAATCACTACTGCTGTCATGAGTTTGGTAATTGATGCAATCGGTAAAGCGGTATTGCTATTTTTGCTATATAGCACTTCACCAGTTTGACCATCCATAACCAGTGCTGCACGCGCATTTACAGAGGGCTGTCCTGCGTATTGATTGGTATCAATAATACGGACCGTTTTCGATGGTGCTGTCTGTACCACGCCGCCTGTACTACGTACAGAAGTAGTCACTTTCGTTGACCCTTGAGGAGATGGCTCTTCAGCGCTATAAGACACGTCACCGTTGAGTAACTGGTTTGCATCTTCAGATGACCAGCTAATATTTGACTGCTGATTTGCAGCACTATTCATCACAATTTCAGCAGAACTGAAACTGCTCATACTGAATAAAATTGACATGCCCAAAACGTGCATGAAGGATTTATTTAATTTTTTCACCATTGCTCACTCAACTCAGGATACTAAACATTTGCGCAAGACCAGCAATATGCCGTACATTGGTCACAACTACGAACATTTTTTGCTCACACATTGTGTATGAAGTTTTTCATTTCATATAAGAATAGGATTGCTAATTTTGTCGTTTCATTGCAAGCTTATTTTGCTTTATGTAACAAAAAAACAGGTTTTGACTTGAGGGAGAGTGTAGGTGATCACAGTTTTGGTGGTAGATGACCATGAATTAGTCCGTACTGGTATTTGCCGTATGCTCGAAGACCATGCAGATGTCCAAGTTATTGGACAAGCCGAATCTGGTGAAGATGCGATTACACTTGTTCGCCAACATCATCCAAACGTCGTACTATTAGATGTCAATATGCCAGGGATCGGGGGGGTAGAAACCACACGTCGCCTACTCCAAACAGCGCCAGATACAAAAGTCCTCGCAGTCAGTGGACTTGCTGAAGAACCCTATCCGTCTTTATTGTTAAAAGCAGGTGCCAAAGGCTATATCACCAAAGGTGCACCAGTTACTGAAATGGTCCGTGCGATTAATAAAGTGATGCAAGGCGGCAAATATTTCAGTGCAGACATTGCAGAACAACTGGCCAGCTCATATTTGTCTGATACACAACAATCGCCTTTTGACGCCCTGTCTGAGCGTGAAATGCAAGTTGCCATGATGGTGGTCAATTGTATTAGTGCACAAGAAATTTCCGATAAATTATTCGTTAGTGTTAAAACAGTGAATACCTACCGTTACCGCATTTTTGAAAAACTGAATATTGATAGTGATGTCAAACTAACTCACTTGGCGATTCGCTACGGGTTAATCAAACCTTAACACAACGTACATCCTGTTACTTATGACACAGCGTTCAATTCATAGTGAATTGAACCAGTATCATTTGGGTCTTTGGTACAGTGCTTATCGCTTTATCATCAGTGCCTGTCTGTTACTGGTCTTTTTACTGACCTACACTCAATTCACTTCAGATTATGAATACCCACGTTTATACCTATATGTATTGACGATTTATTTGCTGTTTACCAGCATTCAATTCATGTCACTTGGACGTTTCAAAGTCCGGATCCCAAACCAGTTACTACTGTTATTCATTGTAGATGTCATTTCGCTGAGCTTACTGACCTTAGCCATCGATGGACCTAATTTACATTTGAGTTTGCTGTTTGTGATTACGATTTTTGCAGCATCCCTGTTATTAGATGCCCAAAAAGCTTTAGTCATCACCCTCATCGCTGTGATTTGCGTGGTGTATCAACTGTTTTTAGGTTCAATTCTTGAATTTACCTCACTCAAAAATTTAACCAACAGTGCGATTTTGGCTTTTTTATTTTGTGTGGTGTATGGCAGTGCACAAATTGCCGTGAAACGTTTCCAGTTATTAGAAAATCTGAATTTTTCGCAATCCTTAGAGCTCCATCGGCTACAAAACATTAACCGCTATATTTTAGAACAGATTGATACGGGCTATTTGGTTTTGGATGAAAACTGTCATGTGGTGCTGAGTAATCCTGCTGCTTGCCATTTACTCGGCATGCCAAATTCTTATCATCATGACCAATATCCACTGTATACCACGCAGCCCGACTTATTTGAATTACTCAAATTTGAAGATTTAAAAAGCGGTGAAAAATTCCAATTTGAATCACAACAAAGCCAATATCACATTCAGGTACTGGTACAAAAACTCGTTGTGCCGCATCAAATGCTGACCTTGCTGATTTTACAAGATGCACAAAAACTCAATCAGCAAGTGCAACAATTAAAATTAGCCGCTTTAGGTCAACTCTCCGCCAGTATTGCCCACGAAATTCGCAATCCTTTAGCCGCAATTGTGCATGCCAATGATTTATATCCGCAAAGTGATACCGAACAACAGCACATGTTGAATCATATGATTTCACGTCAAGCGGTGCGGATTGACCGAATTATTCAAGACACCCTAAATATGGTGCGCAATAAGGAAACCCTTCCGACTCGTCTGAATCTAGAAAAATTTTTACCGCTGTTCCTGCAAGAAGATCTGGCAGACATTCAACAGAACATTCGGCTCAATGTGCAAGCCAAAACCTTGATTGATTTTGATGAGGCACAGTTCAGACAAATTTTAATCAACCTAATTCGTAATGCGATTCGCCATAACAATCCGGACATGTCGTATATCGAAGTGGTGGCGCGTACCGATCAGAAAAAAGTCCAGATCGATGTCCGAGATTTTGGTCATGGGGTTGCTTTACAAAACCGCGCACAGTTATTTCAACCATTTTTTAGTACCGAAATTACTGGAACTGGTTTAGGATTATATCTTGCTCATAGCTTCTGTGAAGCGAATCAAGCACAGCTTTCCTATGTAGAACAAAAACAGGGAGCTTGCTTTAGGATTGAGTGCTTACAAGCTGTTATTTAATTGTTTTTAGGGGAAAACTGTGGATTCACAACCACTGGTATTGTTAGTTGATGACGAAGAAGACTTATGTATGCTGATGCAAATGTCTTTATCAAGGATGGGGGTTAAAACGCATGTTGCACATCGCCTCGACGAAGCTAAAAAAGCCTTGTCTACCTATAGCTACGATGCCTGCCTAACCGATCTCAACTTGCCCGATGGTAATGGTCTACAGCTTTTAGATTGGATGAATGAACACTGTCCTGCCCTTCCAGTTGCTGTGCTAACAGCCTATGGCAACATGGACATTGCCATTGCCGCATTAAAGGCGGGAGCTTTCGATTTTGTCAGCAAACCGATCAATCCAAAACATCTTGAACAACTGCTACAAAAAGCCCTGAATAAGCCTTTGGCCGAAGACATTACTTCGCAAGATGCTTTAGAACATAAAATGTTGATTGGTGAATCGCTTCCAATCCAGCAATTGCGTCGAACTCTAAAGAAAATTGCACGTTCACAAGCACCTGTTTTTATTACGGGTGAATCTGGTACGGGTAAAGAGGTCGTGGCCAATCTGGTTCACCGTTTAAGCAACCGTAATGAAGGGCCCTTTATTGCTATTAACTGTGGGGCAATTCCCACAGAGTTAATGGAAAGTGAACTTTTTGGCCATAAAAAAGGCAGCTTTAGTGGTGCCACCCAAGACAAACAAGGTCTGATTCAATCTGCACATGGTGGTAGCTTATTTCTGGATGAAATTGCCGAATTACCTTTAGCCATGCAAGTTAAACTGCTACGCGCGGTACAGGAAAAACGTATTCGCCCCGTAGGTTCAGACTGTGAAATTGATGTTGATTTCCGTGTGATCAGTGCTAGTCATCAGGACTTAGAAGCTCTCGTCCAACAAGGTCGATTCCGCCAAGATTTATTTTTCCGTATCCATGTGATGGATTTAGTATTGCCTGCCTTACGTGAACGTGGCGACGACATCCTCTTATTGGCACAACATTTTATTCAAAAAATTAGCCATGAATGGGAAATTGCTACTAAGCCTCTGACTGAACGTGCGAAGAGTTTCCTACTTAGCCAATATTATCCAGGTAATGTTCGTGAACTCCGCAATATTATCGAACGTGCTATGACCCTCTGCGATGATGAGCAAATTGACCTTCAACATCTGCAAAGTGCGCCATTAAGACAACCGAGTGCTCAGTTCAATTCCGCTCCAACAACGAATGATTCTGCTCAGCTTGCTGTAAACAGCAACGAACAGAGTGTGGTCCCTCGCAAACTGCCTGAAGAAGGTTTGGAGCTCTTTTTAGAAAATATCGAAAAAGAAGTGCTCATGAATGCGTTGAATTTGACTCACTGGAACAGAACACTTGCCGCCAAAAAATTAGGTATGTCATTCCGTTCATTACGCTATCGTTTGAAAAAATTCGGCTTAGATACCGAAGACGAAGAGTAAAAGTTTTCCAGCGTATTGCTGTTTATTTTTGATTCAGCAATAACTCTGCAACATGATCGACATAGTGATCTTCACGTGCATCATGTTGCAGCGGATAGTTATAGTCTGGCTGCACCCCAATTCCTTCAATCATTTTGCCATTCGGTGTCAGATATTGCGACACAGTCATTTGTAAAGCCGCACCATTACTCAATGGAAATAGTTTTTGAACCACACCTTTACCATAACTTTTCTCACCCGCCACCCATGCACGTTTATGCTCTTTTAATGCTGCGGTAAAGACCTCTGCGGCAGAAGCAGAACGATTGTTGATTAAAATACCAACTTTCATATTTTGAAATTCAAAACTTGGTAAAGCCTGAAATTGTTGGTCACCTTCAGATCGACTTCGAGTCGACACGATAATACCCTGATTCAAAAATAAATCGGCAGACTCTACTGCTGCGGACAATAACCCGCCGGGGTTATTTCTTAAATCAAACAATACGGCTTTGACACGTGAACCATGACTTTCAATTAAACGCTTAATTTCATTGGCTGTATCTTGTTGAAAAACTTTAACGTGTAAAACTAAAACCTGATTATTTAATAATTTAGATTCTATATCTGTTTCAACTTTAGTGTTTCTGACCAAATTGACCGGTTGACTTGCAGTTATTAGCTGTAGATTCAGCGTCGAGCCGATACTGCCTGTGAGCAGGTGTCGCACTTGATCTTGATTAAGTTTTTTGAGTTCTTGATCATCAATTTTAAACACCGCCGCGCCATTTTTCAGACCTAGCTTTGCTGAATCGGCATCAGGCTTTAAATTGGTGATGACCCATTGCTGTAAACCTACATCAAAGCGCAAATTGAAATCGACACTCGCAATATCCCCTTCAGTGTATTGCAAAAGCTGCTTATAGTCTTCAGGTGAAAGATATCGTGAATAGCGGTCTAAACCACTGACCATGCCTTTGATGGCTTGTTGGAATAATGCATCGTCATTTTTTTCAACGACATAATTTTCTTTGACAATGCCATAGATTTGAACAAATTGTTGGATCGATTCGACAGGTACTTCGGCATAACTTTGTTCATAGCTGCCATCAAATTCATCGAAAGCCGACTTTGCTTTGTCGGCTCCCCATGTCGAATGACTAGAACACAGCAGCAAGGCTGTAAGGCTTACAACTGACGTCCAGTGTGCTTTAGTCATTCATGCTTCCTTACATTTTAAGCTTCAAGAGTAATCAAGTTACGACCTTGCATTTCTGTTGGTACAGGAATGTGCATAAGCGTTAACATTGTCGGCGCTACGTCAGCCAAAACACCACCTTCTGCAATTGTTGCATTGGTCGGGCCAACATAGATAAACGGCACAAGTTCAGTGGTATGTTGAGTATGCACCTGACCACTTTGGTAATCCTGCATTTGCTCTACGTTACCATGATCGGCGGTCACGAGCATGTGACCTTTATTTGCCATCACAGCTTCATATACACGACCTAAGCACGTGTCTACGGCCTCAACTGCTTTGACTGCTGCATCAAACACACCGGTATGGCCAACCATATCACCATTGGCATAGTTCACCACCAGTAAGTCGTACTCACCTGAATTAATTGCGGCAACCAACTCATCAGTGACTTCATAAGCACTCATTTCTGGTTTTAAATCATAAGTCGCAACGTTTGGTGATGGAATCAAAATACGTTTTTCACCCGGATATTCATCTTCACGACCACCACTGAAGAAGAAAGTCACGTGTGCATATTTTTCAGTTTCAGCAATACGCAGTTGTGTTTTACCCAAATTAGACAGGTATTCACCAATCGAGTTATGCAACGCTTCTGGCATATAAGCCACAGGTGCATCAATTGTTGCTTGGTAACGTGTCAACATGACAAATTTTGATAAAGCAGGAACCACTTTACGTTCAAAACCTGCAAAATCTTTTTCCACAAATGCTTTGGTAATTTCACGCGCACGGTCAGCACGGAAGTTCATAAAGACAACGCTATCACCATCTTGGATCGGTGCTAAATCACCAATACGCGTCGCTTTCACAAATTCATCTGATTCTTCAGCAGCGTAAGCCTGCTCTAGACCTTCAACAGCAGTCGCTGCAGTGCGCACTGCTTCACCTTCAGTTAATAGGCGATAGGCTTGCTCAACACGATCCCAACGGTTGTCACGATCCATTGCAAAGTAACGACCAATCATGGTGGCAATACGACCTTGACCCGGATACTGAGCAAACAGTGCATCTAATTTTTCAAGCGAAGGTTGTGCGCTTTTTGGTGGCGTATCACGACCATCAAGGAATGCATGAAGATACACTTTTGCACCGCGTTTTAATGCCAATTCAGCCATCGCCACAATATGATCTTCATGTGAATGCACACCACCTTCAGACAACAAGCCCATGATATGTACAGCACGATTTGCAGCTTTAGCTTTTTCAACCGCATCGACTAAAACGTCATGTTCAAAGAACGCACCGGTACGAATATCTTTGGTAATACGAGTAAAGTCTTGATACAGCACACGTCCTGCACCAAGGTTCATGTGGCCCACTTCAGAGTTACCCATTTGACCATCAGGTAAACCAACGTCTTCGCCAGAGCCTGAAATCAATCCATGCGGATGCTTTTCCTGCATTGCAGTCAAGTTTGGTCGTTTTGCTGCTAAAAAGGCATTGTCCTCGACCGCTTCGCGATGACCCACACCATCCATAATTACCAATACGTGTGGGATTTTGCCAGCAGTTGCATCCGTCATAATGAACACTCTTTCGTTTATAAATTAATCATACTATCTTACCGAATTTTCGGTGAAGACTCTATGTGACAACCATGGTTTATCTAGGTCATCAACATTGTTTTACTCAATCTTGCATGCACTTAACGTGCGCGGTGCAGCAGATAGCCACCCGCTACAAACATCAAAATAATCGGTATAAAGACGAACCATGCAGGCGATGGCGCGTACACCAAACTTGCATAACCCAAGAAATCTTGTAAGTAGTAAAAACCCAGTCCAGCAAATAAGGCAATCACCAAGCGGAAACCCATCGACTGTTGACGTAAAGGTCCAAAAATAAATGAACACGCAATTACCACCAAGGCAATTAAAGCAAAGGGCGAACCAAACTTTTGCCAAAACGCCAATTGGTAAGTTTTCGGGACTTGGCTATATTCATGCATATAGCTCATAAAGCTCACCAATTGACTCGGTGATAAATCTTCAGGGTCAATGGTAACCATATGCACATATTTAGGTTGCAAGGCCAATGAAAGCGGCTGTTCAGCATTTTGCTTCGCTACAGCATCACCCGTCGCTAATAGATCCACTTGGGTTGAATTTTGTAGCGACCAAGAGCCATTTTGGACAAAATTCCCTTGCTCCGCATCCAAAGTGCCTCGCAAACGATATTTTTCATCAAAATCAATAACCTGAACATCTTTAATTTGACCTTGCGAATTGGCATAGTCAATATAAATAAAGCGCTGACCTTCACGCGACCAATAGCCTTTGACTTCACCCAACTCAGCCGCAGTGCGGTGACTTTTGACGCTTTTGGCTTGTTCATTGGTATAGGGAATGACCCATTCGCTTAATGCAAAGGATAAAACCACCAAAATGAGTGCCGAACGAATCACCCAGCCCACAATCCGCCAAAGGCTGATGCCGACCGAACGCATCACAATCAATTCACTGTTTGAAGCTAGAGTCCCTAAACCCAGTACCGCGCCAATCAAGGCTGAAATCGGTAAAATTTCATATAAATAATTCGGTGAACTCCATAACACATACTGCAAAGCATTCCATGCGTTATAGCCTTCTTTCAGCGAGCCCAATTCACCTAAATAAGTAAAAAGCACTTGTAAGCCAGCCAATACCGCTGTCGCACCAAGCATGGCTAAGGCAGTAGTTTTGGTCACATGTTTTGCAACTATACGACGTGCCAACATTTTAAGACCTCACTCGCTGAATTTGTTTCTTAATTTTGGGCGCTAATTTTTGTTTACGCGAGAACAATGCTGCTGCAATGCCGTAAATCACTAAGACCAGTGGATAAGCCCAGATGCCCATTTCATCTTTACTGATCCGCGTTTTGATCGCCATTAAGGCTACGATTAAACTGGCAAAAATAAGTAAAGCTGGGAACAGTTTCAGGTAACGCCCTTGACGAGGACTCACTTCAGACAAAGCGGTAGCGAGTAATAACGCCACCAAAATAGCGAACGGCACAAATATCCGCCAACCGAGTTCGCTGGCAACCACAGGATCGTTACGGTTATCCCATAACTTCGAGGTTGGTAAAGCTTCTACTTCGGTACTTTCAAATTTTGCTTCTTTATCATTTTCTAAACGTAAACGATAACTTTGGAATTCAGCTTGAGAATAACGCGGTTGCCCCGGATAGATTTCGTAACGGCGGCCTTCAACCAAATCCACCACATTGGCATTATCATCGGGCACTTCGACGCGGGTCGCTTCCTTCGCCAAAATAATGACATCAGGCTTACCCTCTTTTTCTGCACGCTGATAGAAGAAAATATCTTTTAAGTTTTTACGGTCTTCTGACAAGTCGCCTGCATAAATGGTATAGGGCCCAGAGGAAATAAACTCTTTCGGTCGAACCAAGTCAAAGCCTGTTCGTACCGCTTGCGAAGTCGTTAATGCTTCAAACTGACGGATGCCCCAAGGCGACGCCCACAGCATCAAAAATGCTTGAACAGCCATAAAGACCACAGTCATCGGCACCAATAAGCGTGACAATTGATTTCGACTGACGCCGCTACCATTGAGCACAGCCATTTCATGATCGACATACAGACGACCAAAGACCAACATCAGACCAATAAAGAAACCGAGCGGAAGAATTAAAGTTAAAAACTCAGGCAAACGGTAGCCAATAATGCTAAATAAAATACTTGCATCTAAACGACCTTGCGCCGCCACACCAAAGTACTTGATCAAACGACCACCCATCATGATCAAGGTCAATAAGGCAATCACAACCAGTGATGTCGACACCACTTGCTTGACCAGATAACGCCGAATAATCAAATTAATTCTTCCAAAAATAGGGCCAATAAAAACTAGCGTTAGTTTACCCGAATGTAGAAAATATAAAACCTATACCCTTGTTGCTCATTGAAACTCTATTCATATAAATGTTTCAATGGTTTAATGGTTTATAAATTTAAAAAGGCATAAATACCGCACATGAAACTTTCTATTAATACGTCATTCCAAGCGAATGCGTCCAGCCAATATTTGTTGATATTAGTAGATTCTGAGCACGTTACAAATGCAGCTACTTCATATCAAATCAATGATTTAGATAATTTAATTGAAGCAACTCAATTTAAAGCAGCACTCAATGAAAGCCTGCCTTTGGTGGCGAACATTGCCGCTTGTCGCAATAGCGCACTTTTAGGCCTCGGCAAAGTTGCTGAATTACAGGTCAATAAATTTGCAAAAATTGCACAAACCATTATTAAAGCGTCACAAAAAAAATTCAAACAGATCAGTGTCGATATCTCTGCTCTACCACTAGAACAACATTATTTATTTGCACTTAGCCTGACCCAAGCGGCTTATGCATTTGATGAATACAAGTCTAAGAAAAATGAATTTGTTTTGGAGCAGATCCATTTAATCGCTACTGAAAGTCCATTAACCACTGCACAGCTTGAATTAATTTCTGCAGTGCAATCAGGTCAAAGCTTTACCCGTGACCTAGGTAATCGTCCGGGCAATATCTGTTTCCCTGAATATTTGGCTGAACAAGCTCAAGCGCTTGCAGCTGAATTCCCTGATCAACTCAAAGTGACTGTACTCGATGAACAGCAAATGGCTGATCTCGGTATGGGTGCTTTCCTTGCTGTGAGCAAAGGTTCTGACCGTCCAGGCCGTATTATTACCATCGAATACCTTTCAAACCGTGAAGAAGCGCCAGTGGTGCTTGTTGGTAAAGGTGTGACTTTTGATACTGGTGGTATCTCACTTAAACCCGGTGCGGGCATGGACGAAATGAAATTCGACATGTGCGGTTCTGCATCAGTTTTGGGTACCATCCGTGCGCTGTGTGAAGCGAAATTACCGATTCATGTGGTCGGCGCAATTGCTGCTGCAGAAAACATGCCGTCTGGTCATGCCACTCGCCCGGGCGACATCGTGACAACCATGAGCGGTCAAACCGTTGAAATTTTAAATACCGATGCCGAAGGTCGTTTGGTTCTGTGCGATACCTTGACCTATGTAAAACGCTTTAATCCTGCACTGGTGATTGATATTGCAACCCTCACTGGTGCATGTGTTGTGGCATTAGGTTCAGTCCTTACTGGTATGTTCACTCCGGATGATGAACTTGCGGCTGAATTGACTGCTGCGGGTCAACACAGCTTTGACCGCGTATGGCGTATGCCAGTGATTGAAGATTATCAAGAACAACTTGATTCTCCATTTGCAGATATTGCCAACATTGGCGGTCCAAAAGCAGGTTCTGTAACAGCCGCATGTTTCCTTCAACGCTTTACGCGTGAATACCGTTGGGCGCATTTAGACATTGCGGGTACTGCATGGAACTCAGGTGCAAATAAAGGCGCAACAGGTCGTCCTGTGCCATTATTAATGCAATTCTTAGCGAATCGTGCTCAAGCGAATGGCTAAAGTTAGCTTTTATTTATTTGAAAAAAGTCCTGAACGACAAGTCGAAAGCACTTGTCGTTTATGCCGTAAGATCCTGCGTCAGCCTGTACGTATTTGGCTACATTGTGCTGACCCAGACTTACAGCAACAACTTGATGAACGCCTGTGGAGTTTCGATCACACAGGTTTCATTCCCCATGGTATCGATCAACCCGAGGCAACGGTCTGTATTTCTGCCCAATTGCCTGAGCAAGCCGACTGGATTGTGTTTAATTTTAACGATCAAGCACTTGAACAGTTCGCAAGTTTTAGTCACATTATCGAAATTATTGAAAATAACGAACCCGCTAAAATTATCGGGCGTGAAAAATATAAACAATATCGACGTTTGGGCGTTCAACCGCAGACCCATAAACTTTAACGTGATATTGGTTTTACCCTATTTGCAAGGAGATGCACCATGGCATTGAATGTCGGTCCAGACTTTAAACAGCGCTGGTTAAAAGTACCTGAAGCTATTCGTCAGACCTTTATTGATGACCTTGGTCGCGTTTGCGATGTACTCAATCCCAGTACAGACATTCAACAATGGCTGGTCAATGACCAACAGCAGCAGCAAGTGTCTTTTGACAAAATTGAGTCTGCCTATGCAGATTTAAAAGCACAGTTGATAGAAGATGCTCGTATACGTAAACAACTGGCTTTAGAAAAAGCCTTAGAAGAAAAACGTGAAGCTGAACAAGCCTATGCAGAACAACTGAAACGTGACGAAGAGTTACGCTTTGCTGCACAAACGCAAGCGCTCACCATGATGCAGCATAATCTTAATCGTGAAGTACAACACTATGCCGCTCGCTATCATAAAAACCCTGAAACGGGTTTAGCGGGATTAAGTCAAAGCTTATCGGTGAGCGAAGGACAAATGTTGTCAGAACTTGAAAGTGTACGCGTGCGTTTGGAACTTGAGGCAGAAACGCAAATCGAGATGGCCGTCAGTGATTTCCGTGCAAAATTGAAAGCAGCCGCACAAGAAGAAATTGACTATATCTTAGAAAACTCTAATTTTTCGACAGAATCTACATCGTCCCAAGCATCTTAAGCCGTGCATCGAAATCTGGTCACTGTCATTAAACTGACATGTATTTGCAACATGATGTTCATATGACTGAAGCATTGTCCCTCAAAATACAATGCTTCAGGCATCCTAAAAATATAATCATGCATCCAGATGGGAATTCAATATGGACATCATTCACCAGATTACCCAGAAAATATCCTCTCTATCTGCTGGAGAACAATGGGACATTCGTGCCAAAGATCTTTGGCTGAGTCATTCAGACTTTCACAGTATTTCGGTTTATCTCAGCCGTGAATCAGAAAAAGGTGGTTTTAGCATTCAGCAACCGCCCCACAGCTCGATTTTTCAAACCCTTGATGTAGTGACCGTTACAAAACACTAAGTGGTCATCTACCCCATAAAAAAAGCCCACAACTGTGGGCTTTTTTTATGTCTAAGTTTGGCTTAGACCAAATCTGCAACTGCAGAAACGGTATGTCCTAGGAAATAACCGATACCGAGTAATAATCCAATCCAGATGAAACCACCTAGCACGTTATAGAACATAAATGTGCCAAGGCTCATGCGTGCAGACCCAGCGGCAAAAGGCGCAAAAGAACGCACAAAGGGTACAAAGCGTGCGACTAAAATCGTTTTACCGCCATGCTTCATAAAATATTTATTGGTTTTGACCATATATTCGGGCTTAAAGTAACGTGTGTGCTTATTAAAGTACTTAATGCCTAGCACGCTGCCCGTGTAGTAATTGACGCAGTAGCCCAAGACTGATGCGACAAATAACATCAGCCCCATAGTGTGTAAATGCACCACTTCCGTCGTTGAGCATAATGCGCCGATGGCAAGCAATAGGCTGTCTCCCGGCAGGAAGAACATAAATACTGAACCCGTTTCTGAAAATATCACCAGAAATAAAATGGCATAAATCCACACACCATAATTTTCCAATAACATGGGTAACCACTGTTCCAGATTCAGTAAGAAATCAATCATTATCACCTGTCTGATTATTCATCATATATGTCATTCCGCGACGCATTATCACCAAAAATAAAAAAACAGTCTAATTTTTCAATCAGACTGTTTGGTTTTCTTCGGTATCAACTTATTTCAAGAAGCCATTTTCAGCGAGAAAATCTAAGCTAATTTTAGATTGCGCTGTGGTCTCAGCGGCTTTATCGCCGAGCAATAAACGCTCAATATAACGTGCTAAAACATCCACTTCCAAGTTCACTTTAGCCCCAGCTTTCCAAGTACCGATATTGGTTCGTTCAGCCGTGTGCGGAATTAAATTTAAGCTCAGCACATTGCCACGTAAATGGTTAATCGTCAGGCTAATACCATCCACGGTCACAGAGCCTTTTTCCGCTAAATAGCGTGCAATTTCTTTCGGTGCGGTCACTTCAAAATAAATAGAACGCGCATCTGAACGAACTTGAGTGATTTCACCCACTGCATCGACATGACCACTGACAATATGTCCACCAAAACGCGTGGTCGGCAACATGGCTTTTTCCACATTTACCGCCTGCCCTGCTTTCCAGTGTTCCAAGGTGGTCCGATTTAAACTTTCACGTGATACATCGGCTGCATACCAATTGCTGCCAAAGTCGATCACGGTTAAGCAAATGCCATTGGTGGCAATCGAATCCCCCAAATGCACATCCGTCATGTCTAAATCTGTCTGGATACGCAAGCGGACATCGCCACCCACGTTTTGAATGCTTTCAACTTTACCTAGACTTTCAATAATGCCTGTAAACATGTTCAATCCCTGAAAAATATGGGGCGATGATTTTTACCACAAATCAAGTTGCGTACTCACGCCAGAGGTATCGACACCACCTAATTCTGCAAAATGGTGCAATTGACTCAACAACTGACGGATTGGTGGACCTGATTTGGCATGCGTATCCGTGATGACAATAAACTCTAGTACGCGTGCACGTTCAGACTGACGCTGCTTACTCACGCGGTAACGTGGTACATCTTGCGTCAATAAGCTTACTCGGCCACGTTTTAAATTGGCTTGTAACAAATCTGTGGCGCTGATATTACCATCGGTTGAATAGCTCGTCAGGATGTAACGTGCATTGATGGTTTCTAATAATTTTTCATAAGCTTCTTTCGCATGCTTCGAAGAATTATATGGACTTGGACGTTCTTTACGCCATGCACGATCGATTCCGCTCTTAAAACCCTTGGTGTCTGGTGTTGGTAAATCCACCTGATCCCATAACGTTAAAGCATTCAACACATGGTAGTTACTGCTGTAAGCGTGCTGGTTATACGGTGGATCGAGATAAGCCACATCCACTTCAAAGCCACTCATTTGATTAGCCAAATGCTGTGCGTCGACACACCACATTTCGGCGGCGGGTTTTTTTGGATCACCAATTTCACAAAAACGACTTGGAGTCAGCCATAACAAAGAACCGATACGATCTAATGCCGCTTGGGTTTTACCGCCCCAACCATGATGGAAGCTTTTAAATACACCGCTGGTATTACTGACAAAACTTGCTGAATACAATAACGGCGCTAATAAAGCACTCATTTCCACATCATCAATCGCGCCTTGAGCTTGCCAAGTTGCAATTTGCTGACGAATCGCATCGATACGCATACCGTTACGGCGTTTAAAGAATAAACGGTCACGTGCAGGATCGTAGATTTCATCATTACGTGGACACAAGTTATGGGTCACCCAACCTTTAACTTCTGGCAAACGGTTCAGATAATCGATGGCTTTCTGATAGCCACCCAACTCTTTAAACGCTGGTGCTTCAACACAAGAGAGAATCGCACTGTTCAAAGCATGGCTGTAGGGTTCCCAGTCATTGGCAATAACACGATAGCCGTTTTGACGTGCCAACCGTGACACTACACCCGAGCCTGCAAAAAAGTCAGCAAATATCGGCGCACGACCATCTTCGCGTTTTAAGGTTCCCGTTTGCTCAAGTGCTTCTAAAATCAGATGTAATAGACGGCGTTTGTTTCCCAAATAAGGAACCAACTGATGGAAAAGATATTCGTCTGTGGTACGAGCCGCATGACGACGTTTGTGATAAACCGTAGACTCTGAATTCATAGCGTCTCTTGAGAAGGGATTAACCTTAAGCGGATGTCATCACCCAATTGAGTGACATCTTTCAGCTTAAATCGAAGCTGCTCTGCCATGCGGTCAAACTCCGCATTAAACATCGCACGTGCTGACTGACCCAACAAGGTCGGTGCAACATAACTGATCATTTCATCGATCAAATGTTCTTGTAAGAAAGCGGTCGAAAGTGTCGCACCGGCTTCCACAAGGACATCATAAATTTGGAACTGTTGAACGCATGCTGCTAACAGATCGGCCAAAGGCTGAATTTCAAATTGTACCACGCCCAAGTCAGCAAGTTCCTGACGATATGGCCCCATGACCATCACGGTTTCAGGTTGCTGCAATATTTTTGCGCTTAATGGCAAGCGGCCTTGACGATCTAGCACGATACGTTTCGGCTGAACCACGTTACGCATGTCAACAGCGTCATCGAGCTGACGTACGTTGAGTAAGCAATCGTCGGCTAATACTGTTTCAATCCCAGTAATCACAGCACCTGATATCGCACGCCAATGCTGTACATCTTGTCGCGCCATCGCACCGGTAATCCACTTAGACTCACCCGAGGCCATGGCAGTACGCCCATCTAGGCTCGATGCGACTTTGAGCCGAACATAAGGCATGCCCGTCGCCATGGCTTTTAAAAAGCCCAAATTCAATTGATGTGCTTCTGCTTCACAAATACCTGTGATCACTTCAATGCCAGCATCACGTAAGATTTGTACACCTTTACCCGCAACCAATGGATTCGGATCGGGACATGCCACAACGACTTGAGCAACACCTGCTTCCACCAAGCCTTTGGCACAAGGTGGCGTACGTCCATAGTGTGCGCAAGGCTCCAAAGTCACATAAGCGGTTGCGCCACGTGCGGCCTCACCTGCATCACGCATTGCAAAGACTTCTGCATGCGGCTGACCCGCTTTTGGATGAAAACCTTCACCAACCAATTGACCGTCTTTGACAATCACACAGCCCACATTGGGATTGGGACGAGTGCTGTATTGCCCCTGCTGTGCCAATGCAATTGCACGCCGCATCCACTGTTGATGCTGCTGCAAAGTCACTTGATCTAACTCAGACATGTAATCACTCATGATAAAAATGGAAGCAGATGTGCATTAGTGCTCACGCTGCTGCATTTGCTCAATTTGACGACGAAAAGCTTCTACATCTTGAAAGTCTTGATACACAGAAGCAAAACGTACATAAGCCACATGATCTAAAGCAAACAAAGACTGCATAACAATTTCACCAATGGTGCGTGATTTCACGTCACGTTCACCCAAACGGCGAATTTGCAATTGAATATCACTGAGTACCGTTTCAATTTGCTCTTGCGTTACTGGACGCTTTTGCAAGGCATGCATCAGCGAGCGGCGGAGCTTGGCCTCATCAAAAGGTTCGCTCTTTGAATCAGACTTGATGACACGCGGCATCACCACTTCATAGCTTTCAAAAGTTGTAAAACGTTCACCGCAACTAATACATTCACGGCGGCGGCGTATCTGACAGCCTTCAGCAGCAAGACGTGAGTCAATCACTTTACTGTCTTCAGCGTTGCAAAATGGACAATGCATAGCGGTTAAATTGAACAAATCCGAATGGATTTAGAGTGTAGCAAAAATTTTGAAATTTGTAGAGCTTTACGCTAGATATGGAAAAAAAACAGCCCTTTCGGGCTGTTTTACACAATATATTGATTTACTGTGATCTTATTATTCTACACGTTCGCCATGTTGACTTAAGTCTAGACCCATTCGTTCGTCATCAGCTTCAACACGGATGCCAATCACTAGATCAATCACTTTCAAGATAATGAATGTCATCACAGCTGAGTAAGCAATAGTCGCTAGTACACCTTCGACTTGAACCCATAATTGATGCATTAAGTTGCTCGGTGCTTTATCACCCATGATGAATTCGCTGGCAAAGAATGCTGTAAGGATCGCACCCACGATACCACCGACACCATGTAGACCAAACGCATCCAAAGAGTCATCCGCTTTCAACGCACGTTTCAGCGCAGTAATACCCCAGAAGCAAACCACACCACCGATCAGACCCATCGCTAAAGCACCACCAACTGTTACGAAACCTGCCGCAGGTGTAATCACCACAAGGCCAGCTACTGCACCAGAAGCACCACCCAAGACAGACGCTTTACCACGAACTACTTTTTCAGTAATTAACCATGCCACTGCTGCTGCCGCTGCTGCAACTTGTGTTACCACCAATGCATAACCAGCTGAACCATTTGCACCTAGAGCAGAACCACCGTTGAAACCGAACCAACCTACCCATACAAGGCTTGCACCGATGACAGTTAGCGTTAGATTATGTGGCGCCATAGATTCACGGCCAAGCCCCATACGTTTACCAAGCATATACGCTGCAACAAGACCCGCAATACCTGAGTTGATGTGAACAACCGTACCACCCGCAAAATCAAGCGCACCGTCGTTTCCTAACCAACCACCACCCCATACCCAGTGGGTAATTGGTGCATAAACCACAACACTCCAAATTGCGATGAACGCAACGAAAGCACCGAATTTCATACGTTCTGCAATCGAACCGCTAATAATGGCAACGGTAATGATGGCAAATGTCATTTGGAAAATAACAAAAAGAATCTCTGGAATCGTACCGGACAAGGCTTCTGTGGTGATACCCGACAACATAAATTTGTCTAAGCTACCGATAAAGGCATTACCTTCACCAAATGCTAAGGTATAACCTACAATCACCCACGTTAAGCTCACGACACCTGCCGCAACGAAACTGTGTGCCATCGTGCTGAGTACATTTTTCTTACGGACCATACCACCGTAAAATAATGCTAAACCGGGAATTGTCATGAGTAAAACAAGTGCAGTGGACACTAAAATCCATGCTGTATCACCTGTATCGAGCTTAGGCTCTTCTTCTTCAGGTGCTGGCGCTGCTTCAACTGGAACTGCAGTTTCTGTTGTATTTAGCGTTGTTGTATTTGCAGTATCAACTACTGTGACTTCTTCTGTAGGTGCTGTTGCGCTTTCTTCAGCCCACGCAACAGAACCACCTAAAAGTGCACTGGACAAGCCGAGTGCAATTAGCATCTTTTTCATTCGTATCCCCCGACCTGATTTTCTGAGTTATTAGCTACTCAGCAAACTTCATGCCAATTTTTTAAACGGCATCTGCACCTGTTTCACCAGTACGGATACGGATGACTTGTTCCAGATTGCTTACAAAAATTTTACCGTCGCCAATTTTTCCTGTGCTTGCAACACGAGTAATTGATTCAATTACGGTATCGACCATTTCATCACTGATTGCGATTTCGATTTTTACTTTTGGTAAGAAATCAACCACATATTCAGCACCACGATAAAGTTCAGTGTGACCTTTCTGGCGACCGAAGCCTTTAACTTCAGTGACAGTGATCCCTTGAACACCATTTTCAGAGAGTGCTTCACGCACGTCATCTAATTTAAAAGGTTTTACAATTGCAGTTACGAGCTTCATGTTTTGTTTTCCTTCGGCTTATTTCACCTGTAAGGTTTTATGTTCAATTTTCATGCCAATATGACTACAGTCGGGGGAAAATAGTCAGCTCAGCATGAGATTTCTTTATAACCTATTTTATACGGATAATCTTGCGTATGCTTATAAAAATAGACGTTTTTACTAGAAGAATTACGATTTTACTGATCGATTAAACGCATATTTAAATGAAAGCACTATGGTCATGAATGTGGCAGTGTTAAACTGCTGCCACCAATTCACTGAGGATGGTCACAACAATGATTGAAACCTTATTACAAGCGATATTAGAACAAATCGATCAGCCGAAAAAAGACGTCGAACATAATCTTCGCAGCTTACTCAATGAAGCTGTGAGCAAAATGGATCTCGTATCTAAAGAAGAAATCGAACGCCAACGTACTGCACTGAATAATGCCAATTTACGTTTAAATGAATTGTTGAAACACGTCGAAGAACTCGAACAAAAAATTCAGAACAAAAAATAAGCACCTTTTTAGTGCAACAAAAGACGCATAACGATTAAAAATAATGCACCATAACGGAACAATAATATGTCTTTTGCCAAAATCTATACTCGGGGTTTGCTCGGCTTAAATGCACCCCAAATTGAAGTTGAAGTCCATGTCAGCCAAGGTCTGCCTTCATTGACCATTGTTGGCCTACCTGAGGCCGCCGTCCGTGAAAGTAAAGACCGTGTCCGCTCTGCGATTATTAATAGCGGCTTTCAGTTCCCAACCAAACGTCTGACCATTAATCTTGCACCCGCAGATTTACCCAAAGATGGTTCACGTTTAGATCTCGCCATTGCTTTAGGGATTCTGATCGCGTCGGGACAACTTCCTGAAAATGCAGCAGATGGCTTTGAATTTATTGGAGAATTGGCACTTGATGGTTATTTACGACCTGTCAGTGGCATCTTAAGCATAGCCATTGCCTGTCAGCATATCGGGCATCATCTGATTCTACCGGCACTCAATGCCGATGAAGCGGCGCAACTGCCGGAGTTCCAAGTTTTTCCTGCACAGCATCTTAAGGATGTATGTGAACATTTGAGTCGTTCGGCCTTAATCAGTAGCCATCCTTCAACATCGTCAGCCAATCAACACAGTTACCCTTTTGATTTATCTGATGTGAAAGGTCAACTCAGACCACGTCGTGCTTTAGAAATTGCAGCGGCTGGCGGTCATTCTCTACTATTTCGGGGTCCACCGGGCACAGGCAAAACGCTACTCGCCTCGCGTTTACCCAGTATTCTGCCCCCCTTAGATATGCAAGAAAATTTGCAAGTCGCGAGTATTTATTCTATTGCAGGTGCAAATCATCATTTTGGGCAGCGTCCATTTCGTGCGCCACACCATACCGCATCTGCGATTGCCCTCGTCGGTGGAGGATCAAATCCTAAACCGGGTGAAATCACCTTGGCACATTTAGGAGTTTTATTTTTAGATGAGCTGCCTGAATTTGATCGAAAGGTTTTGGAGGTGTTACGGCAACCACTCGAATCCAAAGAAATTGTGATTTCACGGGCTTCTCGTCAAATCACCTTCCCTGCAAATTTTCAACTGATTGCGGCAATGAATCCTTGTCCATGCGGCTATGCCTTTAACCAAGACAGCCGCTGTCAATGTAGTGCTGAAAGTATTAAACGCTATCAAAACCGTATTTCAGGTCCATTATTAGATCGTATTGACTTACATATAGATGTCCCGCCACTGGCAGCGCATGAATTACAAAGTTCGCAAGAGGTTGAAAGCTCAAGTACGGTTAGGCATCGTGTCATTCGTGCCTATGAGTTACAAATAGAGCGTCAGCAAAAATCCAATATGGCACTCACGCCAACACAATTGGAGCAACAGGCGGTTTTGGATGCTACTGCGCAGAATATTTTACAGTTAGCACAGCAACGAATGAATTTATCTGCGCGTGCTTATCATCGGGTATTACGTGTTGCCAGAACCATTGCCGACTTGGCTCAAAGTGAACATATTCAAGCTCAGCACGTTTCTGAAGCGCTGTCCTATCGAAGCCAGCTCAATACTTAAAAAAATGGCGACCCTAGGTCGCCATTTTTAATGCTTTTTAACATTAGAATTCGTATTTCAAGCCAAATACGACTTTATTCTTTTGTTTTTCATCCAGACGGTCATAACCACCCACGATATAATCCATATTTACGCTCGCACCAGTGTCACCCAATGGATGACTTAAACCTGCTGTAAAATGACGGAAGCCAAAGTCTTCAGTGGTTTCTACAAATTCGTCATCATCACCATATGCATATAGACCCAATGAAGTATTTAGCGTGAAATCTTTTGGCAATGCATAGCTGTAGCTACCTAAGATATACGTATCGCCCTTGTTACCCCAAGTCGTATTTTGCGTTAAGGTTTGCGCAGATACGCTAAAGTCTTTGTAGTTCAATCCTAAGAGTGTTTCGAAACCATCTGAATCAACATCCGATTCATAGTAGTAATAATACGTACCACCGACGGTATAACCTAAATCTTCAGTAATTTTGCCGTTATAACCTGCATAAAAGTCATGTTCAAAAGAATCACGCCCTTCTTCACCAAGTGCATAATCTAAGGTTGAACCCCAGTAACCTGCATAGAAGCCTGACGCATGGCTATAGTCCAAACCACCTTGAATAGTTGCGCCGCTATTTTCAGGCACATTGGTAATACCACGTAAATTATAGCTAGACAGTAAGCCGATATTTCCGGATACAGAATGCTCAGAAGCAGGTACTTCAGCAAAAGTAAACGTCGATGCTGCTCCTAGTACAGCGATTGATAAAGCTTTAAGTGCAAATTTCATGGTTTGTTCCCCCACATCGTGCGACGACGTATTTTTTGGTTATTTCGTTGAACTCAATGAGGTATTAGCAAGCGCTGTGCCATGTTTAAAAATAAGCGCATATTTTTTTTATAAAAGTCACCATTTTGGTTTATGAAAAACCAATATATTACTGTTTTTATTTATTATTTTTTAATTATCCTATTTGGCCTTTTTTCTCTTTAATTTATTTTAGAATGCAGATTTTCATCTATTTAGATTATTTAAATCTTCAGGTTGATAGATGTAACAGGATTTTAAAAATGCGCTTTTTTGAGTATATTTTTTCAACACCGATCTCAAAAATGCATAAAAAAAGTGCACAATCACCATTATGCACTTTCAAGAATATGACCCAATAAGGTCAACTCGTTAATGTTAGAAAGAATAGGTCAATCCAACCACAACGTTATCATCTAATTGCTCGCCTTCACGATCTTTACCGCCCCATACATAGTCAGCAGCAATTTCAAATCCAGTATCAGCAATCGATTTACTCAAGCCTAAACGTGCTTCAGTGAACACCACATCTTCTGTGGTTGTTAATAGGCTGTCATCACGACTGTCATTAAAAACAGAAACACCAAGCGATGAATTTAATGAAACATCATAAGGTAATGCATAGCTATAAGCAGCATTCAGATATACATCTCCTGCATTGCCATAATTAACATCAGACAACAATACAGCCATGCTTGCAGTTAAATCTTTATAACTTATGTCCTGAATAAATTCGACGCCCGTTGTGCGACGCTTTTCAGAGCGGTCATCGTTATAAACTGAACCGCCACCTTGATAGACATAGGCCATCACTTGTGACTTATAGCTCCAATCTTCATTCAGTTCACGTCCATATCCGACATAGAAATCATGTTCAAAACCATGTGACTGACTATCGTCCGTAGGGTCATAGTTGAGTGTAGAACCCCAATAACCCGCGAACAGCCCACTGTTGTGTGCATATTCAAGTCCGGCTTGTAATGCTGCTTGATCATTTTCTTCACTCGCACGGTACACATATTTGTTTACCACGCCCACACTTCCAGACCAATTCCCTTGTGCCGTTGTAGCTTGCTCAGTTTGTTCTGCAAATGCAGGGACTGTAGCTAGGGTCACTAAAATACTTAAAATTGCTTTTTTATAAAATTGAATCATGTTTAGTCCCCACATCGGATCGATCGTGGATTGGGTTGAGTAAAATTTAGCGCCGATTTTAATCGATTTTACCGCACTGTA
This sequence comes from Acinetobacter sp. YH12126, assembly GCF_013418745.1. Taxonomy (NCBI): domain Bacteria; kingdom Pseudomonadati; phylum Pseudomonadota; class Gammaproteobacteria; order Moraxellales; family Moraxellaceae; genus Acinetobacter; species Acinetobacter sp. YH12126. Next base: position 27,349 of record NZ_VPBM01000008.1, on the reverse strand, counting down.
TAGCCCCTTTTTTCTTATTTTGATCAATTAAATCATTTAAAAACAAAGCTAAGATTATATAAAACAGTAAAAACTAAGCTTTTGATTCATAAAATATCTTTTATAACGTTCAAGTCTTTAACAATGATTTAATGCATTCATTTATATGTATTTATCACGATTAATATCATCTTTTATTGAGCTAGATTTTAAGGAAAACATTTCTGACGACTTCGCTAAAAGTCATTCTCTATTTACTAAAAATACGCCAACAGTGCTTACTGTGCCTGAACAGTGATGCCATGCACCTCAGCCATTGTTATACTTTTTGATCAAAATACGAATTTAGATTCAGCACAATTTTTCGCGAAGAATGATGATAAATCAGCAAGTTAAATGAAAGTTTTTACCATTTTTTATATTTTTTTATGATAAGTAATGAATAAACTTCTCTTTAGATTGATATATATTCAATTTAAATAAACTATTTGTTAAACAACAATAACATACGAAACATTTGCTTATTACAGATTGACCAATGATCTGGCCATTTTCTAACTTTAGTGTAATAAGCGCATTAAAAATAGTGATTTTTTTAAGAAAAAATATACAATCGCACTACATATTAACCAAATTTGCATGAGGCTCTCTCCCAATGCTTAAAGCTCAACAACTAACACTTGCAGTCTTAGTAAACGCTGCTCTTATTTCTACTGCTTTTGCTAGCGAACAAAGTGAATCTAAAGGCTTTGTGGAAGATGCCGAAGGCTCTGTATTGTTCCGTACAGGTTACATTAAGCGAGATAAGAAAAATGGTGTAGATGACACTAGCTCACTGGCACAAACTGCGATTGTGAAATTAGATTCAGGCTTCACTCAAGGTGTTGTTGGCTTTGGTGTAGGTGTTGTTGGTGATGGTTCATTTAAAATCGGTGACAACAACAATGCCGGCAACAACATGATTCCTCGTGAAACGTTGAATGGCAAAGAAAACTCTGGTGATACTTATGATCATTGGGCTCGTGGTGGCGCGAACGTAAAAGCACGTATTTCAAATACAACTGTGACTTATGGTACTCAAGTTCTAGATCTACCTGTACTTGCAAGTAACACAGCTCGTTTGGTTCCTGAATATTTTGAAGGTGTGTTAGCAACAAGCCGTGAAATTAATGGCTTAGAACTGACAGCTGGTAAATTCACTAAAAACCAATACTCAGATCAAATTGATACTGATGGTCGTAAATTAGACCGCGCAATTGTTTGGGGTGCTAAATACAAATTTAATGATCAGCTTAATGCGTCATACTACGGTTTAGACAGCAAAGAAGCGCTTGAGCGCCATTATGCAAATGTGAACTATACCTATCCATTAGCAAACAAAGATACATTAACTTTTGACTTTAGTGGTTACCATACTGAATGGGACAAAGAAGGTAGTACTTATTCACAAATCCTTGCAGATGACTCAGATCGTCAAAACTCGATTTGGGCGGTTTCAGGTACGTATAACACGGGTAACCATAACGTAATGTTGGCTTACCAACAAAACAGTGGCAACACTGGTTATGACTATGGCGAAAATGCTGATGGCGGTCAAAGTATCTACCTACCAAACTCTTATCTATCTGACTTCATCGGTAATGATGAAAAATCTGCTCAGGTTCAATACACATATAACTTTGCGGGTATGAATGTTCCTGGTTTAACTTGGACAACTGCATTTGTATATGGCTGGGACATCAAAGTTGCTGGCTTAACTGACGATGCACAAGAACGCGAATTCTTTAACCAAGTGAAATATACTGTTCAATCTGGTTTTGCCAAAGATGCAAGCTTACGTGTTCGTCACTCATACTACCGTGCTAGCGATGATTACCAAACAAATGCTTATATCGGCGATACAAACGAATGGCGTTTATTCTTAGACATCCCTGTGAAATTATTTTAATTTCACAGCTCCTCTAAGATAGCGAAAAAAAAACCTGCACACTGTGCAGGTTTTTTTATGAGCATCGTTTTTATATAAAAACGATGCTCAGCTTAAAACAATATTATTTGTTCGCAGCTTTGTAAGCTTCAATTGAGCTAAGTACTTCTTGTTTAGCAACATCAGCACCTTCCCAACCACTTAACTTAACCCATTTACCAGGCTCTAAGTCTTTGTAGTGTTGGAAGAAATGTTCAATTTGATTGATCAATAACGCAGGAAGATCTGTATATTCTTGAACATCTTTATAAAGCGGAGTCAATTTGTCGTGTGGAACCGCAACGAGTTTTGCGTCAACACCACCGTCATCTTCCATGTTCAATTTACCAACAGGACGGCAACGAATTACAGAACCTGGTTCTACTGGATGTGGAGTTACCACAAGTACGTCTAGTGGGTCACCATCCAAAGATAATGTATTTGGAACATAACCATAGTTCGCTGGGTAGAACATTGCAGTACCCATGAAACGGTCTACAAATAACGCATCAGAATCTTTATCGATTTCGTATTTGATTGGTGCTGCATTTGCAGGAATTTCAATAATGACATAGATGTCGTTTGGTGCATCTTTACCCGCTGGGATATTGCTGTAGCTCATAGCATCACTCTTTAAACAAAGTTAAATCTTTTAATCCGGCACAATTATAACGGTTTTATCGCTTTTTTTGTGATTTTAGCGATCATGCTGATAATTTAATCATCAAGCAGAACATTTAGCTTAATTTAATAACCAATAACATCAGGCAAATCGGGCATAACATCGACAAGGTCCAAATGATTGAACGTAAAGTTGCCCAATTGGCTAAATAACATAGCCCATAAATGACGCGTAAAACGAGATAGGCAATCCCAAAGGTCATGATGTATTGTTGATGAATCACCATATATTCAGCCATTAATATAGCCGCAATAAATAAAGGTAAACTTTCAAAACTATTTTGCTGCACTGCATGTGCGCGGCTCGCCAACCCTGTAGAGCGCGCTAAAACTTCACGTGGATTTTGATTATCACTCGACTTAAAACCTGCAGCTCGCTTCGCAATAAATGTAAATACATATGGCAGTAAACAAGCGGCCAAAATGAGATAGATGATCCCACTGATGCTGTGCATGTGTTTTTTCTCAGGAAGATTTTTATGGCTGCTATAATACCATGGCATTTCGTGAATAATTTTTGTTAAATATAGTGTTTTTATAATCGGCAGATGAAAGGATCCTCTATGAGTACTTCTGATCAAGATCAATTATTTGAAGTTCTTGAAGAGCAAAAACGCCATCAGCTTCGCGTCGATCGTGTTTTAAAAATTGTCATTCCTGTGACTGCATTTTTACTTGCTGTGATCTGTGCCAACTTAAATGTATGGTCGACTGTTTTCAGCTTTGTCATAATGTGGATTGCATTCTATGCAGTTTCCATCAAGCAACTTCCCCTTTGGCATTGGGTCATTGTCATTGCACTATATTGTTTAGTCGACAATATTTTAACCTATGGCAGCTATAACCAATCTGGCTTTAGTCGTCAGTTCGGCGCGATGTTTATCTTCTTAGGTGTTTTTGGAGTAGGACGTCGCTACTTTGATCGCTGGTCGATGAATAAAGGTAATCTTTAATGATCTAAATTAAAAGCGATAAAAAAAGCGCCCGAAGGCGCTTTTTTTATGCATCATATTATGCTGTTTTACGCAAATCTTTACGTAGAATCTTACCAACATTCGATTTTGGTAATTCATCCATAAATTCAACATAACGTGGGCGTTTATAGCCAGTTAAGTTTTCTTTTGCGAATGCCAAAACTTCTTCAGTCGTTAAAGATGGATCTTTTTTCACAACGAATAATTTAGGTACTTCACCTGATTTTTCATCAGGAACACCAATCGCAGCAACTTCTAGTACTTTTGGATGTTTTGCAACAACTTCTTCAATTTCAGAAGGATAAACGTTGAAACCCGATACCAAAATCATGTCTTTTTTACGGTCTACAATCTTCACATAACCGCGTGGATCCATGACACCAATGTCACCAGTACGGAAGAAACCGTCCGCCGTCATTACTTTGGCAGTTTCATCTGGACGGTTCCAATAGCCTTTCATGACTTGAGGACCACGAATCGAAATTTCACCTTGCTCACCTTGAGCAACTTCATTGCCATCATCATCTAAAATAGCAACTTCAGTCAGTGGCAATGGAATACCAATCGTACCGCTGAATTCCATTGATGCTGGAGGGTTTGCAGTTGCAACAGGTGAAGTTTCTGATAAGCCATAACCTTCGATGATATTGGTACCGGTAACTTTCTTCCACGCTTCTGCAGTCGAAGGAAGTACTGCCATACCACCACCCATCGCCATTTTTAGCTTGCTGTGGTCAAGTTGCTTGAACTCTTCATTGTTCACCAAAGCATTAAACAAAGTGTTCACTGCTGGAAAGAATGAAGGTTGGTATTTACGTAATTCTTTCATTACCGCAGGTAGGTCACGCGGGTTAGGAATCAATACGTTCGCCTGACCTTTGTACATGCCGTAAAGTGCACACACCATAAATGCAAAGATGTGATACAGCGGTAATGCACAGAAGATACGATCATCTGGCTGACCATCTTGCTGACCAAATTTACTTTGGAAAATACCATCACACTGCAACATGTTTGACACAAGGTTACGATGTGTCAATTCTGCGCCTTTAGATACGCCAGTTGTACCACCAGTATATTGAAGTACTGCAGTATCACTTAGAGTTAAGTTTGGACGTTTGTAATTGTTTGCACTCACTTTAGACATTGCTGCATTAAAGCGAATATGACCTGGAATGTTCCAAGCTGGAATTTGTTTACGCACTGAACGTAATACAAAGTTAACCAATGTACCTTTCAGTGTACCGAGCATGTCACCCACAGATGCCACGATCACATGTTTTACTGGGGTTTTACCAATAATCGCTTGGTAAACAGATGCAAAGTTTTCAATGATAACCAATGCCTCTGAACCAGAGTCATTTAATTGATGTTCAAGCTCACGAGAGGTATACAATGGATTCACGTTGACCAATACCAGTCCAGCACGGAATACACCTAATGCAACAACAGGATATTGAAGAACGTTAGGCATCATAACTGCAACGCGTGAACCTTGTGCCAAACCTAAACTTTGCAAATAGGTTGCAAATTTACGGCTTGCTTCATCAAGTTCTTTAAAAGTTAAGACCTTATCCATGAAGATAAAGGCATCTCTTGAGCCAAACTTCTGAAAATTACGCTCAAAAATATCGACCAATGAGGTATTTTCTGCGGGTAATTCTACAGTTTCTGGAATCCCTGTCTTTTGGTATTCAGCGAACCAAATCTTTTCCATAACGCCCAATTCTCCTGTCGTAATCCTTAATAATCCAACTGTTTTTTTTCAATATTAAGCGGTCATTATTTAACTTGTTTGTGCTTAATATTGCATCCATTTCACGAATAACAGCATATATAACGTATTTCGTTCCATGGATGCTAGTATTATCTTTGAATGAACAGTTTATTTGCTTTTTGATATCCACGTGGTAACAACACGCCTTTCGATGCACGTTTACCCACATATTTTTGCAGATCGTCGCCTTTAAGCTTTAATTGTTGATTTCCTGCAAGCACTTGAATTATTTCATCTAAATTCAAAGTTGTCATGGATACTATTTGATCTTTTGCTTCAAGTTGTATCAATTTATTACCTTTACCCTTATTCAATACTGGTAATTCATCAAGTTCAACCAACAGCAAACGCCCCGCAGAACTGAGGAGTGCAAGATGTGTTGCATTCTCAATCGCCGTTAAATTCATGACCGCCGCGCCTTCAGATAAGGTAAGGAAGGCTTTACCTGCTTTTGCATTGGTATCGAGGTTTTTGGCTTGGGTTTTAAAGCCATAGCCTTTACTACTCATCGCCAAGACTTCTGTTTCATCTTCAGCAATAAATACTTGTTTAAAGCCGACACCACTTGCAGGTGCAAGTTTAGAACTCAGAGGCTCACCTAAACCACGCGCGGATGGTAAAGTATTGATGCCCAAAGCATAGCTACGACCGGCATCATCTAATACATACACACGTTGATTCGATTTACCTTGCGCATGGCTGAGATATTGGTCACCTGCACGGAAATTTAAGTTCTCAGCATCGACTTCATGACCTTTCGCCGAGCGAATCCAACCCGCTTCAGACAACACCACAGTCACAGGATCTGCCGGAAGCATATCTTGTTCATTAATCGCATGGGCTTCTGCACGTTTCACAATTGGAGAACGGCGGTCATCACCAAATGTCTTCGCATCTTCTTTCAGTTCATTAATGATCAAGGCTTTTAATGATTCAGGATTCGCCAATTGTTCACGAATAATGGCAGCTTTGGCTTCCAGTTCTTCTTGTTCACGGCGCATTTCCATTTCTTCAAGTTTTGCCAAATGACGTAACTTGAGTTCTAAAATGGCTTCGGCTTGAATTTCATCGATATTAAAATGCGTCATCAACACCGGTTTAGGCTGATCTTCTTCTCGAATAATACGAATCACTTCATCAATATTCAGATAGGCAATGATCAAGCCTGCAAGTATGTGTAATCGTTTTTCAATTTTATTCAGATGATAAGTCAAACGACGTGTCACGGTATTTTTACGGATTTCGATCCATTCCAACAAAATACGGCGGATCGATTTCACTTGCGGACGACCGTCAGCGCCAATCATGTTCATATTGACACGATAGCTCGACTCTAAGTCAGTGGTTGCAAATAAATGACTCATCACCGATTCAGCATCAATACGATTCGAGCGCAGGACAATCACTAAACGTGTTGGGTTTTTATGATCTGACTCATCACGTAAGTCCGTGACCAATGGCAACTTCTTCGCCTGCATTTGATCTGCAATCTGCGTGATCACTTTTGAGCCTGAAACCTGATACGGCAGCTCCGTAATCACGATTTCATTTTTCTCAATGCTGTACACTGCACGAGTTCGATAACTACCGCGACCCGTGGTTTGAATTTTGAGTAATTCTTCTGGAGAAGTAATAATTTCCGCACGTGTCGGCAAATCAGGCGCAGGAATATATTCTGCGACTTTCTCATCGGTTAAATTTGGATTGCGAATTAAGGCGATGGTACCCTTCACCACTTCACGTAAGTTATGCGGTGGGATATCGGTTGCCATACCCACAGCAATGCCCGTTGTGCCGTTGAGTAAAATATTCGGTACACGTGCAGGTAAATTCACGGGCTCTTTCATCGAACCATCAAAGTTATCCTGCCAATCACAGGTTCCTTGCCCTAACTCTGACAGTAATAAATCACTATACGCAGACAGTTTTGCTTCGGTATAACGCATCGCTGCAAAGGATTTCGGATCATCTGGTGAACCCCAGTTTCCCTGACCTTCAATAAATGGATAGCGATAACTAAACGGCTGCGCCATAAGCACCATGGCTTCATAACAAGCTAAGTCACCGTGAGGATGGTATTTACCCAGTACATCACCAACCGTACGTGCAGATTTTTTTGGCTTACCCGTTGGCTTTAGCCCGAGTTCGCTCATCGCATAGACGATACGACGCTGAACGGGTTTTAAACCATCACTGATATGTGGCAATGCACGATCCATAATCACGTACATGGCGTAGTTGAGATATGCTTGTTCGGTAAATTCTGCTACGGAACGGTTTTCTGTCGCATGATGCGCAAGGCTTGTCATAACAACCTGTAATCCTAAATTGTTCGTTCTTTATTGGGTTCTTATGCTATGTCGCAGGTGTCCCCTATACAAGGGGATGATCTAACACTCTGCGACAAATTGTGTCTTATGGCGTAAAAATATCCATTTTATTCACCATGATCAACTAAAAATTCAACAGTCTTTATAGACCGATGGATTCTAAAGTTTTGCCCTTAGTTTCTTCACCTAAAACCAAAATCACCACGGCAACTGCAATTAAGACTGCTGTAAACATCATAAAGACATAGCTAAAACCATGATCCATATCCATCATATGTGTCACGGCAAAAGGTGCTGCAATGCCCCCAATCCGACCAATGGCACCCGCCCAGCCCGAACCAAAGGCACGAATATTGGCCGGATATTGTTCTGGTGTATAGGTATAAAGTACGCCCCAAGCACCGAGATTAAAGAAAGACATTAAACAGCCCCAAATCACAATCTCTGTCACACTGCCAGACTGACCGAAGAAATATGCCGAAATGGCACACATCCCAATGAAGCCCGCCAAAGTAGCTTTACGACCCAATTTTTCGACCAACCATGCCGCTGCAATATAACCCGGTAATTGTGCCAAAATCATGACCAAGACATATTCAAAGGATTGAACAATGGTGTAGCCCTCTTTGACCAATAAACTTGGTAACCACGTAAAAATGCCATAGTAAGAAAAGACGATACCGAACCAAATGAGCCAGAGCATTAAAGTACGACGTGCAAAAATGCCTGACCACAACTGTGAAAAACTGATGTCATGTTTTTCTGCAACCGGTTTGACCTCAAAAATTTCAACCACTTGCACACCACATTTGGCTTCAATCTTTTTCACCAATGCATGTGCTTCATCAAAACGTCCACGGTTGATTAAATAAGGCACCGATTCGGGCACCATTTTCCAAATCACGATTGCATATAATGCAGGAATACCGCCAATTAGAAACGCTGCATGCCAACCAAAATCAGGAATAATAAAGCGTGAGACCAATGCAGCAACCAACCAGCCCAGTCCCCAAAAACTTTCTAGTAAGACAATAAAACGGCCACGCACATGCGCTGGAATATATTCACTGACCAAAGTCACCGCGACTGGGAGTTGTCCACCTAAACCTAAGCCGACAATAAAACGAAATACCAACAACCAAGTTAGATTAGGTGCAAACGCACATGCAGCGGTGGCTAAGCTATAAATCACCAATGTCCATGCAAAGACTGTTTTTCGGCCGAAGCGATCTGCCAGTCCTCCAGAAAACACCGCGCCGATCGCCATCCCAACAAAACCAATCGAAACCACCCAACTTTTATCATTTGGCGTCATGGCCCAATCTTCAGCCATTTTCGCTAAGATAAAGGAAATGAGTCCCGTATCCATGGCATCAAACATCCAGCCAAGGCCAATAACCCAAAGTAAAGTGTAGTGAAACTTACCGATGGGTAAGCGTTGTATACGTGAGACTAAGTCCATAACAAGATCTCTGAACTGGTGGAAGGATGAACACTGCTTTCCCAACAGGATGTATGATTTTGCGTTTTTTAGTATAGATCCATGCAAAAGACCGACCATTGATCCGTCTTTTTAGCATTTTAATGTGATGTTATAGCAACGCGGCTACGACAAATCTTTTGAAGATACTGACTGATCATCATCATCTTTATAAATAAATTTAGGCATTTCTAAGCCAAAGTAAATGGCGATCAGACGTAAGGTGAAACCGAAAATGAGCGTCGCAATGACGGTCAATTCTAGCGATAAGCCAATCTCAATGCAGAGCCAATAACAAATCACGGACACAAAAGAAATACTGGCATAAAGTTCACGACGGAACACCAGCGGGACATCGTTACACAGGATGTCTCGTAAAATACCGCCAGAGACCCCAGTTAACACCCCTGCTACTGCAGAGACGACAAAACCATGGCCCATTTCTAAAGCAATTTGACAGCCAATAATGGTAAAACCTATGAGACCAAGGGCATCGAGAACCAAGAAGATATTACGAAGATGACGCATCCACTTTGCAATCAGGATGGTGACAAATGCAGCAAAGCAGGTCAGCATGAGATATTCTGGATGCTTAACCCATGTCAGTGGATAGTGCCCAAGTAGCACATCACGAACCGAACCGCCCCCCAGTGCCGTGACACAGGCAATCAATGTTACCCCAAACCAGTCCATACTCCGCCGACCCGCAGACAATGCACCTGTCATTGCTTCTGCCGTGATTGCGATAATATAAATAACGGTAAGTAACATCGCCCTTCTTCCACTGAGGGTTGAGATGCGCGCTATTCTAAGCTAAATCTGCTCAAATGTTATAAAAATTGCGCACAACATTGTTTAAATTTTCGTCCAGAACCACAAATACAGGGTTGCTTCATGGTGATTTGCATCTCTGTGGTCGGATCAAGGAAATACCAGCGCTGCTCGAACTTCACAAAATGTGAAATTTCATGATGTACCTGCGCTTGCTGCCCATCGTGATAATGGGCTTTAAATTCAACTTGAGCATGGTTTTTATCGAGCTTTTCTTGAGCCTGTACCACTTCAAGCTTTAACCACTGATTGGCCTGACTCCACGCTGCAATGGCACTAATATCCAAGGCTTGCTGCTGTCCAAGTGCAGTTGTTTGTACAATATAATCAATCTCATGCTGTGCAAAAGCACTATAACGTGAACGCATCAATTGCTCTGCAGTTTGTGCATTTTCACGCCCCGCATGTAAGGGCTGACAACAGCTAGCATACTCACCTTTGCCACATGGACACTGGACTTGTGACATATTTGTTTCCATAAAAAATAGCCTGACAATGCAGGCTATTTTAACGGATCTTTCCACACAATTTTCATCGGCAGTATGTGAATCAATATTGATCTATATAGATTAAGCTGAATGTTCTCTTGACCTCAGCTTAATCTTCAGTTGGGATGGGAATGACATGCACTTTTTCGATCTTATGGCCATCCATTGTGACCACTTCAAAGATGTGTTCATCCGCTTTGAATTTTTCACCATTGGCTGGTAAACGGCCCAAATGAAATAAGATATATCCGGACAATGTCGAATACTGTTCAGCATCATCCACCAAGTCACGACCCAACAATAAAGACACATGACGAATGTCGGTTGAGCCATCGAGTAACAATGAACCATCATCGAGACTTTCTGCTGCCGTCTCTGGTTCATCTTCATCAGGGAACTCACCAGCAATCGCTTCTAAGACATCAATCGGTGTTGCAATCCCTTCAATTGAACCGTATTCGTTCAACACCAAAGCCATTTGTAACGGCGCTTGACGCAATTGTTCCATCACCATCAAAACTTGAGCATTTTCATGCACCACCACTGGCTCACGGAGATGTTTTTCGAAATCGAGTACGCCCGTTTCAATATAGTCATTCATGACTTTATGAGTCAGTACCGCACCCGCAATATTGTCAAGCTCACCATGTGCCACAATTAAACGTGAATGCGTGGTACTGAGTAATTGAGCACGAATCGCCTCAGGTTCTTCATCTAAATCAATCCATTCCAGTTCAGGACGAGGTGTCATCACGGACTTTACTGGACGCTCAGATAAACCCAGTACCCCTTGTACCATGACACTGTGGTAAACCCCGTTGTCTTCATCAAAGACTTCATCAGCAAAAGCACGTGTTGCAAGCACATCTTCATTTTCATTTTGATTGTCTGCAACATTTTTCCCACCGAGCATACGCATCACAGCTGAGGCTGTGCGATAACGTAAGTCTGTGGTTGTGACCATTTTTTCCTGATTATGACGCATGGTTTGGTTCAAGAACTCAATCATGACAGAGAAACCAATGGCCGCGTATAAGTAACCTTTTGGAATATGGAAACCAAAGCCTTCGACTAAGAGCGAGAAACCGATCATCATTAAGAAGCACAGGCACAGAATCACCACCGTTGGGTGACGGTTCACGAAGTTCATCAGTGGTTTAGATGCCCACAGCATAATGCCGACTGCAATAATGACCGCCATCATCATGACAGAAAGGTGTTTCACCATCCCGACAGCGGTAATCACGCTGTCGAGCGAGAACACGGCATCGAGCACCACAATCTGCACAATCACCATCCAAAACGTCGCATGCACAGGATTTTCTTCCTTTAGCATCGGCTTGTTTTCAAGACGTTCACGCAGTTCCATGGTGCCTTTAAATAGCAAGAACACCCCACCAAACAGTAAAATCAGGTCTCGACCGGAAAATGGATGGTCGAAAATATGGAACAGTGGGTTGGTTAGAGTCACCACCCATGCAATCGAGGCCAGTAAGATCAATCGCATACACAGTGCAAGCAATAAGCCGACAATCCGTGCAGTATTACGCTGTTCTGGCGGTAATTTTTCCGCAAGAATCGCAATAAATACCAGGTTATCGATACCTAAAACAATCTCAAGCACCACCAGTGTCAATAAACCCACCCATGCAGATGGGTCGGACATCCATTCAAAGATCATAATTGTATCTCCTGAATGTTATTCACACGTAGATCATGCTGATTTGAAGATGAAATGCATTGGACATGCGCAAACGCTTTTAATAGCGTTCTTTCTAATATTTTAATGTGTGCTGAGTGACAACAACCACTACCCATGACGGTTCTTTAGCTTAAAATGAAGTTTTAAGTATAGCAAGTTAAGGTAAAAATTCACCCTTTTTTACCAAAGTACAATCTCAGTATGGAAGAATTTAAACCCAATGATGACATTAAATTGTCATATTTAGCTGCCAATGTAGTGTCATAAAAAATAACATGCTAAGGTAAAATTAAAACGTAATGAATAGCGGATTAAAAATGACAGAAAAACGTGGTAATCCTTCTCCTGCTACAACACAACCTTTAATCGCACTGTATTGCGGCTCCCGCTCTGGTAACAATCCAATTTATCAAGAAAAAGCCATCGCATTAGCGCAAGGCTTGGCTGAACATGGTTTTGGTCTGGTCTATGGTGGCGCCAGTATTGGCCTGATGGGTCAAGTTGCTGACGCTGTGGTCGAACATGGCGGCGAAGCCGTGGGTGTGATTCCTGAGTTTATGTTGGATTATGAAATTGCACATAATCATTTGACTGAATTACACGTCGTGCGCAGTATGCATGAGCGTAAAGCCATGATGGCAGAACGTGCAAGTGCCTTTGTTGCCCTGCCCGGTGGTCTTGGCACATTTGAAGAAATTTTAGAAATCGCCACTTGGGGACAGTTGAATCAACACCAAAAACCGATGATGCTTTATAACGTCAATGGCTTCTATGATGCATTAATTGCACAATTAGACCATGCGGTCGCTGAAGGTTTCTTGCCGCCGCAGCATCGTGCCAAACTGATCGTGTGTAATTCTTCGAAGCAGATCTTTAGCGCACTAAAAAATTTAGATTGCCCAAAAAATTTCGTGGTCTAACTGTATTTTAGATGTCAAAAAGGGGAATAAAGTATTCCCCTTTTTTTTATTGCTCGATGTCCTACTTCAAATCGAGATCGTGCCGACTTAACCGGACACCACACGATAGAACCATGGCAAGGTTGTCGCTAAGAAAATACTCATCAATAAACCAAGCATCAATTTCATCGCATCTTTGCTGACATTTCGTGAAGTTCGATATTTATTCACTTCATGTAAATGCATGGACATAGCAAATTCACGTCCTGCAAGTAAGCCCAAGAATACCCAAGTGGTACTCATTGGAATATTACTCCACTCTTTGAACACCAATAAAATCAAAGCATACATAAAGTCGATAATGGTTGCCGAGCGGATATCAGCCACACCTGTTTTGGTGTCGATAATGCCCTGAATCGCCCCACCACGTTGGTACAAAATGATCCCAAGCAGTACGATAAACACCACAATTGCAAAAATCAGGAACTCCAGCGGCACCTGACGAGGGACGTAGACAAAAATATTGGCCAAATCCTGAATCAGCCACTGACTCCATAAAAATGCCGTCGAAACCCACTGTAGTCCCACCCAAATATTCGAGGGGGTTTCATCACGTGTTTTACTGAAATAAACCGAGATGCCTTTAATCACAAAACGATAAACAATAATCGCGACAACAAAAGCTACCGCATAACCCATCATCGACTTAGTTAACATCGAGCCGAGACTACTCGGAGAGAAAATTGTTAACACTAAGAATGTGGTGCTGACCGGTATCCCGTAGCGAGTCAAAATGATCAGTAAGATCGGTGGCACAATATAGAGCCACGTGACCCCTTCTGCGGGAAATGGAATCGTTTCTAAACGACCATAAGATGCATCCCCCACGCCAGAACTGTACCAACCATAAACCAATACAATGGCTAGAATACTGCTGACATAGATCCACAACAGCCACCAAGGGCGATGCGCATTGGATGAAATAAAGGTTCCCAATGTCTGTGGCACATCATTACCGACAATAGAATAGGCCGCGAGACAGAAGCCTATGACCATCAGAATTTCGATTGTCATGAAAACAAAACACCTTTGCCATAAAGAAAAAGCCCTCCAATAAATGAAGGACTTGAGCGCATTATGACAGTTTATCTGGCGTTCATACAATTTTGTGCCGTGCTTTTCTCGACATTAAAATAAAAATTTTAGATAAAACAACAATTTAAAATTAAATTATTTCAATTTAATCTGATAAACCGCCGTGCTACCGTTCACTTCATTTCCAACCACCAACAAAGGTTGGGCATTGGGCGAATCTTTGGCCGCAATAAAAATCAGACCTTCAGGTCCCACATCGCCTTGTTTAACCATATCAGTACCGAAACTTGTAGTTTCATGTTTTCATTCGTCTTTTATTAAAATATGACCAATTTATAAACATTAGGTTGCATAGAGATGAAACTCTCATTGCATTTTTCTTGCAATTTTTTGGCTCAATTATGCAAAGCTTTTACTACATCCAAATGGCAATATTCATTTAAACTGTTTAAAAATCTCAGCTTTATTGACTTATGAATAGCACGCCAACGCATCAGGCTTTACAACCCGAATTTAGACTTCTAGTGCTATTGGTCTCTATTGGCTTTTTTATGCAAGGCCTGGATACGACCATCGTCAATACCGCAATCCCAGCGATGGCGAGAAGTCTAGGTGAAGACCCACTTCAAATGCATAGTGTGGTCGTGGCCTATGTCTTGTCTGTCGCAGCATGTATTCCCTTAAGTGGTTGGTTGGCCGATCGTTTTGGTGTACGAAATACCTATTTCACAGCCATCATTATTTTTACGTTAGCATCGCTGGGCTGCGGCATGGCCAATAGCCTGAATGAGCTGCTGGTTTATCGGGTAATTCAGGGCATAGGTGGCGCATTACTGCTACCTGTTGGGCGTTTGGCGATGCTTAAAGTGATTCCTCGGACACAGTTTTTATCGGCCATGAGTCTAATGAGCCTTGCTGGTTTAATGGGGCCCTTAATTGGTCCTACCCTTGGCGGTTGGATGGTGGAAGTCGCAACATGGCATTGGATATTTTTAATAAACATTCCAATGGGACTGCTAGGGGTACTTATTACCTTTAAAGCCATGCCCAATGTGACCGAACCGAGCGTAAAACGATTCGACTTTATGGGTTTTTTCTTATTGGTCGTCGCCATGGTGGGTTTATCATTAGGCATTGAAAACTTTGCCAGCCCGCATCTGCCGCTATGGTGGAGCCTGCTTTTGGTCGCTGCGGGGATCATCGCTAGTTTGATCTATGCCTTTCATGCACATACCCACGCCAATGCGCTGTTTCGCAGTAAATTATTTCAAAATCGGATCTATGCTATCGGCATTATCGGCAACTTCTTTGCCCGCCTTGGCGGCAATGCCATGCCATTTTTGATTCCCTTAATGCTACAAGTGGCTTTTGGCTTTGAGCCCTTTATCACAGGGTTATTGATGATACCGACGGTACTCGGCTCATTGGCATCTAAACCGATTATTCGTCAAATTATTCAACGCTTTGGCTATCGTAAAGTGTTATTGGTAAATACCTTCTTGGTCGGCGCCTGTATTTGCAGTTTTGCACTCTCTACGGCTGAAACCCCCACTTGGTTACGTGCCTTACACTTTTTTATTTTTGGTATTTTAAACTCGCTGCAATTCGTTTCGATGAATACCTTAACCCTCAAAGATTTACCCCAACAAGATGCCAGCAGTGGCAACAGTTTCTTGTCGATGATTATGATGGTGTCGATGAGTATCGGTGTGGCTTTGGCAGGGACTTTAGTCAACGTATTTACGGCCTATTATGGTCCTGCACAAATCGAAACGGCATTCCATAGCACCTTGATTTTACTCGGCTGCATTAACCTGATTACCGCAGCGATTTTTTGGCAGATTCCTAAACATGTGGATGTCTAAACCTGTGTCATCGGGCAAATCTATGACAGATCAGCCCTTAAAGGGTTATGATAAAATGGATACTTGGATACATTTTCATGCCTAAAAAAGCCAAATCACGTACCTCTAAAAGTTCACTCAAAAAATACAGCCCGATTATTGCACTCAGCGCTATCAGCGGCGTCTTGGCGGTGGCTGGATTAGGTTATTCAGCCGTGATGCCACATCGCCCTGCATCTGCAGAAGAATATCCCGTAAAAGGCTTTGATGTTTCCCATCATCAAAAAGATATTCAATGGTCAAAAATTTCACCAAAAAAATACCAATTCGTTTATCTCAAAGCCACAGAAGGTGGTGATTTTAAAGATCGGAAATTTCAAGATAACTGGTTACAAGCACGGGAAAACGGCTTTTTAGTTGGGGCCTATCATTTTTACCGTCTGTGCCGTGATGGCAAGATTCAGGCGGAAAATTTTATTGCTTCCGTGCCGAAAAAAGCCGATGCCCTTCCTCCCGTGATTGATTTGGAATATGACACCAACTGCATTAACACCTACAGCAAAGAGCAGTTACTCAAAGAAATCAGCTATATGCATGATCGCTTGCACCGCCATTATGGCAAACAACCGATTTTTTATACTTCGAAGTCTTTTTATAATATTGTCTTAGCTGGCGAGTTTAAACAGACGCCGCTGTGGGTCCGCGAATATAAAGGCCCACCCGATCTAAAAAACAATCCGAAATGGCTGATTTGGCAACATACTAATCAAGGAAAAATTCAAGGCATCTCGACCACCGTCGATTTAAATGTATTTTCAGGTGATGCCAATGCATGGACTAATTTTTTAGACAAAAATGGCGTTTCCCCGATCAAACCCCGTTGATTTATTCACCGACTCAGGACAACATCGAAGCAAATAATCCATGAAAACTGAGTCGCAGGATGCGTATTTTAAAAATTTTTCTTATTATATTTTCAGTCTTTATGATCCTCGCCATCGGGATATTGGCTTATTTGATCCAACCTTCAGGGACCTTGGCAGCGTTTAAAACGTGGCATTATCAACATCCCGCACAAAGCACTACAGATACTCACTCAGCGGCGCCCTATCACGTAAAGTTCTTTGGCGTTTCGACCTTACTGTTTGACGATGGCCAAGAGCAAGTCCTCATCGATGGCTTTTTTAGTCGGCCATCGCTCAGTCAGACCATATTCACTCAGATTCAAAGTGATCAGCCTTTATTACACAACTATATCGACCAATACGACTTAAAACGCACTCGTGCTATTTTCGTGACTCATTCACATTATGATCATGCGCTCGATATTCCAATGTTGGCCCACCAGCTCCCCAAGGCCATGATTGTCGGCTCTAAAAGCACCTTAAATATCGCACGGGCAATGCCAATCGCTGAATCACAATTGCACGAAGTTCAAGCTTGGCAGCCGATGCAAATCGGTAAATTCACCATTACTGCGATCCCCTCGCAACATACTCCGCCAACAGCCGTTAATGATGATTTGGGGGAACAAATTTCGCAGCCACTGCAACTCCCTGCACATTTTAGTCAGTTTAAAGAAGGTGGATCATATGACTATCTCATCCAACATGGGCCGCATTACAGTTTAGTCAAAGCCAGTACGGGTGCTGTGCCCAAACAGTTGCAAGAACTAAAAGTCGATACCTTATTTTTAGGCATCGCCCAGCTTTCCAAGCAAACGCCAGCGTTTCAACAGCAATATTTCAAAGAAACCTTAGCGACCCTTCAACCCAGCACCGTGATTCCAATTCATTGGGATAATTTTTTCAAACCACTGAATCCAGAGCTCGAATTTTTACCTCGCTTTGCCGATGACACTCCTCAAAGCCTAAATCTATTGATACAGTCGGCAGCAGCTCAAAACACCAAGGTGGTTTTACTCAGTCAACCTGTGTCGTTCGAGTTAAAAAATTGAGGAAAGCGCTGGATTGACTGTGCGATACTGAAATTCAATTTTTAGGCACTGATTTATCTAGGCATGAGGAAAATCATACATATCGACATGGATGCATTCTTTGCATCAGTAGAGCTGCGGGAACGCCCAGAACTCAAACAGCTTCCTGTTGTTGTGTCTTCACATCACCCTCGTGCGGTCATCTGTGCCGCGTCCTATCCTGCACGTGAATTTGGTTTACGTTCTGCGATGTCGATGGCACAGGCCCGTAAACTCTGCCCACAAGTCGTGGTGATCGAACCTAATTTTGAAAAATATCGTGCCGTTTCGGCGCAAATTCATGCCATTTTTCAACGCTATACCTCGCTGATTGAACCACTATCTTTAGACGAAGCTTATTTGGATGTCACAGAAAATTTACAACACATTCCGAGTGCCACTGAAGTCGCTATGCGAATTCAGGCAGAGATTTTACAAAGCACTGGTTTAACTGCCTCTGCAGGTGTCGCGCCCAATAAATTTTTGGCTAAAGTCGCTTCTGATTGGAACAAACCCAATGGCATTTGTATTATCAAACCATCACAAGTTCTGCATTTCATCCATGACTTGGCACTGAAAAAAATTCCTGGTGTGGGAAAAGTGACTCAAGAAAAATTAAAAGCCATGCAACTCAATACATTAGGTGATTTACAACAAATTGAAGAAGCCGTTCTGATTCATCATTTCGGTAAATATGGACGACAACTCTATCTGTATGCACAAGGCATTGATGAACGACCGGTCCAATCTAGCCGTGAACGTCAACAGATTTCCAAAGAAACCACTTTTGATGATGATCTCACATTGAGCCAATGTCAGCCCTATTGGCCCAAACTGATTGACCAAGTCTGGTCTAGTTTAGAAAAAAAGCAGTTAAGCGCGCGCGGTGTATCGGCCAAATTAAAACTCAAAAATTTCCAAGTGCTACAGCACAGTAAGAGTTTTAAAACATCGCTGAATAATCGTGAAGACCTTGCGCAGGTGTTACAGCAATTACTGCATGAAATGCATATTTCTGAGGAAGATCAATTTCGCCTGATTGGCATAGGGGTCTATCAATTAAGTGCGCAAAACCAAGAAGCACAACTTTCGCTGCTCTAAAAACTTCAAGAAGATCGTATTTGCTTAAGATTTAGGCAGAAGAACAAAATTAAAGCAATTTGCTATTCACAAAGCCTAAAATTAGAGTACTCTATCAGCGCACTACATTATCCGTGTATGCGCTGAGATGCTGAAAATCACCTTTACTTTCAGCATGCTGTCCTGTGATTGGCGTGACGATCAAATCCGAATATTACAGGGCAACTCTGTTGTCAATCATGGAATACCCCGCTGTATGCCTTCTGCAAAATCTGCTCCAAATCCTCAAAATATTTCACAAAATCAAGAACAACGTGCGCGTAAAGCCGCATTAAGTAGCTTCATTGGTGCCGTAGTCGATTGGTACGATTTTTTACTTTATGGCATTGTTGCCGCACTCATTTTCAAAGATCAGTTTTTCCCCAGTATTGGCAACAATATGGGAACCTTGGCAGCCTTGGCGACCTTTGGCGTCGGCTTCCTGTTCC
Organism: Acinetobacter sp. YH12126; assembly: GCF_013418745.1. Taxonomy (NCBI): domain Bacteria; kingdom Pseudomonadati; phylum Pseudomonadota; class Gammaproteobacteria; order Moraxellales; family Moraxellaceae; genus Acinetobacter; species Acinetobacter sp. YH12126. Next base: position 7,760 of record NZ_VPBM01000008.1, on the reverse strand, counting down.
GCCCCTTAGGCGGCATTGTGTTTGGACATTTTGGTGACAAGCTGGGTCGGAAAAAAATGTTGGTGCTCACCGTCATCCTGATGGGGATTTCGACGGTCGGTATCGGTTTATTACCCAATTTTGCGGCCATCGGTTGGTTGGCCCCGATCCTGCTCGTAACACTTCGGGCAATACAAGGTTTTGCCGTCGGTGGTGAATGGGGCGGCGCTGCCCTGATGGCCGTGGAAAATGCCCCGAAAGGCAAAAAAGCCTTTTACAGCAGTGGTGTACAAATTGGCTATGGCGTCGGACTCGTTCTGGCAACAGGCGCTGTGTCGTTGATTATTGCCACTTTGGGTGAAGATGCTTTTGCTGATTGGGCATGGCGAATTCCCTTTATTGCCAGTATTGTCTTGCTGGCTATCGCGATGTGGATTCGACGTGATCAAGACGAATCACAAGAATTTGTCGACCATGTGGTCAAAGCTCAACAAACGCCACAAAAATTACCGATTCTGCAAGCGATTAGCCAACACCCAAAAGCCTTTTTCTACATTATTGCGCTGCGCCTGACCGAGTTACTCACCATGTATTTGGTGACGAACTTTGCACTGAATTATTCCACCGCTCAATTGGGCATGGACAAACAGTTCTTCCTGAATATCACCTTAATGGTTGGTGCAATTAGCTGCTTCAGCATTCCCCTCTTTGCGTGGTTAGCAGATCGATTTGATCATCGTAAGATGTGTGTATTGGGTGGCTTAATTGGTGCGCTTTCTGCCTTTCCATTCTTTATGGCCCTTGATGCTCAAAATACTTGGTTGATTATTGTCGGTGCGATTTTCCTTGCCAATATTGCCCATGATATGGTGGTGAGTGTACACCAGCCGATTTTTACCTCCTTGTTTGGTACCGCCTATCGCTACAGTGGCGCAGGTGTCGGCTATCAAGTAGCCAGTATTATCGGTGGTGGCTTTACCCCAATGATTGCAGCAGCTTTGGTGATTTGGGGTGATGGTTCATGGCATTATGTGGCAATCTACCTTGCTGTCGGCTGTTTATTGACGGCTTTGGTTGCAACTACAATGCCTAAAACTCAAGATTAAGTGACCTTTTTGCTTTCAGGATATTTCGCATGACCATCCAACGCCTGCATGTTTCAAAACGCTTTTCCGAAATCGCTATTTCCGGTCAATTGATCCATTTAGCAGGTCAATTGGCAACAGACCTTGATTTAGACATCAAAGGACAAACACAGCAAACATTTGAGATCATTGATCAATTTCTTGCAGATGCCGGTACAGATAAAAGCCAGATTATGTCAGTGACCATTTATCTGAAAGATATTGAACAGGATTATGCCGCATTCAATGAGGTATGGGATGCGTGGGTGTCAGACATTGAAGCATTACCCAGAACTTGTGTTGAAGCCAAATTATACGACCCGCGTGTACTGGTAGAATTAACCGTCGTAGCCGTTAAGCCTGAATAATCATTAAGCCTAAATAACCATTAAAAAAAAGCATGTCTAAAGACACGCTTTTTTTTGCAAAAGGCTTTGCTCTTTGAATCCCTAAGATCCAATAATTTTGATCTTTTTACGTTCCAAATCTGAATATAAATGATATTTTTTCAAATCATTAACCGGTACAAATGGCGCTTGTACACGCTGCTCATTTAAGAAATCTTCACGTAATTGAACGTACTCAGGCACATCATCATAACGAATGACACGATAGCCTGCCAAAGCGAGCAAAGCATCTTGATATTGCGACTGCTGCATCCGTTTGAGTACCATTGGATCATCTAAAGCGACGATCGCTAAGATTTGGTGCTGTTCATCGAGGACGACAAAGTCCGCCACCATATTTCGATACTTGTTCCGCGTCCGATAATATTTCGTGGTCAACAGTGCATCAAAAGACACATGCGCAAGGATTGTATGCTTAGGCAAAATTTCTTTTAAACGCGTGTAGGTTAATTGCTCATTAATGTTGAAAATAGCACGTTGTTTCAATGCGCTATCTTGTTGCTTAGAATCACCTTCTAAACTTTTCCAAGCCATTATGAGCACACAGAAGAGTAAAATACTCCCTATTACTATGTATATAGTCATCTCATAATCCTTTATATTTCTTATATTTTTGGTTTTTGACATACTTCTTATGAATACGAAGTATACAACCAGTATTATTTTTTTAATTTCCTATTAAAAAAAATAACTCTAACTTTCACACAATACGTATTTAAACTGACAAAAAGTTGCAAACTTAAAGCGTCAAACATCACATGCCACTTCGTTCAGAGTAATAGCATCCATTGCTATATATTGATACTTTAGATCATTCGCTAAAACGACAGCAAGTGCATTTCCTCTCACTGTCTGACAATTCCGATAAGCTGTCAAATTTTGCTCGTATTTCATTGAGATAACCGACACACATATGGCATTGAGCTTGTAACAGCATATAAAAATGCAAACTTTCTTATGCTGCCGAGCATAACACCCATAAAAAAAGACACCGAAGTGTCTTTTTTTATTTAATCATTTTAAGCGCGTGATTTAGGCTTCGATTTTCCTTTGGGTTTCGGACCGCCAAAAGGTTTTTTCGCATCACCCGTTTCACGCGGCGGCAGACCAGTATGCTGCGTCAAGATTTGACCGCGCTCAGGACGCTTCTTGGTGTTTGAAGGACGCGATTGAGCAGCCTTAGTCCGATTACCTTGTTCGCCTGTACGTTTTTGTGAATCACCCGCAATGCTTGAGTTCTTTTTACGTGCAGATTGGTATTTACCCTCAGCACTGCCAGCCGGTTGATACGTCGGAATCAAATGCTGTTTTGAGTTGCCAATCAGATCCTGACGGCCCATTTCTTTGAGCGCTTCACGCAGCAATGGCCAGTTATTTGGATCATGGTAACGCAAGAAGGCTTTATGTAAACGGCGGCGTTTTTCACCTTTCACGATATCGACATTTTCGGTATAACGCGCCACTTTAGCCAGCGGGTTTTTACCGGTGTAGTACATGGTTGTTGCGGTCGCCATTGGTGATGGATAAAAGGTTTGCACCTGATCGGCACGGAAACCATTTTTCTTCAGCCAAATCGCCAAGTTCATCATGTCATAGTCAGTCGTACCCGGATGCGCTGCGATAAAGTAAGGAATGAGATACTGCTCCTTCCCTGCTTCCTTACTGAAACGATCAAACATTTGTTTGAAACGGTCATAGGTCCCGATCCCCGGTTTCATCATCTTCGATAATGGACCTTTTTCGGTATGTTCTGGCGCAATCTTCAGGTAACCGCCAACGTGATGTGTCACCAATTCTTTGACATATTCTGGGTTTAACACCGCAAGGTCATAGCGTAAACCAGAACCGATCAGAATCTTTTTAATCCCCGGCAATGAACGTGCTTTACGGTATAACTGGGTTAAAGGCGCATGATCGGTGTGCAAGTTTTGACATACACCTGGGAATACACACGACGGCTTACGGCAGTTCTTTTCAATCTCAGGATCTTTACATGCCAAACGGTACATATTGGCCGTTGGGCCGCCTAAGTCAGAAATGATCCCAGTAAAGCCCGGTGCGGTATCACGAATTTTTTCAACTTCACGCAAAATCGATTCTTCAGAACGGTTTTGGATGATACGCCCTTCATGCTCTGTAATTGAGCAGAAGGTACAGCCGCCAAAACAGCCGCGCATAATGTTCACAGAGAACTTAATCATGTCAAAGGCAGGAAAACGCGCTTCACCATACGCAGGATGTGGCAGACGTGCATAGGGTAAATCAAACACGTAGTCCATCTCTTCCGTCGTCAATGGAATCGGTGGTGGATTTAACCAGACATCACGTTCACCATGCTTTTGTACCATCGCGCGCGCATTGCCCGGATTGGTTTCCAAATGCAAAATACGGTTGGCATGTGCATACAGCACAGGATCATTCGCCACATCTTCATAGGCAGGCAAACGAATCACCGCCAATTCACGCGGCGGCAATTTATGCTTAATGGCTTTTGATGCAGGTTGCAGCTGCACGATTTGCGTGTCGGCGTCTAAATTATCGCCTTCACGAACAATCGGATTTGCTACCGCCTCTTTTTGGAAGCCCTGATATTGCGTAACGCTGTCTTTGCCTTTCTCGATTTCACAGCCTTCAAGGTCTTCAGTCATCACGTACGGGTTAATGATCGGATCGACACGGCCAATCGCATCGACATCATTCGATGCAATTTCAACAAACTTCGCTTTTGAAGCCCGGTTATTTTTATTCACAATAAATGCTGTACCGCGGACATCCGTAATCTCTTGGATTTTTTCACCGCGGGCCAAACGATGCATGATTTCCGTGATTGAACGTTCACCATTACCATACATCAATAGATCGGCTTTCGAGTCCATCAATACTGAACGGCGGACTTTGTCTGACCAATAATCATAATGTGCAATACGGCGCAGTGAGGCTTCAATACCGCCCAATAATACAGGCACATCTGGATAAGCTTCACGCACACGTTGGCAATATACCGTTGCTGCACGGTCTGGACGTTTATTCGGTTGATTATCCGGAGAATATGCATCATCCGAACGGATTTTACGGTCTGCCGTATAACGGTTGATCATCGAATCCATGTTGCCGGCAGTCACGCCCCAAGCAATATTTGGTTTACCCAATACACGGAAGGCTTCTACATTGGTCCAGTCTGGCTGAGCAATAATCCCGACACGGAAACCTTGTGCTTCAAGGGTACGGCCGATAATGCCTGAACAGAATGATGGATGATCAATATATGCATCACCACAAACCAAAATAAAGTCGCAGCTGTCCCAACCGAGTTGATCCATTTCTTCGCGTGACATCGGCAAAAATGGCGCAGGGTCAAAACAAGACGCCCAATATTTGTCGTAATCAAACAACGCTTTTGGCGCAGTCTGCATAGTATAAGCAGTAGACATGGCTAGCAATTCTCGGCTGGCAGATGGAATGATCTGAAAAAAGATCAAAGAAGATGAAAGCCGATCATTTTACCATGAATTCCATTCATCATGCTTGATTATAATTTATACAATAGCTACAGAATCATTGAATTGTTTTATATAGACATCAGATGTAATAGTGCTAAAGCATCGACTTTAAAACAAGATTTAAATAAATCAGTTGTAACTTTGCTTTAGTTTAAATCAACCTAGAATGTGCCATGAGTTATCGCATTTTATTCAACATTAAAGCCTGCGCCTGTTGAAATTGAATGTGCATTTCAGGTAAATATTTTTCAATATAAATCTTACGCTTATCTATACTGTCTTTAGTCATCAATGGTTTTACATCAAGCATTTGACGGCGTGTCGTTTCCTGCTGATATTTTTGCCAAAAACTCAATGCTGCATTTGGGTCAAAGCCCGCTTTCGACATCAGATCAAGTGCAAGGACATCAGCTTCTAGTTCAAATTTTGAAACTTTAGGCAGAAAAACCGCTTGCCCAGTCACACTACTGGCCGCAGTAGCAAGCGTACCGATACCCGCAGTTGAAGAAATCATCGCCACCTGACTTACAAACAGCAGGGAAATCTTCTCACGATGATGATCACGCAGAGCATGTGCCATTTCATGCGCCATCACAAATGCCAATTCATCTTCAGTCAGCTTTAAACTCCTATACAAACCCGTGTTAATGACAATTTTCCCACTCGGGAAACCATGTGCATTTAAATCTTTATTGAGATTCCCACTGACTTGCCAATCCCATTGACTCGAACCATGGCGGTAAAACTCCGCATTTTGCTTAAGTTTATTTAAAATTTGATCCAATTTCGGATCTATGATCAAAAGTTGCTTGTTTTTCGCTTGATGAATAAATTGTTGATAGGTTCTATCTGCCTGTTTAGTTAATAACTTTTGAGGAACGATAAAAAAACTGTTTACGCTCTGCACCTGCTGTCCCTAAATTCGTGGTATTTGCATAAGCTGAGATTAAGATAAAAACCAAAGCCATCATTAAAATAGTTATATTTCTCATAATCACCTTCATTTTAAAACCAATGATGATCTATATATAATTCCAACTAAAAATAAATGAAAAAAAAATACGAAAAATACATATAAATTATAAATATCAAAAACTTGAAAATATATTATATTTTAAAAAATGATAACCAAAAATATTTTATTTATTATATTTTGATGCGTTTCATTATTATGAGGCACCTTTCAAAAGAAATATTAGACCAAAGTTGTATAATCATAAAAATAGTAAATTCAGCCATTTTTATAGTGTTATTTATATTAAAAAATAGATGTAAAACGAATATTAAATAATAGCTTATTCACATATTCCTATTTTAATTTATTCAATTTTATTGCTAAAAATAAACCGATCATCAAAATAACAGCAATAAAGCTCGTCAACCCCATCCAACCAGACATTTCCCAAACCAAACCACTACTACTACCCAAGATACTAGAACCTAAATAGTAGCAAAATAAATACAGCGATGAACCTACGGCACGGTACTGCAGAGATTGAACCGAAACCCAACTACTCGCAGTGGAATGCGCTGCAAAAAAAGCGAAAGTGAATACAATCAGCCCCAAAATGACTGACCAAAATGCCGGAATGAGTATAATCAACAGCCCCAACAACATCATGATCAGCATCGCAGGTAAAACTTTTGCCCGTCCAAAGCGTTTTCCCCAACTTGCAGCACGAGGTGAACTATATATTCCTGCCAAATATGCTATGGAGATTAGCCCAATCCAAGTTTGAGAAAGTTGATAAGGTTCTTCTAATAGGTGGTAGCTCATATAATTAAATATAGAGACAAAACATCCCATGAGGATAAAACCTTGAAGGAATAAGATTCTAAGCTTAGGATCTACTAAATTTTTAACGAAAGATTCATAAAATCGGTTGAAACGAATGGGATAAGCTTGAAAATGTTGAGATGCTGGAAGTAATAAAAAGAACGCTGTGGCTATACATAGATTAATGATACCGATAATAATCATAGCATTTTGCCAACTAATATAGTCAATCAATACCCCTGCAATGAGACGACCACCCATTCCGCCTATTGCGGTACCTGAAATATACAGGCCCATTGCAAAGCCTATATCTTTTTGCGCAATTTCCTCTCCAATATAAGTCATTGCAACAGCAGCTACACCGCTAACACTTAATCCGATCAGCACGCGATTCAGTAAAAATATTTCCCAAAGTGGAAATATGGAACTGATTATTAAAAGTGACGCCGCCAAAAATAAAGCGGTGACCATCACAGGCTTGCGGCCGAATCGATCTGAAATTAAACCAGTGAAAAGTAGTCCTATTGCTAAAGCAATAGTAGAAAAAGATAAAGGGAAACTGCTATGTGTCGGACTGACATGAAAATAATCCGCAAGGATGGGCATCATCGGTTGTACACAATACAACGATGTAAAAATTGCGAAGCCAGCTAAGAATAAAGAAAATAAAATGGCAAGAAATGGCCGTGTGCCATATTCAATATATGGAGAATTTGAGGCTAAATCAGACATGAGCTTTCCATCAATGACGAGGATAGTATACGCCTTTCTGCCTTTAATTTAAAAATCACATAAAAATGAATGAAGAATTCTTTATTTTCTCCCCCTTCCCTCCCTTTTTCCCCACATAAAAAAACACCCCCTGCACGAGTCAGGGGGTGTTTCGAATAATGAGCTGGCGATGACTTACTCTCACATGGGTAACCCCACACTACCATCAGCGCTAAGAGGTTTCACTTCTGAGTTCGGGAAG